>JAEZJP010000121.1 GCA_023415715.1 Bacillota bacterium
AGCCTAAAAAAATGACGCAAATGCGTCATTTTTTTAGGCTTAAAAGTGCTCCTCGCTGCGCATTTTCCTAAGTTCGCTACGCCGGATGCCGCCCTCCCACTCCCTGCGCTCCTTGTCTGTTTCCAGTTCGAGGGGTGGCACTGGGGTGGGTTTTTGGTTTTCATCCAGCGCCACCATCACAAGGTAAGCCCGGTTCACACGCTGCCTTTCACCGTTAAGCGATTCGGCAAATGTGTCCACCCGCACCTCCATGCTTGTATGGCCAACATAGGTGACGCATCCGGTCAGCACGATGGTGGTGTTCAAATGAGCCGATGATTGGAATTCCAGCCGGTCCACGCAGGCGGTGGTCACTTCCCTTCCGCTGTGCCGCCGGGCCACCACGGCAGCCACTATATCGATCCAGGCCATCAGCCTGCCGCCAAACAGGCGGTTGTAGCCGTTGATGTCCTCCGGCAATACGATATGCACCTGTTCGGTGCGGGAATCGGAAACTTTTTTAGGCATCATACAGCATTCCTCCCGAAATCAAAGGCTGGCATAAAGACAGGAGCATGTGCTTTTTTTCCATGGGATGCAGCGAAAAAGCATCCGGATATGTATCCGCCATGCACTTGAAAAGGCCAGCATCCCCCTGCCCCATCTCCGGGGCGGGATTCAGAATCGACGCTGTTTCAAGCAGCCAGCCAATCTTTTCCCTGGGCACCACCACAAGCCCCGTATCCAACTCACCGTCCACCTGCGCCAGGTGGATTTTATTATCCGCCAGCGCATCCCACAAAAATACGGCGGAAAGAGGAACGGGATGCTTTACATAATCCATATCGATCCAGCCATAATGGGTATGGGAGGGAAACTGATAGGATGCCTCTGCGATGAAATAGGGCTTGCTGCGTAAAAATGCTTCCTCGCTGCCAAAGGAAGGCAAACCGTCCTCTCCCTCCTGCCGTGCGTAGGTATTGGGCAGTATCTTAAGCAGCAGTCTTGCTTTATCCTGCGGGCAGTAACAGCACAGGGACAGGCGTTTTAGTTCCGCCATGTTCTTAAACAGCGTCAGATGAACATCCTGAGGCGTGCGGGGCTCGAATTTGCCCAAGGCCGTGGCCAGCATCACCCGGGCGATAGGCGTTTCCTTCCGCCTTAAGATCAGCTGCCGCAGCCCGTCCGCCAGAGGGAGCTGCACAGGATAGTGCCCGTCCGGCGTATAGATGCCCAGGCGAGCATTCAGGTCAGCCTCCCGCGATTCAAAAAAGACGCCGCTATCTTCCTCAAACTCCGCAAGGATTGTTTTTAAGTCCCCCGGCGGTAAGCTCTCTTCAGGAAAGGATGGGGCCGTCAGCCCGCCGATAGACTTCAAATGCGGCACAAAAACCTTAAAACCGCTGCCAAAAGCAGGCAGCGTAAGGGATAATACACCCGTACCGTCCCATTCGTTATCCCTTGCCGTACGCATCCACTCACCCTGGCCAAAGACAAAGCCGGGGGACAGGAAAAACGACCGCACCGGTTTAAGCGCGTTCAGTACTTTCATGCCTGGCGCGGTTTGTAGCAGCCCGTTTTGATGAAAGCCCCGAACAGCCAACGCCCTGGGTGCTGCATCCAACGACAATGTACCGGTGAGCAGCGGCTTTTCAGCCGCCGCCTCATGAAAAGAAGCCAGCAGAGATCTGTCCCAGTCCTCCAGGAAAAATGCTTCGGATGTAACCTGCAACGCATATTCCTGACCGCCATACATGCTGTATACCGTTTGCCATGCAGCCTTTTGGGAAAGGCCCTCCCCTGTCATCAGCCTGCATGCGGCAAGCCCGGCTGCCTTAAAAAAAGGCGCAGGATCGGTATTCTCCTTAGGGCATATGCCAAAGGCTAGCCGGCCCGGCCATTCCGCCTTTTTTACCGCATCCCGAAGGGTATTAAGGCACCTTTCGGCGCTGCCTCCCGCAATACCGACGTAGATCGATTTCATGCATCCTCCTGCCAACCGATTTTCCCTATTATACCTTTCCAATTTGTATGCGTCAACGAAGTCTGATGAAAAGAAAACGAAGGAAATTCAGGCGGTATCTTGAAAGAAAATGGCAAGTCCTGTACAATGTGGAAAGACCGGATGACTTGTGTTTGACCGTTTCAAAGGCGCAGCGGTCTTGGTTTTGTTGCGCCCCCCAAATGAAAGGAGGGCTTTTTTATGCCCAGCTATGCTTTACGGGTGTTAGCGGAACTTCAAAGCCGCAATGCCCACGAACCGGAGTTTCTTCAGGCAGCCCAGGAGATTTTTACAACGCTTGATCCCGTGATCCAGCGTCATCCCGAATATGAACGCGCAGGGCTGCTGGAGAGGCTGGTGGAACCGGAGCGGGCCATCCTCTTCCGCGTGCCCTGGATCGACGATGCAGGCCAGGTGCGGGTGAACAGGGGTTACCGTGTACAGTTCAACAGCGCCATCGGGCCCATCAAGGGCGGTCTCCGTCTGCACCCCAGCGTGAACCTGTCCATCATTAAATTCCTGGGCTTTGAGCAGATCTTAAAGAACAGCCTCACGGGCCTGCCCATCGGCGGCGGCAAAGGCGGCAGCGACTTTGACCCCAAGGGCAAGAGCGATAATGAGGTTATGCGTTTTTGCCAGAGCTTCATGACGGAACTATACCGCCACATCGGCCAGGACATCGACGTGCCCGCCGGGGACATCGGCGTAGGCGGCCGGGAGATAGGCTTCCTGTTCGGCCAGTATAAGCGCCTGACAGGCCTGTACGAAGGCGTTCTCACAGGCAAGGGCCTCACCTATGGCGGCAGTCTTGGCCGTACGGAGGCCACGGGATACGGCCTGTGCTACCTGACCCAGGAAATGATGCGCTATCATGGCCATGATGTTTTGGGCAAGCGCGTGATTATCTCCGGCTCCGGCAATGTAGCCATCTATGCCGCACAGAAGATCACGCAGATGGGCGGCCTGGTGGTAGTCATGAGCGATTCCGACGGATATATTGTAGATGAAAAAGGCATTGATCTTGCGCTGGTAAAGGAAATCAAGGAGGTGCGCCGCGGCCGTATCCGTGAATACGTTCAGGCCGTACCGCATGCCGAATACACACCCGGCTTCCGGGGCATTTGGACTGTATCCTGCCAGATCGCACTGCCTTGCGCCTCGCAAAATGAGCTTGATGCCGAAGGCGCACGGGCGCTTGTCAAAAATGGTGTCATTGCCGTGGCCGAAGGCGCCAATATGCCTTCCACCTTGGAGGCCGCCCATATCTTTCAGCAAAATGGCGTTCTCTTTGCGCCGGGAAAAGCGGCCAATGCCGGCGGCGTAGCCGTAAGCGCCCTGGAAATGAGCCAGAACAGCCTGCGCATTGGCTGGACATTTGAAGAGGTGGATGCCAAGCTCTTCAACATCATGAAGAACATCTTTCAAAAGTCCGCGGAAGCCGCGGAGGCCTACGGCATGGCGGGGAACTATATCGCAGGCGCCAATATTGCCGGTTTCCTCAAGGTAGCCGATGCCATGCTGGCCCAAGGCGCGGTGTAAGGTTACGATGGGGGCGCTGCCCCCATACCCCCGCCAAAGGTTCCGAAGCTGAGCGCCGCCTGTGGCGGATGAAGCGAGGCGGAGGAAGCTGGCGAAACAAGCGGTGGGAGCGGCAGCGAACCAGCGCGCCGATTGAGCCAGCCGGAATTCATCCCTTTTGAATCCCCTATTATGGAAAGCATAAAGAACATCTTTACAAGTTCAGTATTTATTGAAACTCAAGGGGGCGGTTTGAAACCCGTCCCCTTTGCTATTGCGGGGACAAATAGCATTCTTTGCATACATCCCTAACATGGGGATTCTCAAGGGGCTTTGTCCCTTGAGCAGGGATGCAAGGGACGGAGTCCCTTGCCTGGATCGTTATATAATGGTATACTGATGATATTGAAAAATTTGGGAGGCAGCATGCGCAGTAATAAGCATAAAAGAAAACAGAGCGTCCCTCAGATGATCGGCTATGTGCTGCTTTGCATATTATTGGTGGTCATCGGCTGGCTGGGAGCCAATGTGGCAGCTCTGTCTGGGCGCACGGCGGAAGAAATGCGTTTGACGCCTACCCCAGCCCCATCAGCCGGGTTCATTCAATTAATGACGCAGGATCCCAACCAGCCGACGCCAACGCCAACCGAGCAGATGCTTCACAACGGCGCCAAGGGTGAAGATGTGGAAAAGCTGCAATCACGCCTGAAGGAACTGGGTTTTTATAACGGAGAAGTGGACGGGCAGTTCGGCAACGGCACAAAAGCCGCCGTCACACTCTTCCAGTCACAGAACGGTCTGGAAGCTGACGGCATCGTAGGCCCCGCCACCAAGGAACTGCTTTTTTCCGACCAGGCCAAGCATGTCGTCATTACCCCCACCCCGCCGCCCACGCCAACGCCTGATCCCAACAGCTCCATCGCAGCAGGACGGCCTATCCTCGTAAACAGGCAAAACCTTCTCCCGGAGGACTTCAGCCCAAGGCAGCTGGTGAACATGCGTGAAGTATGCCCCAGCGATATCGTCACCATCAAGGGCAGCGAAATCCAGGGGGAAAAAGAAGCGGTGGACGCGCTGGTGACTATGCTTCGCGCCGCCCATAACGACGGGATCACCGTTTGGCAGGTGAGCGCGGGATACCGATCTGTGGCATACCAACAGCAATTGTTTGATGAGCAGGTGGCCGCCTACGTGGCGGATGGGAAAAAGCGCGCCGATGCCATTTCTGCCACAAAACTAACCGTGGCCGACCCTGGCGCCAGCGAGCATCACACCGGGCTGGCCTTTGATATCACAGTGCCGGGTACCACCTTCAAGGGCACGCAGCAGGCGCTGTGGCTAGCTGCCCACTGCTGGGACTATGGCTTTATCATCCGCTATGAGGAGGATAAGCAAAAGATCACCGGCTTTATCGCGGAGCCCTGGCATATCCGTTATGTAGGCTTGCCCCACAGCACCATCATGCGGGATCACGGCTGGGCGCTGGAAGAATATCTGCAGCAGTTGAACTGATATTGCATGATAATAGGCGTCCCAAATAAACACAGCCGTCCCAAACAATATGGGGCGGCTGCCTTTTTAATCTCTTTTATGTTCTTAATCCAGATGATGCTCTTATCAGGAGGCCAGGCCGGCGTTTGAATCATCCGTTACCTTATCCGGCGCCTGCTTCCGCCTTGCCCACCACCTGACCCACATCACCGTAACGGACAATGCGGCGCCAGCGCTGAACCATCCCGTCAGCATGCCATAGAACCGGATATGGTTGAGCTCCGGGCTTCTAAGTTCCTGCAGCCTGGAGGCACTTTGCCATACCTGCCAGAAGGCGGTTTGAATGTCCTTCCACTCCACCAGGATGGCCGGCACCCACTCGGTAAAGGTATACACGGGCTCCACCAGGTAGGAGATCAGCCAGGAGATCATAAATGCCAGTATGCCGTACCCCGCGGCCAGCGCCAGAATTCCAATGGAGAGGCGGGGCATAAGCTTGATTGCATACTCCCGTAATAACCTTTGCTTATAATCCGCAAAGAAGCGCCTGAATTGACCGTTCCAGATGGAAAGAAGCCTGAAGAATACCGCCACGCCTGCAAAGAACAGCAGCACACGGATGGGCAGCGTGGCTCCCATGGCTTCCTTGCCAAGATCGATCAGCGTTCCGCCCGCGCTCCAGTTTTCCATGGCCGTGGCAAAGGTGGATCGCGCACCCGCGCCGGGGATAGGCCTCACTGTTACCTGCAACGCCTGCAGCTGGATTTCCTTGTCCCAAAGATAAGCCAAGGGGACATAAGCGCCGTAGTCCTCGCTGTCACCCACCGTTTTGGTATGCCTCAAAATGCCAACCACGGTGAATTTGATGCCGGATACCGTCACCGTGCGGCCGATAGGCTGCGAAATCTTGAATAGAGCCAGGGCCAATTGCTCATCCAGGAGAATGACGTCCGCGCCTTTTTCCAATTCCTCCCGGTAAAACAACCGCCCAAAGTGCAGATATTGGGTATTGAGCCTGTACGCGTTTTCGTTCAGCGCGGTAAGCCTGGCCTGCTTTGTTTCCTCCGTATCGCCTGCAAAGCTTGCTTTTTCCAGGATGCCGCTCATGGTATATGTATCCATGATGCCGCTCCAGTTCCCGGCTGCGGTTTTCAAACTCTCCCACAGCGTCAATGCAGCCTGGTTGGGCTTTGCAACCGGCGTTTCCTCCTGGTCATCCTGCTCTCCATCCTGCTGCTGATCCTGCTGCTGGTCCTGCTGCTGGCTGTTTGCCTGCATCTGCGGCGCGGGAATTAGATATTGCAGGTCACGGCCCACGGCGTTTATCTGAAAGGCCGACAGCGCGAGTACGGCGGCGCAGATGAATAGCATCAAATAGCCCCGTAACTTTTTTTCCTTCATGGCGTCTCCTTCCGGCTACTCATACTATTGAAAAACATTAATGCTTTGATGCCGCGAGAGATTTTTGCGCAGTACAAGGAGCGGAAGTCGACGAAGTAATGCGCGAAAAGATCCGTGGCATCGGAGCGTTAAGGTTTTGAAATAGTATTAATCGATGTATTCCATCACGGTGCAGCCGTCGGTCAGAGCCCGGTCTTCCCGGTCGGCAATCTCCTGGTAATCCATCTCTTCCTGGATGGATACCACGTTGTCACCCCGTTCCAGTACTGTGACGCTGGTCTTGACCACCTTCATGGAGCTGGAACCCAGGAAGCCGCCCCAGTTGCGCTGGATAAGGTACACATAATCCTGGCCCTCACCCTCGTTGCGCACGGCGCTGGCAGGCACCAGCGTAGCGGAATCCTTTGCCCTGTAGGTGACAGACACTTCCGTGCTTCCGTCGGTAACCATGCGGGTGATGCCGCCCTTGATGGAGATGATGTTCTCGGTCAGCGTGACGTATACATACTTTTTCCCGTCGCCTTCCAGCACCGTCTTTTCCACCGATGTCCGTTCAGAGCCGTAATCCCCCGCCACATCCACTCTTGTTCCGTCGGCGATGGCTTTGTTAAGGGATGTAATATCAGCCCGCAAAACCGGCGAGGCATTTTCCTGGCTTAATGTAAAGGCGCTTTTCTTTCCGTCATACGTATCGCCGTTTTTCAGATCCATGGAAACCACATACCCGTCGTGGGGAGCGGTGATCGTGGTAAGCTTATCCCTGCGGTTGGAGAGCGCCACCATATCGTCGTTTATTGCCGCCAGTTCCTTCAAAAGCACATTCCGTTCATTGATATACTTGAAGGTGGAACTTCTGACCCTGGTTTTTGCGCTGTTGAAGGTTTTGAAGAAGGCCTCATATACTTCATCATAAGCAGTCTTGGCAGCCTGTACCGCCGCCACCGCCTTCGTGAGATCCTCTTTCCCGGCAGAGAGTTCAGGCCATGTGGCTATATCTTCCCCAAGGGTAATGTTAAGGCGCAGCGCAAGGGTGCGGGCATCGTGCTCCGCCGCATCCAGTGCGGTTTGCTTTTCAAACACGTCGTCATACATGTCGTTTTGACCGCTGGTTCTGGAGGCACTGCGGTTCTCTACATCCTTGTCTATCAACGCTTTGGCTTTCTCATCGTACTTGCCCTGCAGTTCCTTCCATTTGTCATCAAAATCGGGAATAATGGCAGTAAACAACGTTTCTCCGGCCGTTACGTGGTGACCGGGGCGAACATATACTTTATCCACCACGATGTTGCTTTTAGTCGCATCGCTTAAGATATGGTCCGTCGTTTCGGGAAAGAACACCTGCGCGTTCAACCTGATCTTCTGCTCCAGCCTGCCGCGGCTGGCTTGCACGATTTGAATTTTTGGTGTGGTGATGGTCAGGACCGTTTTTGCAAAGAACATGCACAGCGCCACTGTCACCGCAAGAATGATTAGGCCTTTCAGGGCGATCCGTTTCAGCTTCATAACCTTAAAGCTCCTCTCCCGCTATTTCAGCTCGCTGAGCGCAACACCCAGCAGAATATCTTCCTGGAAGTAAAAATAGATGAACAGCGCCGGAAGAATGTACAGCGCAGCGCCGGCAAAGGCCACATCCGCCCCTTCGATGCTCAGTTGGTTGAACATCACAGACAGGGGCTGTTCGGCCGTGCTGTTGCTTAAGTACACCAGCGGCTGTTCTACCATGTTCCAGCAATCCGCAAAGGACAGCGCGGCGGCAGCGCCCAGAATGGGCCGGCATACAGGGATCACCACATGGGCATAGCAGCGGAAGGTGCCCGCCCCGTCCATCATTCCCGCCTCCAGCAGCTCGCTGGGGAGGCTGACCATATATTGGCGCAGAAGGAAGATGTAGAAGGGCGAAAACCACATGGGCAGTATAACAGCCCAGGGCGTTTCCATCAGCCCCATCCATCGCAGAGTGATTACGCTGGGCGCCATTGTTACCTGAAAGGGCAGCACCATCAGCATCAGAATACCGAAGAACAGCGCGTCACGGCCTTTGAAATGGAAGCGGCTCAGCGCGTAGGCCATCAGCGGGATCACTGCGGCCTGGCCGAGCAGTATGGCCGCGGTGTATTTGGCGGAATTCACAAACAGCTTCAGGTATTGCGGCTCCTCGATCAGTATCTTGTAATACTGCCGCACGGAGGCCATGGCCGGGGAAACGAGCACATCCAGCCACTTGGTTTCGTCATAGTTGCCCCGAAGCTTCAGGTACGCTTCCATCTCGCTTTTAGGGAAGAAGGAGTACAGGAACGTGAAAAAGATGGGGATCAGAATGAGTACGGCAATGACCGACAGGAACAATATGGATACCGTCCGCCCGATTTTGAGCTGCCTGTGATGGCGCAGGGGGCGCGTTACCGGCTTTACGGCAGAGGTCTGCGTTTGCATGGCTTCTTTTCCCCCTTATATCTGATTGGGCGAGCGCACGGCCTTGGTAGCATACATCATACCGAAAAGAACAAACACGATGATTGCAAAGCTATAGGCTGCGGTAGTCACATCCTGATAATCCAGGCGTGCAAACTTGTTGTTCATGAAATGCTGGAGCGTATACACCGTTTCATCGGGATAGGCGCCGCCGATGAAGTATACCTCCTTGAAAATTTTGAAGGCGTTCACCCAGGCCAGCATGAATACAAGAAACGCGGTCGGTATGAGCAGCGGCAGTGTGATCTTCGTCTCTCTCTGGAAAGCGTTGGCCCCCTCCAGACTGGCATACTCATAATACGCTTCCGGCACGGTTTGCAGCGCCGCGGCAAATATGACCACCGAGAAGCCGAGATTCTTCCATATGTACAGGAGCACCACAGGCACACGCAGCGCGCCGCCTTCCAGCCACAGCACCCGGTTCAGGCCGAGCCCAACCAAAATGCGGTTCATGACGCCGCCATAGTCGAACATCAGCAGCCATACGAGCAGCAGCGCCGAGGAAGGCATCAAGTACGGCAGCAGCAGCGCATTGCGGAAGAATGCCCCCCTGCGTTTGAGCGTGCGCAGCATGGCGGCCAGCATAAAAGACATGATCCAGATCACAGGCGCGCACAGCAGCGACAGCTCCATGGTGTTTTTTAGGCCGACCCGGAACATTTCATTCTGCCATATTTCCTTGTAGTTTTGGAACCATACAAACTTGTTTTGAAAGGTGCCGTCCGTCATGCTGTAATAAATGCCCCCGATGAACGGGGCCAGGTAAAAGGCCGTTAATCCCAACAGGCCGGGCAGCAAAAACAGCCACACGCTTTTTTTCCGCCGGAACAAATCTCGGTTCCCCCTTCCCTTGGCAGCCGGCTGCGCTCCTTTATCCATCCCGGAGCGCGGCCGGCACACCGTGAAAATTACTGCCTCTCCAGCGTGATCATGCGGATCTTCTGATCCACTTCCTGAATGAACTGGTCCAGGGACATCTGTTTCTGACGGTAGCGGTCAACCAGCGTCATGATTTCCGATGTACCATCCTTGGCGCGGTAGTCCAGCACGTTGGGCATGGCCACATAGCACAGCGGCGCCACTTCCCGGTACTGGGTGATGTTTTCCTCCGCCACCTGCCAATAATATAGGTCTTTGTTTGCAACA
Organism: Bacillota bacterium; assembly: GCA_023415715.1. Lineage (GTDB taxonomy): Bacteria > Bacillota > Clostridia > Christensenellales > Aristaeellaceae > JAEWAH01. The sequence goes on from JAEZJP010000121.1 coordinate 10,010, forward strand.
AGGTCCTCATAAGACTGGACCAAGGTTTCAATATCCTTTTTCTCTTCCGGCTTGGCGGTTTCCAGGCGCTTTTTCGCCTTCTCCAGCTCATCATTCCACTGCTGTACGGTCTGCTCAAAGTTAGGCATTGGCACAGGCTCGTTGTCGTCGGGGAACATCATGATGTGCTGGGCGGGGTCCATATGCTTCAAAGCATTCTCCACATATTTCAGGGCCATTTCGGGATTCTTCGTATTGGGATTGATGAACAGCCCCTGCACGTACACCGGAATGTGTACGGTTTCGCCTTCCTCCAGGGGCAGTATCAAAGGTTTCGAGTACTGTAGGCTGCTTAAACCGCCCTGCACGTTCAGCCAGTCGCCGTAATTCATGAACAGCGCATCGCCCATGCCGCCGCCGGCCCCCGCCCGCTTCATAGCGATTATCGCTGCTCTGCTGCTGGGCATGCCACCCATATCCGTCTGACTTTGCAGCATTTCGTTCAGTTCTTTTGTTTTCATGCCTTCCAGCGCTTCCATGACCTTGCGGAACAAAGGCGTGTCAAAGGATAGCTCCTCATTTTTCGCCTGGCTTTGATGGACATACAGGTCAAGCGCCATCTGGAACATGGCTTCGCCATAGTCGCCTATGCCCTGCATCAACTGTACATTGGGGTACTGGTTCTGACCTTCATCCACCCACCAGTTCATGAAGTCGATCAATTCCAGAAAGCTCCCCGGCAGCTTGTCAGTCAGGCCGTTTTCCTCCCATACCTTGGGAGATATGCTCAGGCCGTTGCCGTACATCATGGTCGGCATCGCATAGAATTTGCCGTCCTGCCCAACGGCGCTTTGCAGGAAAGGATACATTTTGGCAAGCTCCGCCGAAAGCTCCGGCGAGCCCGACAGATCCATGCAGTACCCCTTTTCCATCAAACCGATGAAATCCTGATAGCTGATGTCAAAATTGTAGATGTCAAAGGAGTTGTCGCCGGAGACCATAGCCTGGGCAAGCGCCTGGGCATCTTCAAAATACACGTTTGTGTTAAAGGTGACGGGCACCTGGGGATATTCCAAAGAAAAAGACATGGTGGCGGCGTCCATATATCCGTTGTAAACAGCCAGCGTGCTGGTGGGCAAGTATTGGGGATCGGTATTGCGCACGAGCAGGCCGCTCCAGGTATTGATGGCATACAGGCCGCCGGGCAGCATTACGGCAGGCGACTCATCGGCATAATCCACCGGCATAAAGGCAGCCTGGGTTGCTGCGCCCAAGGCTTTCATGGCCATCAGCTTGCTGTTGGTGGTATAGAACAGCGTATCCGTCTCCGGCTGGTAAGCCATGCCGAACACATACGCATCGCCAAAGGGTCCGGCCTCGGTGAGGCTGCCATCCGCCGGATCAAATACCGCCAAGGTAGGTTTGGCCGGTTCTTTTTGCCCCTCCTGGTAGGCCTTTTCCATATCATATACCCTAACCAGAAGCTTTCCGTCCTTGTAAGGCGCCATATCCTGCACAAAGGGTGCATCGAAAATCTGCTTTGCGCCAGAAGCAAGGTCAAAGGCTGCAAATTCCGGTTTGTAATAATCCTCGTTGTTACGGATCATGGCAAACAGCTTGTTCCCCATGATGCACAGGCGGTAGGCATCCCTCACGTATGTATAGGTATCCTGCTTGTCTTCCATCTTGGACCAGTCGAGCTGTACCGGAGTGCCCAGCACCGCCTTTTCATCCTGAAAGGTGAGCGGGAACAGTTTGCCGTTCAGGCGGTTTAAACCGTACAGCGTTGTCCCGTCGCTGGTAAGGTTCGCAATCAGCGTATCCGCCTTGTCGCCCACCTGGGCTACGGCATCCTCGTAATTGGAGTAGTATCCAGGTTCCAAACCTGAAGCCACCTTGACCGGGTTTTCCTGGCCGGCTTGCCAGGCATAGATATCAGCGCCCCACAAGGTATACACGGTATCTCCCACTGCTGCCATAGCGGGATTGGAGTACATTTGAATCCCCAATTGCGTACGCTGCGCTTCGGTAAAGAGCACCGCATCGCCAGGCGCTGCAAGCGCCCCTGCGGCCAAACACAGTATCAGCAAAATACAAAACAGCCCGGTTGCTTTCTTCATTGATTTCTCCTCCATATTTCAGGCGATCATTAAATTGCCTGTATTTCCTTGGAAATGGCTGCCATGCTATCAGACGCGTTTTATTTGCTAATTGTTCCTACACATTTGTAAAAGGTTTGTCAATAAATACGCTGATATATGCGGCAGCCAAACATGGGCGGAAAACTCAGGGCTGAACGGCGCTGCTTCTGGTGGTATAAGTTGTGCTGTAAACAGGCAGCAAAGGGGTGGATACAGCCGCTTCCCCGGCTGTTGCGGCAATCGATATGCCATATTGCATCGAAACGGATGTTGCATCTTCTAAATATGTTCTTTGGGAAAGGTGACTGCCCACCGTAATATAAGGTGCAAAAAGCTTTAGTTCCGGTTGTCCAGGGGTGCTCATTACATACACCGTAGATGATGATGCGTTTGCCTGCAAGGTATCGTAAGCGGCAAATGGGGTGGCAGTGAACCAAATTGTACTGGCTGTGACAGTTGGCTGCATACCGGGCGATGTGGCAAACACGGCGGCCACGCAGCCATATACCGCCATCGCGGCCAGCGCACCGGCGATCGAAGATTTTTTCCCTGCCATAATGGAACGGATACGCTCCTCCAACGGGCTTACGCTGAAGCATTCCATCAGCATTCCGGAAAACCGCTTGCGTTCCTCCAGGTCAAGAAGCGTCCTCGCATAATTCGCGCGGGCTTTGGGTCCGCACGCGCTTAAAACGCGGCGGTCGCAATTCAATTCCATATCCCGCCTGCACACGGCTGCCATGAGCCAGACCAGGGGATTGAACCAATGCAGGCACACGGAAAACAGCAAAACGTACTTTTTTAAAGCGTCCCGCCTTAGGATGTGCCCGCCTTCGTGGGCGATGACGAAATTCAGTTCCTGTCCGCTTATTGTCATGGGGCTTGGCAAAACGATCCTTGGCTTTATTACGCCGTAGGTCAGCGGGGTGGATATCCTGTCGGAAAAGTATACCGCCACATTGCGGGGCAGGTGCTGATTTTGAAGTGCCGCTTTCAATTCCGGCGTCATGGGTGCGGGCAGCGCTGTTTTCAGCACGCGCCTCTGCTTTATCCCCACCAGCAGGAAAAAGAACGCGCAAAGCGCAGCGCCGCACAGCCAGACAAAAACCAGCGGCGATATGGGTTCTGTATTGGGCATAGGCTGGGCCGGCAATGACACGGCAGTTGGCTGCACGGCCCCCCTTATTAGACCCGCAATGCTCAGCGCGGAGGGGATCTCCAAGGGCACCAGCAGCCTGAGCAGCGCCGCCGCCCACATGGCGGAAAGAACGATACCAGGCAGCCGGCCCCTTGAAAACATACGCAGGAGCAGAATGCAAAGTATCATGGCGCCGCCCATCAGGCTCATTTCCAGGAAACTCATTTATCCAGCTCCTCTATCATTAGGTGCAGCCGCGCGATCTCTTCAGGCTTCAGCTTCCTGCCACCGACCATGGCCGCAAACATCTGCTCTGTGGAACCGGCAAACATTCTGTTCTTTAGCTCCTCCGCCTCGCTGCGCTGTACTTCTTCCCTGCCGATCAGCGCATGGCACATGAAATTGGGCTCGCTGCGGCAAATGGCGCCCTTTTCGACGCACTTTTTGATCACGGTATAGGTGGTGTTGCGGTTCCAGCCGATGTCCGCCGCCAATACTTTGGCGATCTGGCCCGCCGGCTGGTCCCCCGCCTGCCACAACACCTCCATTACCTTCAGTTCCGATTCAAACAGCTTGATTTTCATGAAGCATTCCTTCTTCATTACGATTGTTTTAAGGCAAGGGTATACTATCACAATCGTCATGCACTGTCAAGAAATGGATGTCCTTCCTATTTCCCTTCCCGGTATATAATTTGCAACTTCTGTTCCAGGGCTTTTAAGAGTTCCCTCGTGTCCAGCTGTCCCGCCGTATAGCGGCCCAACAGGGCGGCCATGGACTGATCCTTTGCCAAAAGCATCAGGGGGCTTACATTGTTCACCGTCAAAAAGTTTACCAGCTCCCTGTAGGCAGTGATATCTTCCTGGCTCACCTGCCATTTGATGCTTTCCAGGAAGGACAATTGCTCCTGCGCAGCCTTTAGTGATTCCTCCAGTTCCTTCTTCTTGTCCAAAGGTGCTGTTTCCAATTGTGTTTTGATATCGCTGATTTCTTTTTCCTGCTGCGCTTTCCGTGTTTCGTACATGGGGCTTAAGACCGGTTCATTGTATTCGGGCGACATGGCCGCACGGCTTACCTTGGAGCGCGCAGCGGCAAAGTGCTCCAGGTAGGCTATGGCCAAATCCTGGTTGGGCGAATAGGGATTGACGACATAAACGGTAAGCGCAGCAGGCACAACGGGATCAAGCCCATCATCCAGGGAAAGGGGCAGAGGCACAAAATCGCTCATCATAAAGCCATACTCGCTGAGCACCGCTTCCTGATACATGGTAAACAGCGCCGTGGCAGGCTGATCCGAAGCACCTGCAGTCGCGAACGTATACGTTACAGATCCCGACATGGCCTGTTGCACGTCCTTTGTTTTCAGGGCGTTAAAATCCGCCGCTTCCAAGGCGGACAGCAGCTTTTCCATCAAAGGCGTATCAAAGGTCAGATTCTCGCCCAGCTTCTGGTAATAGGCGCTGTAGTATTGTATCAGGATGCCCATGAACATTTGCTTGGAATCACCGTACAAATTATCCCGGAACAAGGCAAGGGATGGATGATCCACGCCATAATCCGCATCCCAGTTGGTGATAAAATCCAAAAGTTCCGGAAAGGTGCGGGGCAGATCCTCTTCCGTAAGGCCCAATTCCGACAAGGCTTTCTTGCTGTAGCCCAGCGTTTGTCCAGACAGGCTTACCGGGAAAGCCGCAAGATCTTCGTCCCTTAACAGCTCTTTTTGCAAAAACGGATACATTTCACGGACTATGCCCATCAGCATACTGCTGCCAGAAAGGGAGGCCGTATAGCCCTTTTCGATCAGCGAATGATAATCCAGTTCATCAATCTTGAAGCTGTACAGATCGCTTGATCCCGCGGCCATATCCTGCATGAGCATTTCTGCGCTGTCAAAGGGCGTGTTCTTCAGTGCCACGGGAATATCGGGCCGCTTTACCGCAAACTCCTTATAGCTTTGCTCCGAAGCGTTCTGTATGCGCAGCGCCCTGGGAATGGCCTCGCCTTTTGCAATGCTGCGCACAGATACCTGCACCCCGTTCAGTGCGTACAGGCTGTTTTTAAGCATCAGCGCCTTGCTGTATGTAATGCCCTGGTAGGCGGCGGGAGCATAGCCAGCCAAGCGGCAGGAAGCCATTTGATCCACTGCGTAAATCTCCCCTGTGCTAAAGTACGCTGCGGTATCGGTATTTGCGTCGTACGCAAGGCCTTCCGCCACAGGAACGGGAAGCTCGAGACCTTTTGTGACTTCGCCGCTCTCAAGGTCCAATACGTTCAGCCACAGCTTGCCCGTGCGTGCCATGGCATCCTGCTCCGAGGTATATTGCATAATCAGCGCCTTGCCATCCTTATATGGAACAAAGCCGGCCACCAGGGAAGCATCATACTTGATGAAACCGCCATCCGAAAGATTGAAGCGGAGCAGTTCGTTTGCGGATGCGTCCATGCCAGCTTTGAGCAGGTACAGGTACCCATCCGCCACGGCAACATCCGATATCATGTTAGGAAAGCTGAAACCGTCCTGTTTTTGAACCATGGCATCCCACTTAAGGGATTGGGTCTTGGTAAGCAGCACCACACCATCCGCTGCTTCCATCAGGTATACGCTGCCATCTTCACTGTCAAGGCCGTACAGCTTATCTTCCTGCGTGAACAATTGATCAATCAGGCCGCCTCCGCTTACCATCATTACGCCGCCCCCGGCGACGGATACACCTGTTTTCCCGCTTTGCCGGGCGGAGTCTTCCGGCATCGTGCCAAGCAGCAATGGTTCCTTATCGCCCGGCTGCCAGGTATACAGGCCGGTGTTCGATAAAAGGTATAAGGTATCCCCCACCGGCGCCATGGAAACGAAGCCGCCTTCCTCCCCAGGCGGTGTCAGGGCCGCGTCGCTCGGGGCCGCCTGCGCAGTACATAGCAGCGATACGAAAAGAAGTAGCGCCAGCATGCCAGTTGCGATCTTTTTCATGGTATCCTCCTCGATATGACTATTTGAATAGTCGAACTTCAAAGTCATACTACTACGGTAGTCACATTCATGTCAATGCGGCGCCGCAAGTGTTCACGGTTTGTTTACCAATCGTCCACAGCTTATAATTGACATAAATAAATCCGGGAAGGCAATACCTTTCCCGGCTAATGGCTTTAAAACTATAGAAATTGCGGGATGTTGGTGTTTGCATATCGCAAGTTTGTTGCGTCCTTGGGACCTGGTATAGACGGATGATTGATAAGTGTCCCCTACATCGTAAATTAGCTTTATGCGGGGGCATGATTGCTGGGTAGATCAATTCATCTTCGCCTGAAAGCCGTAGGGGCGATTATTAATAGCCCGCCAAGTGACACACATCCTGATCGCAACATGCGGGCGATTAATAATCGCCCCTACGGCTTCGTTTGTTTATTGGCTTGTCTGACAGAGGCCGTGATTGCTTGCCAAACCTATATGAATTACGTTACTTCTGTAGTTGCCTCGGAAAGCTTTTTCGATAAATACAGCACCAGGTCGTCGTCATTCAAGCATTCCGTATAAGGCGTCAAAGGCCGGTCTTTGTACCATACGCCTGTTCCGTCGGGAATATATCCCCGCTTCACATACATCCGCTGGGCTGTGCCGTAACCTGCATGAAGCCCCACGCCCAGGGATACCGTATTACTGAAAGCGGAGGCCGCCCGTTCCGCCGCATCCATCAAAAGGCTGCCGATCCCCCGCCTTTGGAACTTCATCAGCACGTTGAAATCGCTGATTTCGGGGATTCCCTTTCCCGCAAACGGCCCGGCCTCAGCCGCTTTCCTAAGCGTCACGTAGCCGGCAAATGATTCTTCAAAGAAGGCCGAAAACACAATCCGCGTTCCTTCCTGCTGCTGGCTTAAGTAGGAATCAAACAATCCGGCAGGCTTATTCCACCCCTGCAGACGGAAACCTTCCACCGCCAGGAGAATATCATTTTCCTCCATGGTGCGGATCAAAACAGATTCATCCTTGTAATATACCATGCATCCTCCCGCCACCGACCGTGATATACATCATCAGGCCAGCCACGATGGAATTTGGCGTACCATTGTTTCCATTGATTGTACGGCTTCCGGCTCGCTGCCCTTACGCACGGAAAGATACACCTTCACTTTCGGTTCCGTACCGGATGGCCTTACGATGGCCTTGCATCCATCCGCGTTTTCATAGGACAGCACATCGCTTTGCGGCAGCCCGTCAAGCCCCGGCAGATAATCCTTTATGTTGGTGATGGGCGATTCCCCCAGGAGTTTGGGTGGAGCAAGCCTTAGCCGCCCCATTGTTTCCCCCATCACCCGCATGGGTTCCGCACCCTGTATATCAAAATTCAGCAGCCTGTTTACCATGATGCCGTAGGTATCATACATCCTGCGCAACCCGCTCGGCAGCGTCAAACCTTCCGCAGCACAGGCTTGCGCCAATTCCGCCACCAGCATGGCGGCCATCACGCCATCCTTATCCCTTACATGGGTGCCGGCCAGGTACCCGCAGCTTTCCTCAAAGCCGAAAATAAACCGGCTCTCCTCCCCGTTCTGCTCCAGGCGGCCCATGGCTTCTCCGATATACTTGAAGCCCGTGAGCACCTCCAGAACCTGTACGCCATAAGCTTTTGCAATCTCAAAAGCCAGGTCGGACGTCACGATGGTTTTGATCACGATGCTATCCTTGGGTAAGGTACCCGCCGCCCTGCGGGATCGCAATATATGTTCCAGCAATAGAAGGCCGACCTCATTCCCAGTGAGGATGCGGTATTCCCCTTGATCATCCTTAGCAGCCACGCCCACCCGGTCGCAGTCCGGATCGGTGGCGATGAGCAGGTCGGCCTTCTCCCGGCGTGCCGTTTCAAGGCCCAGGACCAGCGCCTCGGGAAGCTCCGGATTGGGCTTTGGGCAGGTGGGAAAATGCCCGTCCGGCACGCACTGGGCGTCCACCTCAATGCACTTTACTCCCTCCATACGGTTTAATACGCTGCGCACCGGCATAAGGCCCGTACCATGAAGAGGCGTATAAACCAATTTGATGGGGTGCGCCGCAGAGCCATTTCTTAGCGCAAGCGTACTTTCGATAAACGAATCGATCACGCCTGGCGGAACATCCATCCAAAGTCCCGACGCCCTGGCCTTATCTTCCTCCAGCCATACGAGGTTTTCATAAGTGACCCTCTCAATTACCTTGGTGATGTTTGATACCGCCTCATCAGTAATCTGGCAGCCGTCCTTACCATATACCTTGTAGCCGTTGTATTCTTTAGGGTTGTGGCTGGCAGTGATCACAATGCCCGCATCGCAGCGAAGCTCCCGCACCGCAAAGGAGAGCATGGGCGTGGGCATCAATCTGTCATACACATAAGCCCGAAGGCCGTTAACCCCCAATACTCCCGCGGCAATGGACGCAAACTCTTTGGAACCAATCCTGGAGTCATAAGCGATGGCTACGCTGCGGGCGTTTTGGGTCTGCAAATAATCCGCCAGCCCCTGCGTGGCCTTGGCTACCGTATAGCGGTTCATGCGGTTGGTGCCGGCACCCAGAATTCCACGAAGCCCGCCCGTGCCAAAGGAAAGTTCCCGGCCAAAGCGGCTTAGCGCCTCCTGTCCATCCTGGCACGCAAGCCTCACTTCTTCTTTTGTCTTTTCATCAAAGCGTGGATGGGCACTCCAAAGTAATATACTTTCGTGCATTTCCATGACACAATTTCCTTCCGTATCACTTCATCGAACTGCTGCCTTTATATCATAAACAGGGTACATTTGCAATCCCGAAAGGGAATACGAGCGCAGGAAGCGAATTAAGAAACATGCCGCCGGCCCGGCAAAAAAGGAGAACAGCTATGGCTTACACTACGGAAGAAATACTGGACCGCCTGGTATCCCATATTTCCAAATTGCCCATGGTACAGTCTGTGGGCCTCTCCGGCAGCAAAACACCGCTGCCTAAAATGGGCGAGGGCGACATCGATCTGTTCATTTATTGCGATAAGATTCCCACCCTTGCGCAGCGGCAGGCAGTTCTTGATGCCTTTTCCAGCATGATAGAAAAAGGCAAAACAGATGTGATTCAGGGCGGCCGCTGGGGATACGGCGATTTTGCGCTGCTAAACGGCGTGGAAACCTGGCTGATGCATTTCACCGTTCAGGAAACGCTTGCGGATGTGGAATCTATCTTAAGCGGTGAACAGCCGGACAAGCGTGACAACTATTATTATCCTGTGGGCCGCCTGGCCATGCTAAAAAACATGACCGTGCTGTTAGACAGAGGCGGATTTTTGTTAAGCCTGAAGAACCGCCTGGCCGTATACCCTGAAAAGCTTCGGGAAACGTTGACCGTCCATCATTTGAGAAAGCTTCAGGACACGGAAGACCTATGCCGCGCCGTCATACGGCGGGACGCGTTTTTCTACCATTTCGCGCTGGACATTGCATTGGACCACTTTCTGCAAGCGCTGTTTGCTTTGAACGGCACATATTTCCCCAGCAGGAAGCGCACTTTGGAATACCTGAACAGATTCGCCGTGCAGCCCAAAGACTGCGCTTCAAGGCTTATTGAGGTTCTTCGCCTTGGCGGCGACGGCGAAACGGTCCCCCAATCCTTCTCCCTTTTTCAAAGCCTCACGGATGAATTGATGAAGCTCGCGGCTGATTGAATATAAAAACAAAATGACAAAAAGCGGGCTGCGTTTGAAATATGCAGCCCGCTTTATCTTATTCTTCCATTGCCGCCTTGCGGGAAAATATCGCATGGATATCCTTGGGATCAAATTTCGGCTGCCTATGATACGTATATAGTCCGTTTTGCTCCTGTTCCACATCCGTCAGCTGTGTATAGCACAGGCCGCAGTGATCGGGGTTATCCAAAAGCGCGTCCGTCAAGCCCTTAAGCCTTAGCAGGAACTCCGCCCGGCTTTGAGGCCTCTGGCCGTAACCCCAGCCGGCCGCATCCTGATCGCTCCACCAGATTCCGCCGTACTCGCTTACAAACACAGGCTGCCCCTTATACTGCTGACGCTTGGGAAACCGTTCATGAATAGGCGCCGTTCCGGGGCCATACTGCGCGGCAAAAGCCTTAGGCTCCTGCTCGTAGTCATGCACGTCGTGTATATCCGTTTCCACATGAAAGTTGCCGCTGGTATCAATGCAGGGGCGTGTCGTATCCAGCGCCTTGGTCACCCGGTACACGGTCCTGAGAATCTCATCGTTCTGCTGGCAGCCATGCTGATCCCATGTTTCGTTGAACGGGCACCAGCCGATGATGCAGGGAGCGCTGTAATCACGGTTCACGGCCTCCAGCCATTCCTTGAGGAATATAGGCAGCACGGCAATATTGCTGTGGTCAAGCCCCCAATTGCCCATTTCACCCCAGCAAAGATAGCCCAAATGGTCTGCATGGTATAAAAACCTTGCCTCAAACACCTTTTCATGCAGCCTGGCGCCGTTGAAGCCCATGGCCAAGCTCATCAATATATCGTTCTTAAGCGCTTCGTCGCTGGGGGCGGTATAGACTCCGTCCGGGTAGAAACCCTGGTCCAGTACAAGCCGCATGAATACCGGCCTGCCGTTTACAGTAAACTTCATTCCGTCAAAAGCGATGTCCCGCAGGCCAAAGTAAGACTCCAGCATATCCAAATCCCTGCCGTCCTTCACAAGGCGAAGGGACAGGTCATACAGGTTCGGTTCCCCCACGTTCCACAAATGCTTTTCCGTAACGGGAAGGCCAAACCGCACTGCCTGGCCGGCAATTTCAGCGGATGATGCGCCGCAGGCTTTTCCCTCAAACTTCGCTTCCGCTACCAGCGTACAGTCTTCTGTATCGCCCACAAGTAAAGCTTCTATCAGCACAAGGCCGTTTTTCGCGTCGGGCGTAAGCTTTACGCTGGCAATATACGTTTGCGGAACCCATTCCACCCACACCGTCTGCCAGATGCCGGTGGTGCGTGTATAATCGCAGCCATGGGAATGGTATTCCCCTGATTGCTTGCCCCTGGGCTGATAGCCTGCGCGTACGTCGTCCTCAGCATAGACGGTGATCAGGTTTTCCCCCGGTTTCACAAAGCTGGAAATATCCATGGCAAAGGATACATATCCCCCGTCATGACTGCCGGCCAAAGCACCGTTCACAAACACCTCCGCATGATAGTCCACCGCGCCAAAGTGCAAAAGGGTGCGCAGTCCTTGCTTCTCATCCGGGACAACAAGCGTCTTTTTATACCAGACGGCAGCCATAAAATCCTTGTGGCTGACGCCGGAAAGGCTGCTTTCCGGGCAGAAAGGCACGGTGATTTCCCCGGAAAGGGAGGGGCTATCTATCAACCCTCTGGCTTTGCCGGATCGTCCCTGATCGATTTCAAACTGCCATTGTCCGTTCAGGTTCAGCCAATTATTCCTTATAAACTGGGGGCGGGGATATTCGCTGCGGGGAATGCTCATATTGTCGGCTCCTTTTCATCACATATCATGGACATCTCTGTCACGCGCAGATTAGTGCACCCATAGGGGTACCGTAAGCGTATCATATCATCAATCCACAAACACCACAATACAAAACTGGTCCCGCAGCCTGGGAAGATCAGCAGACAGGCCAAAGAAAATCTATTGACACGGCCGGGAAACCCGGTACAATGAAGACTGTGTATGCGAATGGAATAAACTATACAGAATTGAGGTGGCCGCTATGGAAAGCCATGCAAAAAGGGCCAGGGAACTGTTTGATCAGGGATATAACTGCGCACAGGCCGTATTTGCCGCCTTCTGCGATGAAACCAAAATGGATTTTGAAACGGCGCTGAAGCTGGCCGCGCCCTTTGGCGGCGGAATAGGCAGGCTGAGGGAAGTATGCGGGGCGGTGAGCGGCATGGCGATGGTTTTAGGGATGAAATACGGCTATACCGACCCCCAGGATAACGATACAAAAATGGAGCACTATCAGCTCGCCCAGTCGCTGGTGAATGAATTCAAGGAAAAGAACGGCTCGTTCCTATGCAAGGAGCTTATTGGGCGGGACGCTGATGGCAATCCCTATCCCAACGCCGAGGCGACCCCCCGCCCCCAATCCCAAATCTGCCCCGGTTTGGTAGAGAACGCCGCCATCATCTTGGAGTCATACATTCAAAGCAAATGAACCGTCTGATATCTATGTAAATATCGGTCCAATAAAAGCGGCGGCGCGGGAACAATCCGCGCCGCCACTTTTTTTTGCATTCTATTTATGCAAACAATTCCTCGCTAAAAACCGTTCCGTTTTGTA
>JAEZJP010000282.1 GCA_023415715.1 Bacillota bacterium
TAAGTGACCAATCCGGCGTAGACGCGCCAGCGGTTATTCCGATGAGATCAGTATGGATATCTGCAAAGCCCGGCGGAATATCCGCCGCACGCTCTACCAAAATAGTTCTTGCGCACAGCTCCTTACAGGTTTCATAGAGCTTGCGCGTATTGGCGCTGCTTATGCCGCCCACCACGATCATTGCATCCGCCCTTGAGGCAAGATCCCTTGCTTCTTGCTGTCTTCTTCTCGTCTCCGGGCAAATGGTGTCATTAACGGTGATTCCAGGAATCTTAAGGCTTAAGAGCCCGGCCATCCGTTCCCATTTATCAGGCGGGAAGGTGGTTTGTACTACCGCCAAAGCTTCCTCAATGTGCGGCAAACCTGCGATTTCGTCTTCCTCCCGAAGGATGTAGACCGGTCCGTGGCACCAGCCTGCCGTGCCCTGAACCTCAGGATGATCACGCTGCCCCACCAGTATCACAGGTTTTCCATCCGCGGAATACTCCGAAACGATCTGGTGAAGCCTATCCACGAAGGGACAGGTGCAATCCATGACAGATGCGCCCATACTGCGGAGTGTTTCAAGCGACTGCTCTGTTACGCCATGGCTGCGGATCAAGACCGTGCGCCCGCCGATTTCCTCCAGTGATTCTACAGCCGGCGCACCCTTTTGCTTCAGCAGCTTGACCACCTGCGGGTTATGGGTCAACTCGCCCAGCGTACACAGGGACTTCCCATTCTCCACTTCCTGAAGGGCCGTTGTGACCGCCCGCTTAACGCCCATGCAGAATCCTGCGTGGGTTGTGATTTCCAGCGGCATAACCTTTCCTTTCCGCAAAAAAACACTAATATAATGAAATTCGCTTAAGGAAGCAATTTTCCTGCTAAATTGTAAAAATTTTTTTAATAAACCACTATTGATGTCTTATGAACCGGCCCTTTGGGCAAGTTCGGCATACAAGGCAGCTATCCGCGCAAGTAATGCATCGCTGGCATCGCGGCCAACGCCCATTTCCCGCAAATCATCCATGGGGATGGGGACATCGGCGTAGCAGTGGACACGATGGAAGGGCCGCAGCTTGCCATGGATATACATTGGCACTACCGGCACACTGCTGCGCAGCGCAAGTAATGAAACGCCTGTTTCCAGTTCTTCCATGTTCCCCTTTTTAAATCTGGTTCCTTCCGGAAAAATACCGAGCACCCGCCCCTCCCTAAGAGCTTGGGTACAGGCGCGCATGGCTGCTATGTCGAAATTATGTCGGTCCACGGGTATCACATGCACAGCACGCAAAAACCACCCCCCAAAGCGTCCCTGTGTCAGTTCCTTCTTAGCGAGAAAGGAAATTTCCTCGTTATTGACCGCATGAGCCACGCATATCGGATCCAAGCCACTCAAATGATTGCAAATGAGGATATAGGGCCCGCTCAGGGATAGATGCTCCGTATTGTGGAGCGTAACCGGATATACCGTATGGAAAAGGACCCAGGCCAGCGCCTTGGCCAGGCGATACAGAAAGGTTCTGCTCCTTTTGGGCGCCAAAGCCTCTTTACTCTTTTGCTTTTCCATAGCGCGCCTCCACAATGCACAGAATTTTCTGAACCACTTGGTCCATATTCAGATGCGTGCTGTCCAGCATCAGAGCGTCCTCCGCCGGACGGAGGGGGTCAATTGGCCTGGTTGTATCCTGCAGATCACGTTTCAAAAGATCGCTTAAAACGGTCTCATACGTGTCTATTCCACCGGTCTCCTTTAGTTCAAGATAGCGGCGGCGGGCCCGCTCCTCCGGTGCGGCAGTCAGGAATATCTTGACGCCCGCGTTAGGAAGCACATTGGTGCCGATGTCCCTTCCATCCACCACCATGGATGTTTCCCTGGCCAATGCGCGCTGCAATGCAACCATGTGGCTTCGCACCGTCTTAAAGCGGGATACGGTGGATGCCGCCATGCCCACCTCCGGCGTACGTATCAAATGGCTCACATCCATACCGTCTACCAATGTCTGCTGTCTTCCATCCAAATAGCGCACCTCAATGGATACCCTAGTGCACAAGTCATCGAGCATCTTCTCATCCTCAGGGGAAATTTGCTGTGCAAGCGCGGCATACCCGACCGCCCGGTACATGGCACCCGTATCCAAGTGGAGTATGTTGAGCCTCCGGGCCACCTCACTCGCAATGGAGGATTTTCCGGCGCCCACAGGCCCGTCAATGGCGATATTCAATGGCATTGTTTTCTCTCCCGTATTTGTTTATATGGCCCGGTGGCCCATGCCTACGCATACCTCGTTCAGGTGTACCAAACCCACGCCAAAGAACACAGCGACCGCCACATGCTCGCCCCACCTGGCGATGCCAATTTTCCCGCCCACGGAAAAGCCCAGGGCTTTGTTTGTTACCTGAGCTATGGCTTCCCTGGCAGCCCCGGCCACGGCGCCTTCCTCATGATGCGTCTCGTTGATAACCTTTTCCCGCTTGGCGGCAATCACCGCCCGTTCCACAATGCGCATGACCGAGGCAACAAACTCCCCGCCATAATCTACCGCTGCGGTAAGCACGCCGTCGGCCGCCATCTGATTGCGCAAAGCACTCTCTTCTTCTCGGCTGCGGGAAAGGCTCAGCAAAATGGCCGCGCGGGCCACTTCCCGGCTGCCAAACTCCAATTGCTGCTGCACAGGCATCACCTTTCTATATAAAACAATGACACTTCCTACTTGCCTGTCCATTATACTAGAACCCTCTCCACGGAACAAGTGGTTTTCTCCTTCATAACCCCACCTTCGTCATAATTTGGAACATGCCTGCTAACAATACTGTCATGCTATCAGAAGGAGCGTAAGATATGGCGTTACAGGCAATCATCATGGCAGGCGGAGAAGGCGTCCGACTGCGCCCATTGACTTTGGACAGGCCCAAACCGCTTGTCCCGGTGCTTGGCGAACCGGTCATGGGTTACTCCCTGAAGCTTCTAAAGCGCCACGGACTTTTAGACGTGGCCGCCACGGTGCTGTACCTTCCCCATGCCATAAGGGATGCGTTTGGTAAAGGGGAAAAATATGGCGTAAACCTGCGCTACCTGGAAGAAGCGGAGCCAATGGGCACCGCCGGCAGCGTACGTCTTGCCAAGGGTATGGTGACGGATACATTTGTGATATTGTCCGGGGATGGGTTGACGGACTGCGATTTGACAGAGGCTATCGCATTCCACAAATCCAGAAACGCGCAGGCCACCCTTGTTTTAAAATCTGTGCCGATCCCCTTAAGCTACGGCGTTGTCATCACAAACGATACTGGCCGTGTGCAGCGCTTTGTGGAAAAGCCGGACTGGTCCGGTGTGTTCAGTGACCAGGTGAACACAGGCATTTATATTCTGGAAAAAGAAGTGCTTGATCTGATACCGGAGGATGGTTCCTATGACTTCGGAAAAGACCTGTTCCCCCGGATGGTGCGGGAAGG
>JAEZJP010000284.1 GCA_023415715.1 Bacillota bacterium
CTGGCCTCTATTATTGCGGGCTCCCCGTTATATCGGCAAAAGACTTGCAAAGAATACACAGGGATTATCAAATTATCATTTCCACCATGCCGGTATATTTTTATGAAATACAAAATCAGCTTGAATGTGCAGGTATTCGGGGAGCGGTACTTTATAAACCCGATCATGAAATCACATATGTGAAAAACCCCCGCCTGGAGGCATTTAAAAATGCACATAAAGGGAAGCGCTGCTTTCTGATTGGCAACGGCCCCAGCCTCCGGGCTGAGGACTTGGATAAAATCGCCCAAAACGGATGTTCATCCTTTGCATCCAACAAAATTTACAAGATCTATGGAAAAACACATTGGCGGCCCGATTACTATTTTGCATCGGATGGGCAGATCATCATCCAGAATTGGGACATGATTTCGTCAATCAAGGAAAACAAATTTTTGGCGTATACAGAAGAATGCATAAGCCACGATATGCTTTGTAAGCTTATTGGCAAAGAAAACGTATATCTGTTTAGATCGAGATATTTGCAATACGATCCAAATAATAAAGTTCTTCTTCCAGTTTATGAACCTTTGCGTGAACCGTATCCTTCGTTTTCACAGGATGCGGCAAGGTTTGTCTACGAAGGTTTCAGCGTCACATATCTTATGATGCAATGGGCTGCCTATATGGGCTTTTCCGAGATTTTTCTGTTAGGTGTTGATCATCATTTTGCACACACCTGTAACTACCTTGATCAGGCTATTCCTCCACAGGCAATTTCGGTTGCAAACATCAACGATCATTTTTGCGATGATTATCATAAACCAGGTGAGTCTATCTATATAGCTGATGTGAATTCCAACGATCTGGCCTTCCGGAAAGCTGAACAGTATTCGAGGGAACACGGCTTTAGAATCTATAATGCAACACGAGGCGGAAAGTTGGAGGTTTTCGAGCGGGTTGATTTTGACAGCTTGTTTATTTAAGCCTTCCCTTCAAGATTAAATTCAGGATCAAACCAACGTGAAATGAAAGATATACATTGAGGGAAATATGAAGATCAAGGCTTTAGTCGCTGTTCGTTCCGGTTCTGTTCGTGTGGAGAACAAAAACATCAGACCTTTTGCCGGGAGTAGTCTGCTTGAACGAAAACTATTGCAACTTAAGCGGATTACCCTTCTTGATGGCATTATTGTGAATTCCAACGACGATGTAATGCTGAACATCTCAAAGTCCTTTGGGTGCGAAACCGTTAAACGTGATCCAGTCTATGCCTCCAACGAAGTAAGCATGAGTGATGTTTATGAAAACATGGCGCGGTGTTGTGAGGCGGATATATTAGTATATGCAAACGTAACAAATCCATTGTTAAAAGACGAGACCATTTATAGAGCAATTCATGCTTATCAAAATGCAGATAAAGCATTTGATTCATTGAATTCCGCACACCTAATAAAGGAGTTCCTGTATCTGAACAATAAGCCGCTTAACTATGATCTTAAGAAACAGCCCAGGAGTCAAGACTTGCCTGACATCATGGCTCTGAACTTTGCGGTCAATGTTCTTCCGCGAGAGGTTATGATTTCATGCAAAAATGTTGTGGGATCAAATCCAAGGCTGTTTTTGATTGATGAAACAGAGGCTACCGATATAGACAGCCAGCTCGATTTTGATTTCGCAGAATTTGTGGTGATGCGCAGCAAATCGCCATGTTAGTTCATTGGATTGATGACACTGTCAAAAAGCGATATGTAGCCAAATGTACTAAGGCTTTAAAAAATCGTACGGCTTTGGAGGCATACAATGATTCAATCACTTCTCCAAAAGAGAATCATATTATTTGGTGCCAGTGACCGGGCGCGAGAATGTATCAAATCTCTTTTATTGCTTGAAGCAGATTTAGCCGCCATCATTGATAATAACCCGCTTCGTGTTGGCGAAAAGTACATGGACCTTTTCATTCAGGATGTTCATTCCGTTTTCTTAGCTGTGAAGCAGAATCCATCGGCATACGTTTTTATCATTTGCAGCAGGTCAGTAGGTGAAATAACGAAACAAATTGAAGAGCAGCAATTTACAGTAAACAATATTCTTACTTTTGAGGATTATTGGAATATACTTCCTCATCTTTGCAGAGAAGCCCACAAAAACATATATATTATAGACTATGCTGAACAGTATAAAATGTGGGTCAACGATCTTCTGTCAGAGGTTGATTTTTGGTATCAGATTGCAAAAAATGATAAGAACTACCTTTCGAACCTTTGGGGCTATCACAAAGTGTTCAACATCCCTTGGATGAAAAGGGAGGCACAGGAAAACGAAATAGTCCTGGATGTGGGTTGCGGGCCTGTATCAAAGCTGGGTTCCGTGTATTGTAAAGGCGGCAGCATACAATTGATCCCAGTTGACCCGTTGGCGAATTACTATAAAGCCATTGTCGACAAATTCTCAGCTATTGAAAATAGAGAAAAGATGTATTCCGTTTTCGGTATGTTTGAATTTCTGTCCTACTATTTTGGCGAAAATATGGCGGACACAATTTTCATTTCAAATGCCCTCGACCACTGCATTGATCCGATTAAAGGCATTCTTGAAGCATTGAAGACTTTGAAAAAGGATACCGGTGAATTGGTTTTGATGCACTTTTTCAATGAAGGTGAGCATGCATCATATACGGGACTGCACAAATGGAACCTTGGTTTCATTGATAATGATTTTATTGTATGGAATCAAAGAAACTATATAAATGTAAGTGAATTATTAAGCGACTATGCCGAAGTATCTGTGAGTTGGGTAAGCGGAAAGGAACTGAACAGTTCCAGAGACAGGGTATTGGTCAATATCGTAAAGCGAAAGGATATTGACCCCGAAAAAATACTGGGTATCAAGGATACGGACAGGATGGTCATTTCATTAAAAGAAATATTTTTACTCCAGGAAAACTTGGATTACTGTCAACGGTATATTGAGCTTATGAACAGTTGAATCCTTGAATGTTGTCACACGCTGAACAGCCTTAAACGGATGCTGTGAAGATCCATCTGCGCGTTGATCCTGTCGATGATGACCGTTTTGTATTCCCAGGAACCGATCGCAATATCGTGATATCCGGCAGCGACTGCATCCTGAAGGGAAAGCAAGGGAACGCCAAGATACTCCCCATTTTTCAGTGCTCCTTCATTCTCAATGAAGCATCCTACGGATATGCCGCTGTTGCGCAATTCATAAAACAACTGCGTGCCAATATTTCCCGCGCCATAGATCGCAACACGTTCCGCCCTGTTGGCCTGAGCCTGGAACACCACGCTTTTTACATAATTTTCTGCCGTAAGGGCCGGAATGGACTCGAGGATGCTGCTTAACTGGCATAGCATGCCCACGCCCGCCACACCGGACTGCACTTCCCGGCGGAAATGCTTGTTTCGTACAATAGGCGTATAAATCACATGCTTGTCAACGGAATCGGTCAGGGAATTGGCGTATATGCCCTGGGTGGAAGTGCGCTGATGGTACCGGGCAAGGATTTGCGGAAGAATGCCGATATCATGCTTTTCCAGAGCACGCAGATAAAAATCCCAATCTCCCAATACAGGCAGGGATTCGTCGTAGTATCCTATTTCATCGTGCAGAAGCCGCTTATACAAAAAGCCGATGGGAACAAGCCTGTTTACAACAGCCATCTGCCCTATGCTTACAGACTTTATGCTGCTGTACAGCTTTTCCGATATGGTGGTGATACTATCGCCCTGTATCGTTTCCTTCACCAGGTTCATCCAAGTGCATACGCCGCAAAACAGGCCGCCTTTTCCCTGCATAAAAGCTGCCGTTTTCTCCAAAAAGTCCGGGTACAACGAATCGTCATCGTCGTGGATCAGAATGTACTCGCTTTGGCTTGCCTTGATCCCCACATTGGAGGCGGCCTCCATCCCCAGCGACAAGGGATTGTGGATCACAAGGATTTTCCCTCTGGCATCATCACCGCATAAATCAACCAGCCTGTCCACTTCACCGGGGTCGCCGCCGTCATTCACGATCACATGAACGTAATCGCGAAATGTCTGCCTGCTGACGCTTTCAACCGCCCGTTTCAGCGTAACCGGCCTGTTTTTTGTTCTTGTTATAATCGCGACTTTTGACATCCTTCTTTTTCCCCCATCATTCGTATAAAAGAATATGCGGTAACCTGCCTTGCCTTTGATGCAGTTCCTCCAGCTTCGCGCGAATCTCTTTTTCAAAACGTACAGGCGTAATGATATACACATCTGCATCATCCAATGATTTTTCGGGCGAAAGCACATGCACCCCAAGGATGTATGTATCATGAAGCCGCGTATCGGCATCCACAAAGCAGGCGATCGGCAGCCCGGCGCTCTGCGCCGTCTCAACAAGCTCCATGCCCATTTTCCCTGCCCCGTAAACTGCTATCCGTTTGTTTCGAAGATTCGCGTCCAGCATGATGCGGCATAGTTTTCTAATTCGCGTATTGGACAGGGTCTTCAAATATTTATCACAAAAATATTCGGGCCGGCGAATCGCGATAATGGCTTCCGGCCAATAGACAGGCTCATCATACATGCCGCGTTCACACCTGTCAATGAAATCATCGGGGCTGCCGCTTTGATCGAAGGCTATGAAGTCATTGGGCTTTAAGACGGCAGCTTTGACGCTGTTGAGAATACTTTCATCATAATACAACTGGCCAAGACACGCCGCTTCCTCATATGTCGGCATGGTAAGG
This sequence comes from Bacillota bacterium, assembly GCA_023415715.1. Classification (GTDB taxonomy): domain Bacteria; phylum Bacillota; class Clostridia; order Christensenellales; family Aristaeellaceae; genus JAEWAH01. Next base: position 4,721 of record JAEZJP010000284.1, read on the forward strand.
ATACGAAGAAAAATAGAAAGGAAATCTTCCTTCTTATCCAGAATCACGTCCAGCATACTGCCCATCTTTTCCCTGAGCATGAGCCAACAGTCTTGAAAATGGTAAATTCCACTCCAAATCACAGACTTTTTGCGTTTGCCGGCGTCATCAATATTTACAGGTTCAAGCACGGGCGATATCACGCCGCCGTCCTCCCTGTAGGCAATCGTCGTACCCACATCCGCGTTTGTAACCGCCTCCGGCATCTGGATCCTTCTGTAAATTTTTTCTATATCACACAGATTTTCTCCCCCATAGCCGAGCCAGCCTCTGATTGGCGTACCGTCAAGCAAAAAACGGTTATTATAGGGTATCCCCATCAGCAGCAAATGCATAAGACGCCCGCTTCCATTGGCAGATATCCGGCTCAGGCAGTCCTGCATAGTGCCACGGAATCCTATATCAACAGTGATCGCATCCTCTCCCCCTGTGACCGACTGGATATACCTTGCCAGCAGCGCTTTTTGCCGTGATATGTTCCGGTTGATCGTATCCATAACGGTACCGCTTTTGAAAAAGGTGTGAAGCCGGTCAAAAGCACCGTCCGCTTTGCATTGTTCAATGGTAGACGCCTTGATACTAAAAAAGGAAGACTGCTCTATCTCCATATAGAATATGGAAAAAAGCTCTCCAACCTTTAATAGCGGGCGGTGGATATATTCGTCGATCACACTGCCATCAACACTGCCGAGCCTGACCAGTTCCGTAGTCCTGCGTGAAATATAAACAGGCGAGATCCTCATGTCCAGATTTTGGTTGACTGCCGCCCTTTTGATTAACCCCGCCAACAGTTCGCCTTCCCGCATAAAGGTGAAGATGGTTCGTATGCCTTCCTGCTTTGCCTGCTTCAGAATCCATTCCGCAAAAAAAGCATATACCGTCCCAAAAACGAAGGAACCCGCCTCAAATAAGGTTCGATCCTCATCCTGACGGTATGTAAGCGGAATTGAATGCATCGCCAATTTGCGCAAAGATGTGACTTCACCAAGATTGCAATGGAAATAATCGCGCTCCATTGCTATAGGATGGAGCACGCCAATGGGGATTACGCCATAATATGCCGTCTGGATGCCGGTGGAGGATGCCCCATCCATATCGGCACGCCGGTTATCCCCTATATGCAAAAAGCGGTCCGGAGGAACAGCCCTGAATGCATCCAGAAGGACATGAAAGAGTTTCCCGCTGCTTTTGAGCACGCCATACTCACTGGAAACAATGAAAACATGCACAAGTGAAAGATCGAAGCCTGCCGCGCTTAAAAGCCCGCCAAGCTGCTGCTTGCTCAGATAGGAATCTGAAACGAGGGCCAGCTTTTTCCCTTGTTCGTGGCAGTAACGCAGAAAACCCGCAACATTCGGGTTAAGATAGATGCTCTCCTGTTCCACGTTAAGCTCACAGGCTTTGGCACAGGATGCATAATCGCTGTCCATATGAAATTCATGATATATATCATCCAGTGTGATCTCTTCGGCCCGCCTTAATTCCCAAGCCGCTTTACGGGCGCGGGCATCGGCTTCCCTTCTCATCCCTGCAAAGGCTTCCGGCGGGAAAGGATAGCGGTCAGGAAATAACCTTTGCATCCGTTTTCCCACTTCAATAAAAACATCTTCCGGCGCGGCCACAGTCCGCAAAAGAAGCGTGTCGAAGATATCAAAGCTGATGACCTCAAATTGGTCAAGCTGCTCTGCAATTTTCCCAAGATATATGTCATCTTCCCATTTCATTCCCGTCTCCCGCCTCCTTCTGCATTTCTCCGGTCACCTGCCCATAGATCCCTTTTTGCAGGCTGTTTCTGTGCACTTCCAGGTGCTTAAGAAAACGAAGGATGTCGCTGCAATGGTTTTCTATCGGCATGGCACACTTCTCGTCTATCTGAAAAAGGCTTGATATATATTCATTGCTTTTCACGCAGCGGAACCCATACCAGGACATCATTTGAACGAAGGTATCCCTGTCAAAATAGTAAGTATGCGCCAATTGCAGGGAATTCAAAAAATCGTATTGGTGAGCCCCTAAGGAAAAGCCTTTTATTCCGGGCAATTCCACATATAAGAAGCCCTGCGGCTTTAGCAGCTTCTTGATTATATTCAATTCCTTTCCAATGTCCAGAAAATGCTCCAGCACATGGGCCAGGATCACAATATCGAACTTTCGCCCATCTTTCTTTTCAAACTCATCCGCATGGCAGCAATACAGGTCCAGACCCCGGCTCTTCCCGTAAGCAATATACTCCCCATCCAAATCAATGCCGGTAACCTGGCAGCCGATTTCCCGGAAACGATCCAGAACGCCCCCCGCACCGCATCCGATTTCCAGAATGTGAATATCCGGCTTCAGGATATCCTTCACACATTCGTAAATAGCCGGGGGCCCGTCTTTTTTTCGCCAGAAAAAATAGTCTTCGGGCGCCGCCGCATAATTGTTGAATGTAATGGCTGAGAAATCCTCCCTGTAGAACTGGTCAAACCCTTCCTGGGTCATCCTTGGATTTTGGAAAATGATCCCGCACCGCCTGCATATCACGACCCTGACTGGAACCCCATACCTGTCCTTTTCGCTCAGAAGCAGAAATTCCCGGCTGCCGCAGGGACAGGCTGTTTCTTCCATCACCGTTTTGCCGGAAGCCAAACGGTCATACACACGATCCCGGGCGCGGGCTTGCATCCCATCGATCTGGGCAACGTACATGCCGTCGTTTACATAGCGGCTGCCCAAGTACGGGGCAGTGGTATCCGGAAAAAGTTCAATTTCCTTATCATCCAGCAGATACTGCGAAAGCAGCCTGTTTTCCGGCTTGCCCGCTTCCATCTCGCTGCAAACCAGAAGAAAGGCCCCCTCGTGTGTGACCCCCATCTTCTTAAGCTCTTCCCTGATTTTTTTGTCGCAAAGCATTGCTACAAGAATATATACTTCCTTGTTTTCCGTAAGAAACAGGGGGGAGACGATTTCTTTCCCAAATAAGCGCGTACCCGCCTTGCTGCTGTCCCCATCAAGAAAGCAACAGCAATCAAGACCCATCTCTGCCAAAACGGTATAAGTGATCCTTCCCATTTTCCCTGCGCCCCATATGGCAATCCTTTTGCCTTCAAATTTGAAAGCATTCTGCTTCAGGCAATCGGAAATTGCTTCATAAATACCCACGGCAGTTATCTCCCTTCGCTGATACCCTGGCGACGGTTCCACCGCTTCCTTATTCGCCAAAGTCAAAGAACACAGGTCTTAAATTCTTGTCAGGGTACCGCATTTCCAGGATCGTCCTGATCTCCCCGGCATAGATGTAGGTAGCGATCACAAAGTAGTCCACATTTGCCGGCGCATCATCCAAAGACAGTACCATAAGCCCGTTTACGCCCGTACCATGCAGCCGCTTGTTGCTGTCCACATAACATGCCAGCGGTACCCCGAGCATCTGCGCAAGCATTTGAAATTTTCTTCCCAATTCGGAAGCGCCAAATATCACGCCAACTTTGAACTTTCTTGCCTTGATTTCTTCCAGTATTGCAAGCATCACAGAAAATGACGGACTGTCGCCTAAGCTGTTCAGCAATAAACGATTGAAGTATTCAGGCATTTGAATTTCGACGGCGGCCTGGGGCCAATATCCGCCGTTCTTCAGTTCAGAGGCAATAAAGCGCCTGATTTCAAGATCATCCAACCTGCCCTCAGGCAATGTTCCCGAAAGCTTTTCCGGCCGTCTGGCATTGAAGCCGTCGAAATAGTAAAACGATCCAAGCAATTCGGCTTCCCGTTTTGCCGGGGCCTCAATCAGCCTGAGCAACATGTTTAGAAAATCCATCTTCCGTTCCAGCAGCGTTTCGCACAAACCGCTTTTCTGTGAAGCCAGTGTCAACCAATATTCCTGAAATGTCACAATTCCGCCCCAGCAATCGTCTACCATGCGCCTTTGATGCTCGGAGACGCTCTCTTTTTCCAGCACGGGGCGCACCTTGCCACCATCCTGCTCATAGCGCAAAAGGCTGCCGCAGGTGGCATTCACAAGCGATTCCAGCACCTGGACCTGATACTTGATCCGGCTGATGATATTGTCGTTTTCACCTGCAATGCCAAGCCATGCCGTGATGTCGAGCCCGCTCAGGATATTGCCGACATTGCTGGCCATAGAACCCATCATAAGCACGTGGGATAGCGGCGCCATCCTTTTTTCAGCCCTGTATATGTCAAGCAAATAGCTCTCGGTGGTTCCCTTGGTACCGATATCCACTGTCAATGCGGGTTGACCTGACGTCAGCCGCTGCAAATATCTGAGCATCAGTTCCCGCTGCGCAGCGGAATACCGCAAAATCGCATTCTTGATATCCTGGCTGGACAGATAGACCTCAAGGGCCTTTATTGTTCCATTTTCCTTTAAGTCTTTCAAGGTTTGCTCAGCAGAATCAGCAAAGCTGCTTTTTAAAACATCCAGGCCCAATTCATCAAAAACCGTCTTCAGCATCCGGCCGCCGCGCAGTAAAGTCTGGCTGATGCGTTCCTCATAATTGCTCTCAAAAATACTGGAAATAAAGGCCGGCTGACGGGATATGAACAGCGGAGTGCAGACAATATCCAATCCATGATATTCAATAACCCTGGATATCACCTTTGCAAAGAGCTCTCCCTCCCGCATGAAGGGAAGTATGATCTTGATTCCGCGTTTAACCGCATACCGTACAACCCACTGTGCAAACAATGCGTACGCAGGGCCGATGATTTCAGCGCCCAGCGCATGGAAAAACGCAGACTGGGAGCCGGCTTCATGCTCGTGGGAGGCGGCCGCCAGGCAGCGCAGGGAAGTTATTTCACCGAGATGAACCTTGTACAGCGATCTTTCAAAATCATAGATACTCCCGAAGCTGTGCGGTACTACGGGATAGTGCAGGGCGTTTATCCCGGCTTTCTTAGCCCCTTCCACGTCCGCATTCGCATTATCGCCGATATGCAAAACCCTTTTGGGATCCTGTCCCGGGAAGGCCGACAGCATTTTGCCAAACAACCCGCCGCCCGATTTGAAAAAGCCCCATTCCGAAGACACAAACAAATCACTGATGATTTGTGTATCAGCGCCAGCGCAGGATAAAAAATCCATGATCTGGCGTTTGCTATGGCATGTGTCTGATACCAGAACGATTTTTTTGCCCAAAGCAAAGCAATGCCGCATAAATGAATAGATATTTTGATTGAGATATATGGCATGTTTTTCACAGTCTATTTCCAATTGCCGTATCCGCTGAATAACCTCAGTGGAAAAGGGCATTTGAGCCAGTATCTCATCCAACGTGCAATCCACGCCGCGCGGCTTATGGGAACGGGCCTTTTGCTCAGCCTCTTTTCTTAGCATCGCAAACGCAACGGGTTGATATGGCCAGCCATCATACTGTATAAGCAATTCATGGCCTATCCGTTCAAACACATCGCCCGGCTCATTGCATGTACGGAAGAGAATCGTGTCAAATACATCAAAGCTGATCAAATCATATGAATAAAGGCGCTGTGAGAGCGGACGCAGGTACACATCCTTTTCCCAAAGCTCTTCAACTATGTCCTTTTCCTTATATAACAGCATACAAAACGGTCTCCATGTATCTTTGGTCGCAATCATGATGCCGAAGATAAAACTTATATTCCGGAACAAGGCTATGAATGTACACCGGTATGGAAACAATATCCTCCGGCTTATGATATACGCAAATAGCCAGACGCGGCTTATTTCTCAGGATGGTATGCGCTGCGCCTTTCAATGCCGCAAGTTCCGCACCTTCGACATCCATTTTGATCAATGTCACGGCATCATCTCCGACCACCTCGTCCACTGTTGTCGCCTCGATTCTGCTATCGCCGCTGTTAGCTATATTCGACCCTTCCCCATTAAGCGCAAAGCGAAGAACCGCATCTTTACTCCAAACAGCTTTGTTTATGATTTTTACATCATCCAAGCTCAAATCTTCAACGCATTTGCGCGTGAGGCCGAAATGCTCTGCGACCGGCTCAAATCCGTAGATCTTCCTGTACCTGCCTTCACAGAATTTGAAAAACCGCTTGATCGTATAACCGTCGTAACAGCCTGCGTCCACATAGATCTCGTCCGGCAATGGCTTCAAAAAATCATTGCCGAAGTACTGCTCATCAAACCTTCCAAGGGAAAAAACCTGCTCTTTCGGGAATCCCATATCGCATAACAAATCAAAAATTTCATCGCGGTAAACAACGGAAGAGATCAGTATGATCTTGTCCATATGGCTTGACAACTGGTTAGGAAGCAGTACCGGCAGGCCTTCTTTCACTCTTTTCGAAGGGCTTTTGTCACAATAGGCAATCACTTTCAGTGTGCTTCCCTGCAGCATCTCCATTGCCATACGGCTGTAGTACCCTGCGCCGTATAATATACACTCTCTTCCGCTTAACAGAGGATCACGAATAAGATCCAGGATGGTCCTCCACTTTGTTTCGAACATGTCAGATATCTTCAATACATTCATCAAGTGGCATGTCTCGCCCGACAGAAAGTATTGGAGCCGTTCCTGAAAGATCATACGCGATTGCGTGTCCTGCAGCCGGGAAAAAACTGCCTTCATACTGTTTGCGATAAACTCGGCCTGGTTTGGCATATGGCTCTCCCTCAGTATAAATTGCATGATTACAATCCAAAAATTTGTTGGTTCTCCACCGCTTCGAACAGCGCACGAAAGATATAGTAATCAGCCGGAGCGGTGATCTTCATGTTGTTGGGCGGGCTTTTCACCGTATGCATTTCTATCCCGTAAATGCTAAGCAGGTGCGCGGAGTCTATGGTCAGCAACCCATCATTGCGAGCCCGCTGGTACAAATCAAAAATCATGCCATAATAAAATGACTGCGGAGCCTTGGCCGTGTACATGTTGTTACGCTTGGGAACGGAGTCTATCAAATCGCCGTTTTCACTGCTGACAACACTCTCAACTGCCGGCTCAACAGTGATTGCCGTGCCGCACTCTTTGACCTTTGCAATGTTTGCGGAAATCAGCTCCTGGGTGATCAGCGGCCTTACCCCATCATGGATCAGTACGATATCCTCAGCATTACATATGCTTCCCAGCGCTTTCAAACCGTTGTATATAGATTCATGACCGGTGTTGCCGCCCGGAACAATTTCTGCTACCTTCCTGATGTCATAACGGCGGAGCAGCAATTTCAGTTCGTCTATCCAGTTTTCCAGGCATACGATAACAATGGAATCAATTTCCGGGTGCTCCTCAAAATGCTCCAGCGTATATAAAATGATGGGTTTCCCATGCAGTTCCAGAAACTGTTTGGGCCTTGCGCGGGAATTCATTCTTTGTCCCGTTCCGCCAGCGAATATAAGTGCAGCATTCATGACTTTCCCTCCCGCTTCATTAGCATACCTTTTGCTTGCAATATGCGAATGTAACCGTGCCGGATGTACCGTCCGAATAACCGTTCACTTCTTTGAAAATTTCTGTCTGCCTTAAGCCAAAATCCAAAGCTTGCCCGGAAACGGAGTGAAGGCAGACATAACACAGAAAATCGCTCAAAGGAGTATGGATATTCTCATAAAAATAACAATCGTATTCCGATTTGCAGGTGGAAGGATCTTTCGCCAGATTCGGTAAATAAACAGGTCCCATGGCAGCCTCAGCCTCCTGTGAAAGCAGTATGGGCTCCTCCCTGCGATGCCCCGTATTGCAGTCATAGGCAATAAACCGGTTGCTTTTACCCGTATGAGCATAGATCACATCGCCTATAGCCTCCGACAGAATATAATTTACATCTGATAAGCTTCTTTCGTTTTTCTCATATTCGCATTCCGGCTCAAACGCCTCCGCCTTGGCAATTTCACCTGCCCAGCCATCAACCTTGACAGCCATGTTGGCAAAAATAGGGAAAAGCCATGCGCAGCTCTTAGCATATACAATGTTCAAAAAGCTGTACCGGCCGCACACATAGTTGCCGGGGAAATGATTGTATTCCTGATACATTTTCGTATCGGGGTTCCATTTGACAACAGGTCCGCCAAGGCGCGGTGATAGCCAATATTCCTGACCATCAAAGCAAATGCCTGAATAACCGAATCTTTTGTCCCCTGCCTGATATACAGCAGACGCACATTTTTCCATATCGAAAACGACTATCGCGTTTGCGGTGCAGGCAGCAGCAGCAAAACATGATCCGTCAACAGAGATCGCCCGCCGGAAGTACATTTTTTCATTGTCGTCTGCAAACGCATCCATTTGTTTGATCCAATCCGCAAAATAATCCAATTGTCCGGTTACGGTATCGTATCTAACAAATGCGGGATATGAACACCCTATAAAAAACACCCATTCCCTGTAAGGGACAGCGGCGCCGAATTTAACAGGCTGCAACTGCTTTGCATCGGATAGTACTATTTGATCGTCAAAGGCAATCTTGCAAAAAACACCGGTTCTGGGATCATAAGAAGCAATCTCTTTTGCAAAACCTGGGGCAAAATACAGTTTTCCCTTATGGGCGGTGATGGAAGTGTACAGAAACTGTCCATCAGGCTTTTCTCCCGGAAAGCTGCCCATAAATTCCGCCTTCCAGGTTTGTTTGTCCATTTTAAACAGCGCATTGAAATGATACGCCGTAAACCAAAAGGATTCACCGTCATCATACAGGTTTCCAAATGCGATGGCGTATGGATCCTGCTTTTCAGCCAGAGCATCTACATCCTGTATCATGATAGGTTTACCTGTACATTGGTAGAGTGCTACCAATGAACTCCAGTCACCATAATACGCGTCCGATAGGGCAACCGCCCGATGCATATCCGGAGTATCATCATAGATGCCAAAGCCCTCACGTTTATACTCCGTTACAATTTGCTCATACTCGTCCAATAGCTGCGGACGCATGGATTGATAAGCCGCCTTATTCAAGGGATGCGGCCGCCACCAAAGAACGGCGTCGTCCCTTTTGCGGAAGGTATCAAGAACGCAGCGGATCTTCTTGAGATACGCTTCCTCCCCCCGCAGCATTGCTTCCATGGAGGTATTGTACAGCACGGCCTTCTTTTTCGCGCCGCCGGGCTTGTCAACAAGCCTTCTCCACGCATCGGGAAGGGTGAAATCCTCCGGCTTTGAACGAATGACCTTATCAAACTTAGGGGAACCGAGCGCGACAAACTTCTCTTCGGCTTTTCCAAATTTGCCGGCGCAATGATTCTCTTTTTCAAACTTTTTGAACACACGTATATAGGTCTGCCTGATCTTTTCCGACTGTACAATCACTTTGCCGGCATGCATTGTCCCACTGCAAACACAAAAATGCTCCGGGACATCGTCCACACAAACAAAATAAGGAACATAGACCAGCAGGTCCGTAAAATCCTTCAGACGCTTGCTGTAATAGCCTGGATGAATGATCGTTACATGATTGCCGCCGTCATAGGGGTTATGAATGAAAATAATGTCCGGATGCTTTTCTTCAATGTCATAAGCCTGCCAATCGGTAATGGGGACATAGGCAGGATACTGGTCTCCCTCATAATGCATCTGCCCCATCGTGCCATCCGGCATGCGGTCATAATACGGTATGGGAACAACATAGGCATCGCAGTTTGGATCATCCCTGGCGGCAAGCCATATGGATTCAAGGCTGTCCCACATGGCCGCCTTATAAGGCAGAAACACAACCTCTATTCTGTTTGGCGTAAGTTCCCTAAGTACGCTGCTTTCTATATTGAGGAACCTTTCCCGCAGCCGTTTGATGTAACCGCCATCAGGGTTTGATCCATTGATTTCGCAGCCTGCCTGAAATAAAGCTTCATGGCACTCTTCCAAAAGAGCGACAGTCCGGGTTCCGTCACCTTCAATGCTCTCAATATAATTGCCGATCTTCACCACAAAATCCTGACAATCTGAGAGCAGTTGAATAACGGCAGCATAATCCTTGCGCAAAAACAAACGCTTGATTTCGGCATATGCCTCATTCATCGTTTTTATCAGCTCCAATACCTGCTTTTGCTGATGTTTTCGCATTTGTTTAAGCTCCATTAATGTTTATTGCAGTTCAATTCTGCCAGTCGGCGATCATCCTTGTATACATGTCCGCCAGATTATATCTCGGCCTCCAGCCGAGTTTATTTATTTTATCCGCGCTCATTCTCATGGTAGCATCAGGCGCATAGCCTCTCTTCGCTATATCGGAAGGCACCTGAACGATGACGGAGACAGTCCCGCCGCAAACTTTGTCGGCGACGATCCCGGCCATTTCCCGGATCGTTACGCTGGCGTCGGGATTCACAATATTGTATGGTTCGCCATTTTCACCTTTCAAAAGCAGCAGAAGCAGCCCGCTCACAGCATCGGATAGATAGCAGTAGTTCCCGCGGGACTTGCCTTCCGTGTGCAGGACGATATTCTCTCCCGCAATCCCACTGCGTGCGAATTGGGCAAATACGCGGGGGTCGTCTTTTGCGCATCCCGCTCCAAAGGTTTGAGCGAGGCGCGCTGTTTTCACGGGTATTCCGTATTGCGAAAAATAACTGCTGCACAGGCTTTCGCACATCCGTTTGCTTTCGGGATAGCAGCTTCGCGGGCTTTTCAGGTCGATATATCCCAGATCACTTTCATGAACTGACGAAATCTGGGGATCCGTGATGCCATAGACTTCCATGGAGGAGAGATACACAAAGCTTTTTATCTGCTTTTCCCTCGAAAGCTTCAAAACGTTCATGGTGCCCTTGACTGCGGTTTCAATCACATCAACAGGGTTCTTTATCATCTCGTAGGATTTTGTTACCGACGCGCAATGGAGGATATAATCAACACAGCCATCCAGCATAATGGGTTCGCGAATATCATGTTCCAGGAACTTTACGCCATATGTTTCATGAAGCGCCTTTCCCTTTTCCCGGTCCCTGCCGGTAGCTATCACCCGGATGTTAAGCCCCTGCTTTTTATCCGCATAAGACAGCACCCGGATAAGCGCCGAGCCAATCATTCCCGTCGCGCCGGTAACAAGAACTGTACTTAATCGCATATCACCCCAGGGAATATTTCCATCCGAAATGACATGCTCTGTATCTTCCAGCAAAACCTGCGACAACATGTATTTCCTCTTGTTTCATTCTATATAATTTTTTATATTTTATCATAAAATGACATTATTGGTCAAGAATATGGGCATCCACACCAGTACGGCAGATGCCTGGCTTGTAGATTTTTCTTGTATGCAGTATCATACATGGGAGAAATATAGTTAAGACAGCCCGGCAAATTTTCTGAGTTTTCCCGTATACCCTTTTTCACGTTCGACAAAAGAAAAGAGGAAAAGCATTGAAATTAAGCCTTGCAATGATTGTTAAAAACGAGCAGGAGAAGCTTAAAAGGTGTTTAAACAGCGCAAAGAATTACGTTGATGAGCTGGTGATTGTAGATACCGGCTCCCAAGACGCCACAAAAGAGATTGCCTTGTCGTTTGGGGCGAAGATTTTTGATTTTACATGGTGCGGTGATTTTTCAAAGGCCAGGAATTACAGCATTGAAAAAACAACAGGGGATTACGTTCTTTCCATGGACGCCGATCAGATCCTGATGAAATTTGAAAAAGAGCAAGCGCTTCAATATATGGAGGGGAAAAGTGTATTGGGGCTGGCTGAAATTGTAAACAGCTATACCCAGAACGGGCAGAAAGTTTTGGACAGGTCATACGCGGCTGCCGTTTTCCCAAGGGAGGCCCGGTATGTGGGCCCGGTTCACGAACAAATCGATGCCTCCTACCCAAGGGTGAAGCTTCCCATCACCATATTTCATGACGGATACGATCATAGAGACGAATCCAAGGCGAAAAGAAATATTGAAATTCTGGAAAAGGCACTTAAGGAGCAAAGTAATCCCTATCTTGTCTATAAACTGGCCCAGGAATACAGGGGCATTGAGCAGCTTAATAAGGCGGATCAGTTGTTTTCCGCAGCTTATCAAACTGCCGAAAAGGACCGTAATTATTACCCGAACCTGGTTGTAGAATATGTCAGCAACCTTGTACAAATCAAGGCATACGCAAATGCGCTGGAGATTGCACGGCAGGAAGAAAAGCGTTTTTTAGACTACCCGGAATTCCATTTTGTATGCGGCGCCTTGTTTATGGAGCTTGTGCTCAGCAATCCGCAAAAAAACATACAATTCTTTCCCAGAATAAAAGAATCCTACGAAAAGAGCATTTCCATAGGTGAGAATCCCAAATACCAGGGGACTGTAGGTATGGGTTCCTTTTTGCCGCTGCACAATCTGGGCGCGTTTTATGAGGTCACAGGGGATAAGGAAAAGGCTAAGGCCTGTTACAAAGCAGCCATGGATTTGGGTTACGAGCCGTCGAAATTAAGGTGGGCGCAAATCACAGGAAAGAAATGATGATCAGTATATTTTCTTCAACATTTCGCCGTTTGTTCACATTCTTTCCATGCTTGCTTCATAATACAAGGTTATTCTATACGCAAGACGGTGGCCGGGAAACCGGCGAGCCGATGATATATAAACCGGGCCCGGCTGAATAAAGGCTTAACTATCCCAAATGCCACGCCTGCAAAAGAAAACGTTTATATGGAGGGAAATAAGCACCACGCTTTTGCAGGCGGAGGCGACAATACAACAACAACACTGTCCTTGAGGCGGTGCTTTTTGTTGCCGGAAATCAAGCAGCCTGAGGCAGAAAAGGTTATGTTTTAAATATAACTCCGGCTCTTCTTGTCATAACTTTAATGCGGATACATATGTAAAACCTTATACCCTGCATTCAGATCGCGCCTTTTGTTCATACATTCTTCATATTTCCAGGTTAACCTATATACGTGACGGCGGCCGGAAAACCGGCTGGCCGATGATATATAAAACCGGATCCGGTTTGGGGCCCACAAGGCTAAATGCCACGCCTGCAAAAGCAGGTGCTTATACCAGAGAGAAATAAGTACCCTGCTTTTGCAGGCGGAGGCGACAATGAGGAAAATAACATCGTCTGGCAGGACGGTGTTTTTTTTGTTGCAGGGGGAGCAGCATACGGTAAATTCCTCTTTCGTCACGAATGCGCCTCCTGCCTAAAGTTACCGGTCAACATCAAGATGAAATGAAAATGGATGAGGTTCACAAAAAGGAAAATTTTTGGTATATTTAATCAAGTGGATATATGTCCACAGGACAAAGCAATTCCACTTCGCAATATTGTTCGTTCAGCCAGCTTTTTTCCACATGCTCTATAAATTGCCCGTCCCAGCGTCCATTGCGCTCGGAAAACCAGGTGCTTACCACCAGCGAGGCCATCAGCCGCATGCGGCGCGTGCCTTCCCGGTCAAGAGGATGCAATCCGATGTATTGAAACAGCGCCCACTGTCCGGCCGGCCAGGACCAGATTACGGAATCCTGCCCGCCGGTTACATCCTCCACCAGGTACAGATGGGTGAATTGGTTCTTTTGTGATATGCGGCATGCTGCCGTGTAGCTTTCATTCGTAAGGGAGGTTACGCCCTCCATCAGTGGCGTGCCATCCAGAAAATTGTCGGCATAGTTGTAGTGCTTAAGCGTTCCGCGCATGGAAAAGGCCGGGCGCGCCAGCATCGCAGGTTTTCCCAGCATGCCGCTGGAGGACACCGTAAAACCCGTGAGCTTTGGCACATCCACAATGGGCACGGGCTTATCCTGCCGGCGAAAGCGGGCCGGCGTCATGCGGTATGCATCCCGAAATGCCCGGATGTACGACTGCTCATGCTCAAACCCGGCATCCAGCGCAATATCAATGATCCTGCCGCCCCGCATGAGCTGCGGGATGCTGCCCGCCAGCCGCCTTAAGCGAATATATTCCATGGGCGTCATTCCGCACAGCCTGGAAAAAAGCCGGATGAGCGCAAAACGGCTAAGCCCGCTCGCTTCCGTCAATTCTTCCAGCGAAAGCGCCGAATCATGGTTTTCTTCGATATAGTCCAGTGTCCTTTTAAAAATCTCCTGGGGCGTTGCCATGATTCTCCCCGCAATTCCGGTTCATTTTCCTTTTGAAAAAGATTGTATACTGTTTCCATTATAGCATAAGGAGGCGCTGTGAAGTGGCAGCCTTACCAAATTCCGTACATGTTCCCTTTTCAGGCCATATCAATCGGGATGGGCCGCATCTTGTACCCCACAGCATGGCTTTCCCCTCGGCCATGATGTCACTTAAGGTGTTTCTGGGCGGAATACACCGCACCCATGAGCTTTCTGCCCACAACCGTATCTGGCGGTCCGACGAGGACTACTACCTGCACCTGGGCCTTTCCGGGGAGGGCTTCCGCTTCCTCTTCGACACGGCAGAGTATTTCCGCTTTGTGGAAGAAGGTGGCGCGCAGCCGCTTTACGACTGCTTTGCCATGGAGGGCATCCCCGTAAAGGTGTACGCCGCAAATAAAATGCAGGGCATCGAAGGCGTCTTTAAGGATGAACAGCAGCTGAAGGAACTGGTTTTGAGCACGCTTGTTACAGGCTTTCCCGTATTGCTGCTGGGGCGTACTGCAAGCGATTGGGTGGTGCTGGCCACAGGATTTGAGGATTGCGGCGAAACGCTTGTGGGCTGGACGTTCGTGCCGGGCGCGGACATGTCCAACAAGTCCTTTTCCCCGGATGACTGCCAGTACATAAAGGATTGGGCGCGAGGTACGGATGCTGCCGCCTTCATTACCGGCGGACCGGAAATCGCAGTGGACAGGGAAGCCATCTTCCGTCGTGCGCTCAAAAGAGGCAAGCGGTATTTGCAGCTGTCCATAGGCCATCCCCACGGCGGGGCAGTCAACTTCTACAGCGAGTGGACAAGCGCATTGCAGGACGCTTCCTTATGGCTTAAGCCATTCTCCGGACGTCCCCGCATCGACCCGGAAATATGGGATTTTGCGGAGCGGCGCGCCTTTGTGGCGGAGTTCCTGGAAGAGGCCGGGCAGGTACTGAAAACCGAAGCTCTTGCCCCCGCATCGGAAGCTTGCCACCGGATGCATGACCTGATGTGGCAGGTAAACAGCCTTTGCGACGGCGAGGATGCGTCAGGTAAGCTCAAGGATCCCGCAGTCCGCAGGGAGATCGTTTCCATACTGAACACCTGCCACGATCTTGACCTTAAGGCTGCCGAGGCCATTGGGAAGGTTATTGAGTGATTGTATGCGGGGAGAGAAATTTATGAAAAAATTTCCCTCCCCCCTGCCCGGCAGCTCAATCTTCGCATCGCTTCGCTGCCGCTCACAACCCCTGCGGCCTCAATTGTCACGCTGCTGCGCTACCGCTTGCATCGCTCTGTTTCGACCGCTTCCTCCGCCCGGCTTATTGCCGCCACCGGCGGCAGCCTGGCTACGGAACCCGTTTCGCTCGCTTCCTCCGCTTCGCTTCATCCGCCACAAGCGGCACTCAGCTTCGGAACCCCTCCTTCAAAAACTTCATTAAAAATATGCTTTAGGAGGCGTAAAATGGACAACCACGTCATTGAAAATGTTCCGCGCATCGCTCAGTTCATCGGCAAGGAATCCTACCTGACACCGTTCATCGGCTCGCTGTATGCCGCGCTTCACGGTATGGGCACACCCAGGTACTATGCTGAGCTGCTGGCGCTGTCGGGCGCAGGCAACCGGCTGACCTGGCGCCCTAACGAATGGTTCGGCGGCAACTGCGACATTCTGGCCTGTGAAGAACCGCCCTTCGCGCCCCATCTTCGGGTTTTGAAGGCTATCGGCCTTACAGCGAAAATTCGCCTGTTCCAGGAAATCGTGGGCTTGAAGGGGCCTTATGACACGATGGATCATGCCAGGGTTGAAATCACAGCCTCCATCGAAAAAGGCATCCCCGTCATCGCCATGGGCATCATCGGCCCTCCGGAATGCTGCGTTGTGTACGGCTTTGAACAAGGCGGCGACACGCTCATCGGCTGGAACTATTTCCAGGACAGCGAAGGCTTTTCATCCGAACAGCCCTTCAAAAAGGAAAACTGGCAGAAAGATCTGTTTGGATATCTCCTTCTGGAAAAGGCCGATACGGCTCCAGGCCAGCGGGAAAGTGCGCTGACTGCATTCCGTGCCATCGTAAGCCATGCCAGGCAATATGAGGTCCGGGGTACGCGGGTGGGCTTTGCCGCATGGGAAGAAATGCTGCGCCAGCTGGAGCACGACGATTTCTCCAAGTTGAAGGGGCTGCTGCTGCCGCAATCAGGCGAATTGTGGAGCGACGATGTGTGGAGCACAACGGCCCAGGGGCGCTTCTTCATCTACTGCGACGCCCTGTGCCAGATACACGAGCGCGGCGTGGCGCTCCACTACTATCAGTATCTGGCGGATCATTATCCCGAATGGAAAGAGCACCTGGACCCTGCCATTGCGGCCTGGAAGGAATGCTCTGCATACGGCGGCTTCCTGTGGAAATACGTGACCATGGATCCCGCCGGCTATGAAAAATTCACCGACCCTGCCATCCGAAAGATCCTGGCCGACGAAGGGCGAAGGAGCATGGCAAAGGATATAGAGGCCATTGAACATATGGAAGCACTGCTCAAACAGGAGAAATGAAAATGTAAACAAGCTTGCGGGGAGGGGATTTTTGAAAAAATCCCCTCCCCGCACCCCATTCCAAAAACTTTATTGCCTTCTTCGTATATCGGGCTAACATATTATCGCTTACTCTATACTCACCAG
>JAEZJP010000016.1 GCA_023415715.1 Bacillota bacterium
ACGAACTCCGCAAGCAGCTTGAGCGCGCCGTCCATGTCGCGCATATCAATGGTCTCGCAAGCGGTATGGACATAGCGGCAGGGGATGGAGACGGTGCCCACGGGGAGCCCTCCCCTCGCCTGCTGCATGGCACCGGCATCAGTGCCGCCAAAGGGCAGCACTTCCCGCTGGGCGCTTACCCCGGCCTTTTGCGCGGCGGCAAACATGGCGTCGCGGACCACGGGGCTGGAAATACTGGCACGGTCCATGATCTTCACAGCGGGGCCCTGGCCCAGCTTCAATGAGGGAATCTTCGTCTCGGGGGTGTCGCCCCACAGCGTCACATCAATGGCCACGCCAAGATCGGGTTCCTTTGCAAAGGCAGCCGTGTGGGCGCCGCGGCAGCCCACCTCCTCCTGGGTGGAGAAGACGGCGATAATGGTGTTGTTTGTTTCCTTGACGGTCTGCAATAGGGATACCAGCAGTGCGCAGGCGCAGCGGTCATCCATGGCGGGGGCGGAAACCCGGTTCTTGCCCAGGCGGAACGCTTCGCCGTTGTAGACGGCCGCATCGCCGATGTTCACCATGGTCAGTGCTTCCTCCCGGCTTTCGGCGCCGATATCGATGAACAGGTGCTTCATGGCCTGGGTCTCGCCTTCCGGCACGGGCTGGCTCACAAGCACGCCCTGCACGCCGTTTGCAAAGGAAACGCGCCGTGCCAGCGATACGTGAATGTTGATGCCGCCAAGGGGCATGACGCGCAGGAAACCTTCTTTTTCGATGTCGGTGACCACAAAACCGATATGGTCCATGTGGGCGCTGATCATGATGCGCTTTCCGCCGGGCTTTCCCTCTTTAACGGCGATCAGGTTGCCCATCACGTCCGTTTCGATGGAATTCACATAAGGCTTGATCAGGGGCTTTATCGCATCCGCAACGGTATGTTCCGCACCGGTTGGGCCAACGGGGGCCAGGATTGTTTTCAAAAGTTCATACATACGTATTCTCTCCTTTGCGCATCACACAGCGGGATGCTTCAAAAAGTCATGTGCCAGCCGGTACTGTGCATCCACGTCGCTTTCCTTCACCACGGAGGAAGGACCGTGAATATAGCGGCAGGGCACGCTCAAAACGCAGGTGGCTACGCCGGCCCGGGACTTGTGAATGGCGCCGCTGTCGTTACCCCCGGAAACGCTGCGCTTGATTTGGTGGGGGATCTTGTTATCCCTGGCGGTGCGCAATATGGCCTCATACAGCGGCCGGTTCACGAGGGATGCATTATCCATGAAGCTGACGGCCACGCCGTCTCCTGCGCGGCATACCTGCATGGTATCCGGAATATCGCCCATATCATTGCAGGTGGTGCCTTCCAGCACCAGCGCCATGTCCGGGGCAGCCGAAAACGCGCCGCCCGCTGCGCCGCGGCAGCCTACCTCCTCCTCGGAGGTGAAGAGGCAGGTGACATCGCCGGGGTATGTATCTTCCAGCACTTTAAGTAGGCTCAGGCAGCCCACCCGGTCGTCCAGCGCTTTGGCACAAACAAAGCCATCGCCAAACGGCGTATAGGGCGTATCGAACGTGATATAGCTGCCCTGGGGGCAATCCGACAGCGCCTCGTCCTTATTCTTTGCGCCGATGTCCACATAGATGCTGTCGTACTGCAGAACCTTTTTGCGGTCATCCGGCGACTGCAAATGGATGGCCATGGCCCCGATAACGCCGGGGACAGCCTTGTCCCCCACCAGCACACGCTTGCTGATGACCACCCTGGGGTCCACGCCGCCAACCGGCTGGATACGCAAAAGCCCCTCATCGGTAGCAGAGGTGACAATGAAGCCCACCTCGTCCATGTGCGCGGCCAGCAGAATGTGGGGCATATTCTTGTCCGTGCCTTTTTTGAAGGCTGCCACATTGCCCATGCGGTCGATGGTCACGGAATCGCAATGCGGGCGGCAGGCCTCCAGCAGCGCCTTGCGGATCTCCTGCTCATGACCGCTGACACCGCGTATCAGGCAAAGTTCTTTCAAATCCATAGGTCATCCTCCCAGCCGGCGGTAAGCTCCGCAAGGAAATGGGCCAAAAGCCGGCCGCCTTCCGCTAAAACGCCAAGGTCAATGGTTTCCACGGTGGTATGCATGTACTTGAGCGGCAGCTCCAACAAAATGGAGGGCACGCCGGAACGGCTTATTTGAAGCTCGTCGCAGTCGGTGGAGGTGCTTCTTGCATCCACCTCTGTCTGCAGGTTCACATTATGCTTTTTTGCCGTATCCATCAGCCGTTTTACTAGCTTAGGCTGCAGATAGGGGCCGATGGCCGTGACCATGCTGCCGATGTCGCTGGTGGTATCCGGGCGGCTGCCGGGAATGGTGGCATGACACACATCCAGTGCGATGGCCAGGTCGGGTTCAAGATGAAAAGCAGCGGCCCTGGCGCCACGGCTGCCTACCTCCTCCTGGGTGGTGGCCACAAAGTACACGTCGGCATCGTGCTGCATTTTTTTGAGCTTTTCAGCCGCAGCCAGCATGATGCCGACGCAGGCCCTGTCATCCATGGTCTTGCATGCGAAACGGTTATTTTTGAGCTTTGTGGCGGGGGTGTTGAATGTGATGTGGTCGCCTATCTGAACCAACTCCCGCACTCTACTCGGGGGCAGGCCCACATCCACGAACAGGTCTTCCCGAAGGTAATTCTTTTTTTGCTCCTCATTGGTAAGCAAGTGCGGCGGCTTTGCACCTATGGTACCGAACAGCTTCTCTTTTCCGTGAACCCATACCTGGCCGCCGGGCAGGATGCGGGGGTCCACGCCGCCTACATTGCCCATGCGGATGCAGCCATCATCCTCGATTTTTACCGCCATCAGGCCAATTTCATCGATATGGGCAGCCAGCATCACCTTGGGTCCCAAGCCCTTTTTATGGGCGATGACGCTAAACATGCAGTCGATAGACACCTCATCGCAATAAGGCTCGAACTGCTTTTTCACATATTCCGCCACCGCCTGTTCGTTGCCGGAAAGGCCGGGCAGTGCCGATACTCCGGCAAGGAAGGCCTCAATTTCCATGGGATTCCTCCTTTGATAGATACCAATTCAAAACCTTAATGCATCGTCGCTGCGTCTCCTTGATACTTAACGAAAATTTCTCACAGCTTTGGATGCTTTCACGTTATTCATTGGTATCATCGCGCCGACCGGGCGCGGATGGTCATAGTATAGCATGATGCGGTGATTTTCTCAAATATATCCATCCTGATTCTAGGCAGTCATTTTCAAAGAAGGAGCCCAAAATGAAAAGCTATTGTTTTGCGGCAGGAATACACCCTTTGCGACCAGAATAAAATAAGGATACCGCGTTTTTTTGACCGTCTATTATTTTGCAATCGTCGGGAGCGTGAGCGCGTAATGTCCCAGGGACCCCAAAAGCTTAAGCAGCTGGCCGGGGAAGATGAGTACAACGCCGGCACCCTTTTGTATCAGCGGGGCGGCGTACGGCCCATATCCTCCGGGCTGGAATCATTGCGCTTTCTGGTGGCCGGAACGCCGCGCCGGGAAGTGGTGCTGAAGGCCGATGCGCCGGCGCAGTGTTCCTGCGAGACCCAGGAGCGGTTAGGCGCCTGCCGCCACGTGGTGGCCGCCACGCTGATGGCCCGGGAATCGGGAGCCTGGAAGGATATCGAAAGGCGCAAGGCCGCATTGGGTGGTCCGCTGCTTTTAAAGGCAATGGAGGGCGCGCTGCCCGAAGCCGGCTCCGTGCGCATGGAGATCACGCTTCTTTTGGAGCGGGACAGTTTGGCCCAGCCGGCTTTGCGCTTAGGGATCCGGGTCGGGGAAGACCGGCTGTACGTGGTGCGCAACCTGCCCCAATTTCTGGACGCCATCGATAACCAAACGTCTTTGTCTTTTGGAAAAGGGTTTGTGTTTCATCCGGAATGGATGCATTTCACCCCGCGGGAAAACGGCATACTGGATGTGCTGAGGGCGCTGTGCCAGGCACAAAAGGAAGTAGGCGTCACCCAGCATGGCATGGAGGCACGCACCATGCGGCTGCCGCCCCGCTTTGCTTTGGTTTTGCTCAATCTATTGAAGCATCTGCCCTTCCGCCTGGCACTAAACGGTGTGGCACATCACGTGGCCCAGGTGCAGGAAAAGGAAATCCCCCTTGCCTATCAGGTAGCCGGCGGCGCAAGGGGCATCCTTATCACTGCCCAATTGCCTGCGGAATGGATGCCCCTCACCCCCGACTGTGCCTATGTATGGTTAAGCGGGGAAGTGGTGGCACTTAACAAAATGCAGCAGAGCGTTGCCGCTGTGCTCTTTCGCCAGGAAGATGACGGAAACGCAAACTTTGAATTCTTCGGCAAGGATGCGCCGCGCGTCATCAGCGAGCTGGTGCCCTGGCTGCAATTGACCGGTGTGGTTGAGCTGGACAGCGCGCTGCAAAAGCAGATCGTGCGCACGCCTCTACACGCCAAGGTATATCTGGACCGTGTGGGGCAGGAAGTGGTGGCCCGCACTGTGTTCGCTTACGGACCCCATGAGATCGATCCCTTTGCGGCCCCTAATCAGGAGGCGGTGGATAACGAACCAAGGCTGCTCATGCGCGATGCCAGCGCGGAGCGGGCCGTACTGGACGAGCTGGCCAATTCGGGCTTCCATGTGCGCAAGGGCCGGGTGTACCTAAGCGGGCAGGACAGCATTTTTCAGTTCGTATCCGAAGGCGTCCGCCGCTTGATGAACCTTTGCGAGATATTTGCCAGCCAGGATTTTAAGCGCATGACGCCCCGCAAGCCCAGATTCCAGGGAAACATGCGGGTAAACGGCGGGCAGCTTTTGCTGGAATTTACGGAGGACGGCCAGCCAAGCCAGGAGATACTGGCCATTTTTCAGGCGCTTCATTTGCGGCGTAAATATTTCCGCTTGAAAGACGGGTCCTTCCTGGATCTTGGCGCCATGGAGGAATGGCAGGAGACCGCCGACCTGCTTGCGGAAAGCGCCCAGGCGGAAAACATCGATATGGCCTCCGGGAACATGCTGTCTCTGGCCGCCTGCCGCACCGTATACTTAAGCGCGCTGCTTGCAGAAAAAACCCTGCCCATTCATGCGGAGGACAGCGTGCGCGACACGGTAGCTGCTCTCACCGCGCCGGAAACGAGGGCATTCCTGCCATGCCCCCCTCCCATAGGCAAGCAGCTTCGCCCCTATCAGGAACGCGGCTTTTACTGGCTGCAATCGCTGTACAGCCTGCGTATGGGCGGCGTGCTGGCGGACGATATGGGGCTGGGCAAGACCATTCAGGTCATAGCCCTCATCTGGTGGGCCGCCAAGCAGGAAACAAACAACCTGCCCACCATTGTGGTCACGCCTACATCTCTTTGTTACAACTGGCAGGCGGAATTCCGCCGTTTCGCGCCAAGCCTTTCGGTGCTATTATTATCCGGCAGCCAGGCAACGAGGGCCGAGCAAATTGAGGAGATCAAAGCATCGGGTAAGGTGGATGTGGTGATCACCTCCTATCCCCTCATCCGCAGGGACATATCACTTTTGTGCGACATCCCCTTCCGCTTCGCCATACTGGACGAGGCCCAGCACATCAAGAATGCCGCGAGCGTTGGGGCGGTGGCGGTAAAGCAGCTTCAGGCAAAGACGCGGCTGGCGCTGACCGGTACGCCCATGGAGAACAATACGGGGGAATTGTGGTCCATTTTCGATTTTGTTCTGCCGGGGTATCTGCTCAATTATGCCCGTTTTATCCGCCAGCACGGTGATGGGCGCAACAGCGAGACATTGAGGCAAAAGATACGGCCCTTCCTTTTGCGCAGGCTGAAGAAGGAAGTTCTGACGGAGCTGCCGGACAAGCTGGAAACGACGCTGATCGCGGAAATGACTTTGGAACAGTCCCGCGTTTATCAGGCTGCGCTGTTGCGCTTGCGCGGCCGGGTCGACGATCTGTTGCGAACCAAGGGCATCAACCGGGGCCGCACGGAGGTGCTGGCTGCCATAACGGAACTGAGGCAAATCTGCTGCCATCCGGCGCTCTGCCTGCCGGATTATTCGGGGACCAGCGGAAAGCTGGACCTGCTGCTGGATATTTTGCCCGGCGCACTGGAAACGGGGCGGCGTATACTGCTTTTTTCCCAGTTTACCAGCATGCTCAAGATTTTGCGCCGCCATCTGGAGGCGGAGGGAATACAATGCCTGTATCTGGACGGGGAAACGCCCCCCGCCATGAGGCTAACGCTGGCCGACGGGTTCAATGCCGGTGAGGGGCAGGTGTTCCTCATTTCACTCAAGGCCGGAGGCACGGGGTTGAACCTGACGGGGGCGGACATGGTAATCCATTATGATCCCTGGTGGAACCCCGCCGCCGAGGATCAGGCTACCGACCGGGCCCACCGCATCGGCCAGACGCGCAAGGTGGAAGTGGTGCGCTTGATTACCCATTTGAGCATTGAGGAGCAGGTGGCCCGCCTTGGCAAAAAGAAACGGGCGCTGTTCGACCAATTGATCACCGCCGGGGAGGAAATGCCGACCCAGCTTTCTGAGGCGGATATCCGGGCGCTTTTCGCATGATACCAATTCAAAACCTGAACGCATCGCCGCTGCGGATCTTTTTGTGCATAACTTCGTCATTTTCCGCTCCACGTAGCGCTGCTACGCGTCGCTCCAATTCCTTGTTCTGCGCAAAAATCTCTCGCAGCTTTGGATGCATTCATGTTTCTCATTGGTATTAGAATGCGATTCATGGAGGATACAAAAGTGTGTGGAAGATACTATCTCATTCTGGATGTAAACGACCCTGAAATGCGGGCCATTCTTGATAAAATGAATGGCATGGAGTTTGCGCAGGGAGAGATTTTTCCTGGCCAGATGGCGCCTGTGCTGGTTCCCGACGATCAGGGAAGCTGGACGCCCAGGCTCATGCAGTGGGGCTTTCCCCACTGGGAAAAAAAGCCCCCCGTCATCAATGCCAGGCAGGAGACGGTGGCACTGTCGCCTTTCTTCCGCCCCGCTTTCCTGGCCGGGCGCTGCAT
Source organism: Bacillota bacterium (assembly GCA_023415715.1). Classification (GTDB taxonomy): domain Bacteria; phylum Bacillota; class Clostridia; order Christensenellales; family Aristaeellaceae; genus JAEWAH01. Next base: position 7,009 of record JAEZJP010000016.1, read on the forward strand.
GATCCCCGCCAACTGGTTTTTTGAGTGGCGTCATACGCCACTGGGCAAAAAAACTAAGGATAAAATGGCCATCGGCCTTCAAAAAAGCCGAATGATGTATATGGCGGGGGTGTACAAGAAGCTGGAGGACGGCCGTGAGGTGTTCACCGTACTAACCCGCCCGGCGGATAAACAGGTGCGGCCCATCCATGACAGAATGCCTGTGATGCTGACCGAAGAAGGGGAACGAAAGGCTTATATGTCAGGCCCGGCGGAAGCGTTTGTGCTGCTGACAAACATGGGTGATCCAACACTGGATATCTGGCTGGACAAGAAATAAAGAAACTTGGCTTACACGTATTGCATACGCGTTAGATCAGATCATCAAACCACATTCTTGCTGATTTAATATGGATTGCTTACCGTATGACAGTATGATATTACGAAAGGGGTATCCGCCTTGATGGAATGCTGGGATCAAGTGGCTATTGCACCGGCTGATATATTGCTTCCAAGCCCAGAGGAAAACCAAACCGCCTGGGCGGTAGTGGCGTGCGACCAGTATACCTCCCAGATGGAATACTGGCGGGAGGTAGAGGATACCGTTGGAGAAAAGCCCTCCGCGCTGCGCATTACGCTGCCGGAGATCTACCTTGCGCAAAGCGGGGAACGTGTGCCTTTCATCCATGAAGCAATGGCGGATTATCTGCGGAAGGGCATATTGCGGGAAAAAGTCAAGGGCGGCTTTGTGCTTACGGAAAGGACGACGGAAAGCGGCTCCCGGCTGGGCCTTGTCGCAGCGGCCGATTTGGAGAGCTATGATTTTGACGTGGGCTCAAGGTCCATGATCCGGGCTACGGAGGGGACGATTCTTTCCCGCATTCCCCCGAGGCTTGCGATCAGGAAGGGCGCAACTTTGGAAAGCACCCATGTAATGCTTTTGATGGATGATATAGAAAAGACGGTGATCGAGCCCCTGTATGCGCGGCGGGGGGAATTGAGGCTGCTCTATGATTTTCCGCTGATGCTTAAGGGCGGCCATTTGCGGGGTTGGGCGGTGACGGAGCCCAATCTTCTGCGGGGAGTCTATAATGCCTTGGCGAAACTTTTGGCGAAGCTGCCCCAGGATAATCCGCTGCTGATGGCCGTGGGGGACGGGAACCACTCCCTGGCTACCGCCAAAACTCATTGGCAGCAAGTAAAAACGACGCTTTCCCCTGAGGAAGCCGTGAGCCATCCTGCCAGGTACGCGCTGGTGGAGGTGGAAAACATTCACGATGACGCGCTGCACTTCCATCCCATCCACCGTGTGGTTTTCCATACGGATGGGGAAGCACTGATGCGGGACTGGGCGGAATACTGCAATGCCCGGAACATGAGCCTGAACGATGCTGCGGCGGAGCCTAATGATCAGACCATTCACTTACTATATGGCGGCCGGGAACGCACCGTAGTCATTTCCAATCCCGAGACCTCTCTGGCTGTGGGCACGCTGCAAAAATTCCTGGACGCCTACTTAAGCTGCCACAAGGACGCGGAGATAGACTACATTCACGGCGATGATACTGTGCGCAGCTTGTGCGGGCAAAAGGATACGGTGGGGTTCCTGGTTCCGGGCCTTGAAAAGCCGGCGCTGCTGCCCGCCGTGCGCAAGGACGGTGCGCTGCCCCGAAAGACATTCTCCATGGGGGAGGCCCACGAAAAGCGCTACTATATGGAATGCAGAAAGATTTTATAGCGTACGCTGAACAAAAGACCATATGAGGAGAACCTCCATGAAAATCCTTTCCATCAATTCAAGTTACAGAACGGATGGCAACACCAGCCGCCTTACATCTCTGATAGAGGAACAGCTTCAAAAAGAGGCGGAGCGGCTTAAAATCAGCCTGGAAGTCGAGAGGATCGGCCTTAGCCATATGGATTTGCGTATGTGCAGAGGATGCAGGCTCTGCTTTGACAAGGGCGAGGATAAATGCCCCTTGAAGGATGATCTGCTTTCCATACGGGACAGGATGCTTGAGGCGGACGGTTATTTGATCTCAAGCCCTGTGTACGTGGAGGATGTGAATGGTTCTCTGAAAAACTGGATGGACCGCATGGCTTTTGTCTGTCACCGCCCCGCGCTTGCGGGGAAAAGCGCGTTTTTGATCACCACATCGGGCGGCGGGTCCACCGGCCATGCGCTGCATACAATGGGTGCGGCCCTGCATGCCTGGGGATGCCGTGTGGCGGGAATGGAAAAGTTCCGTACCGGGGCTTTGATGGACAAGGAAGATATCCGAGGAAAGTATGAAAAGGATATCCGCCGGATTGCGGAAGTATTTATGAAGGACCTTCTGCTGGGAAAGGATGCAAATCCAGGCTGGTATTCCCTTATCGCCTTCCGCGTACAGCAAATATGCTGGTCAAGGGACGATTATAAAAAGAGTAACCCGTATGATTATCAATACTGGAAGGACAAGGGCTGGCTGGAGTCCAAGTGCCTTTACTATACACCGTTAAAAAAGGGCATGTGGAAGGTAAGGCTGGCCAGGCTTATCGGCGGCGGGGTCGCGAGGTTTTTTGTTTGATACTGCTCAAAGTGTTAATGAATCAGTGAATACAAGCGCACAGAATACATGTAATCTAAGCACTATGTCATCCTACTACAATAGAAAATGCGTTAGAGCACAACAGCCAGCCGTGCTCTAACGCATTTCTGAGGAGCGAGCGACGATGAATCTTGGCGTATCAAAAAAGCCAAGATCCTTCACTTCGTTCAGGATGACATTGTGCTGGGCTAAGTTCACTTTCAGAGTTCATTCTCATAGATGTGCTAATACTTAATTTAACATAAGTTTAGGAGCCTTTTTATTATACTTTCAACAATATTGCCAGTTCCTCCGGCAGCGGCGCGGTAAGCGACAGGGGCTTCATCGTTACGGGGTGCAAACACTCCAAATGATAGGAGTGCAGCGCGATGCGGCCCGGCAATTCCGCTGATTCATGACCATAGAGAAAATCGCCAACCACAGGGCAGCCAATATGCTGCATGTGCACCCTGATTTGGTGGGTACGGCCGGTTTCCAGGCGAAGTTTGACAAGGCTTCGACCTGCGATGGATTGCAGCGTTTCATAATGGGTAACGGATGGCTTCCCATCCGGCGTAATGAACCGTTTCACGCTGTTTGGACCGGTTTTTCCGATAGGCGCATCGATGACACCGGAGGGCGGCTGTGGTATGCCTTCCACAACCGCCAGGTATTCCCGAATAAATTCTGTCGTATGCAGCTTCTGTTGCAGCCGCTGCTGTGCATAGGCGTTTTTGGCAATGACCATCAGGCCGCTTACGCCCTTGTCCAGCCGGTTCACAGGACGGTATACGAAAAGGCCGCTTTGCTTAAGATAGGCCGCCACATAGTTTTCCAGCGTATCCGTTCCCTGAAGGGAGGAAGCCTGGCTTGGCAGGGGCGCGGGCTTTATTACGATGAGCAGGTCTTCATCCTCATAGGCGACTGACAGCGGAACGAATTGCGGAGTCCGCTGTGATTCGTTATCCTCCTTCAGAAGAAGGGTGACAACCTGGCCCGCATGTACCTTTTGATCAGCATGAGTTGGTATTCCGTCCACTAACAGGCCGTTTTGAAACTTGATGCTGCTGAATAAACGCCGGCCAAGCTTCAAACGTGCGAACACCACCTGCTTGAGCCGGCGGCCCTCATCGCAGATTTCTATGGTTATGGACAAAGAACGCATGGCATATCCTCGCTGTCTACTCTCAAAAGTCTTTCTTAACAATATTTTTCGGATTTCTTTCGACATAAGCAATTTCCATCGCTTGACAAACAATTACGCACATTATACCATACAGCCATAACAATAAAAAAGCGCCCGGCGGACGCCGGACGCTTTGCGGAAAAGGCTTATTACTCCGCCGGGGTGAAGGTGGGGATGACGCCGCCCTTGAAGTTTTCATTCGTGAGCAGGAAATCATACACTTTTTTCGTATGCAGCACGGTTTCAAGCGCCTTGACAAAGCCTGCATCCTTATCCTCGGGCCGGACTACCACATAGTTGGTATAGGTCTTGCCGGCATCGCTATCGGAAGGCTCCACGAAAACAGCGTCGGTAGCGGGACTTAAACCGGCATCCAGAGCGAAGTTGCCGTTGATTACTGCAAAATCGGCGTCGGCCAGGGTGGAGGGCAAGGTAGAGGCGTCCACTTCCTTGATGTCCAGCTTCTTGGGATTATCCGCAATGTCCAGCACCGTCAGACTGCTGTCGGGGGTGGTACCTTCGGGCAGGGTGATCAGACCGGCTTCCGCAAGCAGAAGAAGCGCACGGGTCTCGTTGGAAGGATCGTTGGTAACGGTGATGATGCCGCCTTCCTTAAGCTCCTCCAGCGTCTTGGTTTTGCCGGGATACAGAGCGTAGGGCTCGTAATGCACCCCGATGGCGGGAAAGAGCTTCTCGTTTTCCGGCACGGTAACATTGTAGGCATTCAGGTAGGGCAGGTGCTGGAAGTAGTTGGCGTCAAGCTCGCCCGCGGCCAAAGCCGGATTGGGCAGCGGATATTCGGTAAATACCACGATCTCCAGATCATAGCCCAGCGCTTTCAGGTCGTCTTTGACCAGTTCCAGCACTTCGGCATGGGGGGTGGGGGTGGCGCCGATCCTGATCTTTGTGAGCGTCTGGGCGGATGCGGCGGACAGGGACAGCAAGATAGCCAGGGCCAATACGAGGGAAAGCAGCTTCTTCATATACGTACGCTCCTTTGCGTTTTTAATTCTACGATGGATGGCAGGCCGCCTGATATCAACAGTTTCGGCCGTTGCACATTCGCCCGCCCACGCTTTGGACGGGGCTGGGTTTGCTGGAATACAGATATCGCACACCTTTCGCCTCAATTCCTATTAGTAAAGTATGAAATAGATCATAACGCATATTCCCTAGTATGTCAATAGGAAATACCAAATTTCTAAAATAAGCAAAATGCCGGCCGAAGTATTTTAATATGGACTAAGGAACTATTACCCTATGCCATACGTATTTCATAATGAGTGGCATTTTTATCAATGATCTATTGCTTTATTTAAGGCTTGGAGGTGCCGTTATGAAAAATTTTGCAAAGTGCTATGCCTTAAAAAGCAGTCTTGCCGTTCTGCTGGCAGCAGCGCTGTGCCTTCTACCCGTTATTTCCCTGGCCGATGCCTCATACCTTGCTGTAAAAGGCGGTACCCTAAACCTTAGGGAGAGTGCGGACCTTACGGCCAAAATACTGGGCAAGTATCCCACAGGCACCTGGGTGATGGTGCTGGAAGAGGGCGATACTTTTGATAAGGTGCAGGTGGGCGGCAAAACGGGTTTCATGATGAAAAGCTATCTGACCGGCGGCAACGATTCGGCGATAGCAGCGCGTTTTGTGCGCACCAATACGGGTGCAGGCGTGAATCTGCGTGGGTCCCCCGCAGATTCGGGTACTGTGATTACCGGGATTGCCGAAGGGACCAAGGTGGATGTGCTGGTGAAGGGCATCACCTGGTATAAGGTACGGGTAGACAGCCAGACCGGATATGTCGCATCCAAGTATCTGGCCACCGAAGCCGGCGGAGCCTCGCAATACGCAGTGGTGAACAACCCCAAGAATTCGCAGTATCTGAATTTAAGGGAAACGGCCTCGCAATCGGCGGCGGTTTTGGGAAGATATAAGAATTTTACGCCCGTTACCGTACTTTCGGGCGGGGATACCTGGTGCAAGGTGCAGGTGGGCGATAAAACAGGGTATATGATGAAAGCCTATTTGAAGATGACCGCCGCGCCTTTTGCCGCCACGCTTAGCAACCCCAACGGAGGAAGCGTTGTCAACTTCCGCTCTGGGCCAAGTTGGAACGCCTCCGTAGTAAACAAGCTGCCGGTTGGCACCGGGGTGACGGTGCTGGACAAGGGAACGGACTGGACGCTGGTAAGCGTGAATGGGGCTACGGGATATGTAAGCACTTGGTTCTTGGTTTACTAGTTCCAGTGAACAATGAACAGATCCCCATGATGCGAATATAAAAATGGAAAAGCAAAATTTTTACTGCAATGAAAATAATGCTTGGCTGCTGATGCTTAAGACCTCCTCCAGCCTCCTTCGTCGGCAGCCCCCTCCAAGAGGGAGCCTCTCCAAAAGCCTCCATCTTGGAGGCTCCGGAACACCGCCCCGCCGGTGGCGGAAATGGGCGGTGTGGAGGAGGCTGGCGAAACGGGTTCCGAAGCTGAGCGCCGCCTGTGGCGGAAAAAGCGAAGCTGAGGAAGCGGTCGAAACAGAGCGATGCAAGCGACAGCGAAGCAGCGCGAC
>JAEZJP010000020.1 GCA_023415715.1 Bacillota bacterium
GTATAATACTCATCTGCCGGGTTTTTGAAGATGCGCCAGTATCCCGGCTCATTCCCGTAACCCTTTTGCGCCAGGGGCGGGTTGATCTCAAAGCCCTCTGCACCGCCCAGTTTGCAGCTTTGCGCAAAGCGTTGAACATATTCCGGATCGCCCCACAAAAGCAGCCTGGGAGACCCCAGCGACCACACCTGCCACATGAAGCGATAAGGCATGGGTTTTTCCAGCAGGTTTCCGTAGCTGTAGCCGGGCTCGATTTTGCAGGGCTGGTAAGGTGCGCCCAGGAATTCCGCCCAGTATTTCATGGACGTGCGCAGGTTCGGGCACATGCTCTTGACCGTCTCGGTGGTTTCGGGCAGTGCAAGCCAGCCGCGGTAGTCCATCAATTTGCCAGTCTCCGCCACAGCCTTGAAGATGGTGTTCTTGAAGAATTCCGTCTGCCTTTCCGAAGTGATGCTGGATTCCTCATTGACGCGGACCTGTATGCCATCGATGCACGGGAACTCCGTGAGCATCGCTTTTGCCCCGCGGTATACGTAGTCCTCCAGTATGTCCTCCGTAACGCCCGGGACGGCGTTTGCCTGTGGCGGCCGCCAGTCGCCCTGCCCGCCCCGCCAGGGATACACTTCCCAAATGCCCAAGATAAAGGTGATCCCGCGGTCATGGGCAAGCTCCGTAATAAAGGCCATCATCTCCCGGTTCCTGTCGATCATCTCGCCTGGAATGTCGATGGGCCGAGCGTCGGGGTATTTTTCATCCCGCGTGAAATAGGCGAACACCGGCGCCATATAGCCGGTTTGATGGGAATAGACATAGTTGAAGGAATTGATGCGGTTCCTGGCCAGCATATTGAAGTATTCCGTCCAGTAGGCCTTTGAATAAAAGCGTTCGCTCTCCAAGTCCCTGTTGTGGGGCAGTTCATAAATGCCTCTGGTTTTCAGGTAAGGCTCCTCCTGGATGCTTCTTGCCGGCTGGCCGCTTTCCAGCATCTCTGCCAAGGCGAAGCAGCCGTACATTAACCCCGTATCGTCGAATCCTGCAATATATACACAACCTTCGCAGACGCCGATGCCGAAGGCTTCTCCCGTCCTGGCACACCGGACATCGCCCCGGGCCAATGCCTTGGAAATATGATCGCTGTCCAGTTTGCCCAGATAGATGGGGCTATTGAAGCCCGTTTGGTTGACCGTTTTGAGCAATTCCTGTGCGCCGTGCCGTGCGGGCGCGCCGATGCTGCCGCAGCAAGTCATCTGAACCATCATTCAGCCACCTCTTTTATAAATTTAGCCCTTCAGACCACCGGCGGTGATACCCGCAATGAATGTCCGTTGGAACAGGAAATACAAAACCAATACCGGCAGTATGCTGATCATGGCCGCAGCGAACACAAAGCCGTAATTGTTCGCGCCCGGCATGCCCGTAAAGCTTGACACCGCCAGTGGGATCGTCCACTTGTCGGAATCGGTCAATATGAACAGGGACAGGTTGAACTCATTCCACGCGCCGATCACTTTGAAGATCGCCAGCGCCACGACGCCGCTCCTGGCCAGCGGAAGGTATACGTGCAGGAACGTTTGAAACGGTCCAGCGCCGTCTATCCTTGCGCTTTCCCCGAAGGAATCCGGAATGTCCTTGAAAAAGTTGCGCATCAGGAAAATGCCAAATGCCATGCCGGTGCCCAGCATCGCGGCGATCACGCCGTAAAGGCTGTTATGCAAGCCCAGGCTTTTTACCTGCAGCGTGATGGACAGAAGGTTGGATTCACCGGGAATAAACAGCCCCAGCATAAACAGGTACAGGAGCCACGTGTATTTTTTGAGCTTGAGCTTGGCAAAGGAATAACCCGCGCATGTATCCAGGACAATGCCCAGCAGCGGCGCAAGCACCGTGACGACCAGTGAGTTGGCGAAATATACTCCCAGCCTGGCACGGCGCCATGCTTCCGGATAGTTGATAAACCGCCAGTTGGGCGGCAGAATCGTGCCGGAATAAATCTCCACGGTATTCTTCAGGCTGCTCAAAAGCACCCAGATAAACGGGCCGACAGCCAGCAGGGAAAACAGGATCAAAACCGCGTACAGAGGCCAATTTCTGCTTTCTTTCATACGCTCATCCCCCCCTGGTCCTGATGGCGGTCGCGGAAGTAGTTGAACAGCCGCGTCAAAAAGATGATCATTACGCCAAGCGTAATGCCGCTTACCATGGACTGGCCGAAGTTGTTCTCCCTGAATGCCTTCACATAACCGTACAGCGACAGCAGGAAGGAGGAGGTGCCCGGACCGCCCTGGGTCATGACCCATACTGTGGAGAAGCCCTTGAGCCCATTGATGATGCCCATACTGAAAACGAAAGAAAACACGTTGCGCAATCCGGGGATGGTGATGTACAGGAACTGCTTGAATTTGTTCGCACCGTCCAGATTGGAGGCTTCGTACAGGTCCGTATCTATGTTTTGAAGCCCTGCCAGGAACAGCGTCATATAGTAGCCATAAGCCTGCCAGGAACTGGCAAAGGAAATCGCAAATATGGTGATGCCGGGATCGCCCAGCCAAGTCCGCTTCAAGGCGGACAGTCCTACCGCTTTGAGCATGCTGTTGAGCAGGCCCATCTGCGGGTTGTAAATAAGCGTCCAAACCACGCCGCTGACCGACAAGGCAATGATGTTGGGAACGAACAAAACGTTACGGAACAGGGATTTGCATCTTCCTATGCGGGAGATGAAATACGCCAGAACAAACCCGAAGCAGCATGCAAATATCAGGTGCATGCCGGCCCAGATGAAGTTGTTGAGAATCGACTGATGAAACCGCGGGTCCGAAAACACGTTTTTATAGTTATCAACTCCTACGAATTGCATCACAGGGTTGACGCCGTCCCACTTATAAAAACTGATCAGTACCGTTCTCACCGTCGGGATCAGCACAAAATAGATCAAAAGAACAAGCGACGGCAATACAAACAATATGGATACCAAATATTCCTTGGCGGCGGCCTTTCGCGACGGGTTCATGAGCTGGTGCATGGATTCACCCCTCCGACGGAAATGTTCTTTCAAAATGGCGGAGGCCAAATGGCCTCCGCCATAATCGCACCGGGTGAACACTTACTTCGAGGCGAGATATTCTTCCTTTGCCTTTTGCAACTCCGCAGCAATTTGCTCAGGCGTCTTCGTTTTGGTGAAAAGCTCCTGGTTCGTGGCGTAGTAAACGGTCTTCAAATTGCCGGGAAGGTAAACGCTGGGGTTAAAGCCCACACCGTTTTGCAGCTGGGTGAATGCATTGTTGACAACGGGGTTGAGCTTCAGCACAGACAGGTCATCAACCTTGATCGCGCCTATGCCATACTTCCACGCGGACATGCCGCCCAGGCAGATCTGATAATCCAGGGAAGCCACATAATCCATAAAGCGCAGCGCGTACTCCATCTTCTGTGTGTTCTTGTTCACAACCCAGCTATGGGCCATGCCTGCTGTGGGGATCGCCTCGTCACCGCGCAGGCTGGGGAAGGGGAAGGAGGAGACTTGGTTGATGTCCAGGGTGCCGTCGTCAAAGAACGCCTGCAGATTCCCCTGGCCGGAGAAGACCATGGCAGCCTGCTGCACCGCAAAGCAGGTGAAAGCCTCTTCGCCGCCGATAGCAACTACGTCGCTGTTGATGTAGCCGTTGTCATAGAAGCTCAGGAACTTGCTCTGCGCTTCCTGGAAGGGGGCCTCGGTGAACTTCGTGTCGCCGTAGATCAAGCCGGATACGAATTCCTTTCCGGCAACCGACTGGAAGAAGTTGCCCATGGCCCAGCCAAGCTGATAGTTATCCCGGCCGCCGATGACCAGGGGTGTGATGCCACTGTCCTTCAGAGCCGCGCAGATTTTCTCAAAATCCTCAAAAGTCTTGGGGGGTGTCAATCCCAGCTTCTCGAAGACCGGCACATGGTAGTACACGGAGAATACGTCCATGCCGTTGCAGATCTCCCAGATCTTATCATCGTTCTTCTTCATGATGTCGATGATGGACGGGTTGATTGTCTGGTCCCAGCCGCGGGAAGCATAGTACGGCGTAAGATCTTCCAGCAGGCCTGCCTTCGCCAGCGGCAGCACGCGGCCGGGACCTGAATTAACCATCAAGACATCGGGCGCGTCCTCACCGGTAAGCATGGCGGTTGTGGCGCCGGTATCAATTCCCTGGCCAAGCTTGCGAACGATTTTGATGTCCGGATTCAAGCGCTCGAAATCGGCAATCACGGTATCATAGAAATCGTCGTTATAGGTGAGCACCTGTAATTCTGTGACCGTTTTCTCCGCCAAAGCCGCAGGTATGAACGTCAGGAGCATACAGATGCACAGGACAAATGCCAGAAGACGGTTTCGTTTCATGATTGTTCCTCCCCAAAGTTATTATTCTAAAGGCACCCGGCCTTCAGTTTCTGTTTTGCCGCACACATTCAAAAACGGGTCGCAACACTTTTGTTTATATTGTATGCTGACTCCTTTTGCGGGTCAACAATCAGTTTGCGTATTTTTTTGCAAAGCGGTGCGTATCTTGCCTGGTGAGGGCTTTCTTTTATGCCTTTGGGCTGAAAATTGTCAGGTTTTTTTCATAGTATTCTATTAAGATGATGATATCCATCGAAGCGCAAGATGGATGAATAGTTAGGATTCCATGCGATGCGGCGTTCAGCGGGCAGGCAAAAAATCAGCCTTATTCTGTGAGATTTTCTGGTTATCGGTCTTTTTTCGCCTCCGGTTTGACGTAATTACATCATTAGTCTGATTGACTTGCATCATAATCACTGCTATGATAAGAAAAAAATGACGGAGGAAGATATGGCACGCGTTACCACATACGACATTGCATTGGCCTGCGGCGTATCGCAAGCCACCGTTGACCGCGCTTTAAACAACCGCAGCAACATCAAAAAAGAGACACGGGACCAAATTATACGGACGGCAGCCGAAATGAACTACAGGCCGTCCAGCTTGCCCACCTACCTGAAAACAGGAAAAACGCAAACCATCGGCATCATCGTACCTAAGGCCGTCCCTTTTTATACGGAGCTGCTGGGCGCTGTCACCAAAGCGGCCAAAATGCGCAACTATCATGCAATGATCTCTTTTTCCGAGTTCAATTATGTTCTGGAAGGAGAATACCTTTCGGAGTACCTAAAAACAAACGTGGACGGTATCATCGTTTTTCCCGTCACGGATGACGGCTCGGAAATCAAGAAGATCATCCAGGCGGGAGTGCCGGTGGTTACGCTGATACGCAAAATCAAGAATTACAATTTGGATTTTGTATCCGTCAACTATGCCAAAGCTGCAGAAAAGGCCATCCAATACCTGATCGATATGGGGCACAGGGAGATCGGATACTTTACCATTTGGGACAAGAGCTCCAATCTTTATACCTATAACGAACGCTTGAGGGGTATAGAAATCGCGATGAAGAGGAACGGCCTTTTCATCAACCCCAAGCACATCATCTGTGATACGGACGATTACCAGCTTGTCCATGCGCTGGCACTCAAGAAAGAGCTACCCACGGCTCTTCTGTGCTTTAACGATTTGAACGCCATAGGTCTTATCAGCTTTTTGAATTCCCTCGATTTGAAAGTGCCTGGTGATATTTCCCTGATCAGCTTTGATAATATCGATATGCTGCGCTACTTCAACCCCGGGATCACTTCCATTTCGTACCCTTATGACGACATTGCGGAAACCGCTATCCATTTGCTGCTGGACCGAATCGAAAATCCGTCCGACGAGGCTACAATCTATCTATTGGAGACTCAAATGGTCCGCCGGAACAGCTGCAGAAGGATGGATTGAGCAGGAAGGCCCTATCTTGTACCGCAAGCGGGAATCAACTGTCTGTGGCATGCATCTCCCTGTACTTGCCTTTGCATAGGTTAGATGAGATTTTTTTCCTTCCGCACAAGGGAAAATGACCGAAGTATGGAAATACTTCATATTGCCAATAAGCGTTAAGGAGGAGCCGTATGCGCCCCGTATTATATGTGGTGGTTCCCTGTTACAACGAGCAGGAAGTGTTGCCCGAAACATCCAAGCGTTTGAAGGCCAAGATGACGGCCTTGATAGAATCCGGCCGAATCGATGAAAAGAGCCGTGTGATGCTGGTGAACGACGGGTCCAAAGACCGCACCTGGGCCATGATCGAGGAACTGCATGAAAACGATCCGTTGTTTGCGGGGGTGAAGCTGTCGCGGAACCGCGGCCACCAAAATGCGCTGCTGGCGGGGCTAATGACCGCCAAGGAGGATGCGGACGTCACCATCTCCATGGATGCCGATTTGCAGGACGACATTGATGCCATAGACAGGTTCCTGGACGAGTTTGAAAAGGGCAGCGATGTGGTGTACGGCGTGCGCAGTGAGAGAAAGGCCGATACCGCGTTCAAGCGCATGACCGCCGAGGGGTTTTACAAGCTTATGAAGGCACTGGGTGTGGACATTGTGTTCAACCATGCCGACTACCGGCTGCTCAGCCGTAGGGCGCTGGAGGGGCTTGCCGAGTATCGGGAAGTGAACCTTTTTTTGCGGGGCATGGTGCCGCTTGTGGGCTTTAAGAACAGCACGGTGATGTACGAGCGTCATGAACGGTTTGCCGGGGAAAGCAAATACCCCTTGAAAAAGATGCTGGCTTTTGCCTTTGACGGCATCACGTCGCTTAGCATCAAGCCAATCCGGCTGATCCTGGGGCTCGGGGTTATCATCTTTCTGCTGAGCCTGGTCATGCTTTTGTACGCTCTGATTTCGAAGTGGTCAGGTCATGCCGATACGGGCTGGACAAGCATTCTGGCTTCCATTTGGATGATCGGCGGGATACAGCTTCTGTGCCTTGGCGTGATCGGAGAGTATATTGGGAAAATATACAGTGAAACAAAGCAGCGGCCAAGATATATCATCGAGAAGATTCTGAAATAAGATTTTATCAAATTAGAAGTTTTTGAGGGTGAGGTGCGGGGCGGGGAATTTTTTCATAAATTCCCCGCCCCGCCTATTCTCGTTTTCCACCCGGTACGTTGCCTTTTGCGCACAAAGCGTGTTATAATGACAAAAAACGCAAGGATGTCCGCATGATCGACATTTTGCTGGCTACCTATAATGGCGGCCGTTTTTTGAGGGAGCAATTGGATTCCCTGCTGCGCCAGACGGAGCAGGATTTTAGAGTACTTACTCAGGACGATGGTTCAAAGGACGAAACACCTGGAATCCTGAAGGAATATGCAGATGCACATCCTGGCAAGATCAGGCTTGTGTTAGGTTTTGCTCACGAAAAAAGCCCGAAAGGTAATTTCATGAGTTTGCTTAGCGAAAGCACTTCGGAATATGTAATGTTCAGCGACCAGGACGATGTGTGGGATGATGACAAAATTGCGCTTACACTGCTTACCATGCGGGAAGGGGAAAAAAAGTACGGCGCTGCCTGCCCGCTGCTTGTTCATACCGACCTGCGCGTGTCGGATGTGGAACTAAAGTCCATAGCACCTTCATTCTGGCGCTATCAAAAGCTGGACGTGAATCCTAAGCTTTCGCGGGTTTTAGCCCAGAACAGCATCACCGGCTGCACCATGATGATCAACCGGGCGCTGGCAAAGCTGATGATAAAGGCTCCGGCGGAAGATATGCTGATGCACGACTGGTGGGCGGCCCTATGTGCCGCATCCATGGGTCATATCCTGGCGGTGGACAAGCCTACCATCAGCTATCGTCAGCACGGCAAAAACCAGCTGGGCGCCACGGGAGTCGATGTTGTGCGGGATGTGAAAAAAGCGGCCGGCAATGAAGCGGCAATGAAGAGGAGGCTTTCGGATACATTCCGCCAGGCGGAATCTTTTCTGAACTGCTACAAAGATGTTTTACCTGCCGATGTTGTAGAAACCATTCGCCGTTATGCTGTGCTACCCCAAAAGGGAAAGGCTGGCAGGACATATAGCCTTATCCGATACGGCCATTTGAAAAAAGGCTTTTTCCGCTGCCTGGGGCAGCTGTACTACTGCTGAGGGGCTGTTGTGCTTGTTGTATAATGGCTTAAACATACAAGAAGATGGCCGCCGAAGGTTTCCAAAGGCTCCGAAACCTCGACCCCGCATGTGGCGGAAATGGACGGGGTGGAGGAGGCTTGCGAAAAGGAGCAGTGCAAGCGGCAGCGAAGCGATGCGACTATTGAGCGAGCTGGACCGACCGGAAAGCCCTTTGGTCGCGTCCGCAGACGCGAAATCTATGCAAATTAGGTACTAATCAATCGCAAAGGGTGAAGAACATGGCAAAACTCTATTTCCGCTACGGGGCCATGGGGTCCAGCAAGACGGCCAACGCCATCATGGTTAAGCATAACTACGTGGAACGCAACCAGAAGGTGCTTATGCTAAAGCCAAGGCTTGACAACAGGGATGGGGAACGTACCCTGCGATCCCGCTGCGGGCTTGAAACTGAATGCCATTTCATGGAAGAGCTCGATGCCCTTCCCGTTACGGAATACAACTGCATCATCGTGGATGAAGCGCAGTTTTTGGTAAAAGCCCAGGTGGAAACGCTGGTACGTTTGGTAGATGAGGAAAATATACCCGTCATTGCCTATGGTCTTCGCGCAGATTTCAGGGGTAATTTGTTTGAGGGCAGCCAATGGCTGTTAGCTTGGGCGGATACGATTGAAGAAGTGAAAACCATCTGCTGGTGCGGCAAAAAAGCCACCTGCAATGCCCGCGTGTATGACGGCAAGGTAGTAAAGGAAGGCGACCAGATCGTTTTGGGAGGCGACAACCGCTATGTCAGCCTCTGCCGCCGTCATTTCACAAAGGGTGAGCTAGGACCGTACAAGGATATGTCGATGGAAGACTAAAGGTATTTCAACCACAGAAGTAATGAATTTCACAATCCCTGGTGGTGAGGTCAACAAACAAACGGCACCGTAGGGGCGATTATTAATCGCCCGCATGTTGCGGTCAGGTTATGCTACTTGGCGGGCGATACATAATCGCCGCTACGGCTTTCAGGCGGTAGTGAATGGATTTAGCAAACAAAATCGCCCCCATAAAGAAGCTAAAAAGAATAATAGCATATGTTTGTTGTATGATAGTTTTAAGCGGCCCGCCACATTGTGACGGACCGCTCTTTTCGTAGTGTTATACGCATATAGCGTCTATATCCTTACTTCCACTGCCTGGCCTGCCCGCTCGCTTTCGAAAGCGGCTTCCATGACCAGCATGACGCGCATTGCTTCCTCAGGCTTTACGAAAAGCGGCTCTTTCCCTTCCAAAGCGGACACATAGTTATGGTAATATTGAATCCAATCCGCGCTGACCACGGGCAGCGGCAGTTCCTCGCTGGTGAAGCTGGAGCGGGGCGCCATCGTTTTGGTGGGACCGGCGGAGGTGTATACGATCTCCTCTTCCCACTGGGTTTTCATGTCCTTGGCGCGAATGATTTTGCCTTCGGCATCCCAGTTGTCCACGCACAGTGTGCCGTTGCTGCCACGCACGTGCCACCGGCCCTGGCTGATAAAGGCGGCGGTATCCACTTCCACCATGGCGATGGGGCCGTTTTCAAATTGCAGAGAAATGGTGAAACCATCGTCCACTTCGTCAAAGATCAAGTGCTGCATCCGGGCGAACACCTTTACAACAGGCTTTTGAATCATCTGCAGCAATTGGTCGATCATGTGTACGCCCCAGTCCAGCAGCATGCCGCCGCCGGCCACCTTGTGGGTGCGCCAGCCCTCGGGGATGCCACGGGAACCAAGCACATAGGATTTGATAAGGTATGGCTCGCCGATCAGGCCGTCTTCTATCGCACGGCGCACGGTGAGATAATCCTTATCCCATCGCCTGTTTTGGTGGACGGAGAACTGCTTTCCCGTTTGATGGGAAACCTCGATCACACGCTTGAGTTCTTCTGAATTCATGGTCACCGGCTTTTCGCTGATCACATGCTTGCCGGCCCGTATGGCGGCAATGGAATATTCCGCGTGAAAGTTGTTGGGCGTGGCTACCAGTACAATATCGATTTCCGGGTCGCTTAAAAGCGCCTGGCTGCTTTCGTAGCCTTTGAGGCCCTTTCCTTCGCCGACCTTCACCCGGGCGGGATTAATGTCGTAAACACCATATGGTATAACTTTGGGGGCTCGTACAAGGTTCTGGTGGTGCCAGCCCGCCATTCCGCCATACCCTATAAAGCCAAGTTTATATTGCTTTTCCATCAGTGCTCCCTCCGATATAAATACATACTGTGCGCAGATTATCACGGCAGACAAAATTCGTCAAGGGTTTCCTGTGTCAAAATTCAGGCATATTTGTGCCAAAAACGGCTGTTATAACAGGCCTTATCATGGTACAATAGCCGCATGCGGTTAATTCCGGTCTCCAAATACGGAAGGAGTGTTTCCAATGCTTGCATTTACCCAATATACCCCCACGGAAATTCACTTTGGCAAGGACACGCATTTAAGCGTGGGCGGAATCATAAAAAAGCTAGGCGGCAAAAGGGTTTTGATAGTTTACGGCAGCGGCAGTATAGTTAAAACCGGACTGCTCGACAATATTGCATCCCAGCTTGACAAGGGAAATATTGCCTATCTGCCCTTTGGCGGCGCAAAGCCCAATCCCCTTCTGTCCCACGCGAGGGAAGGGGTGAAAACTGCCATTTCTTTTCAAACGGATTTTATACTGGCGGTAGGCGGCGGCAGCGCCATCGACACGGCCAAGGCCATCGCCCATGGCGCAAAAAATCCGGATACTGATATTTGGCGCTACTGGAAAAGAGAGCTGGATGTGGAAAAATCCCTTCCTGTGGGCGTGATTTTGACCATTTCCGCCGCCGGCAGCGAGACCAGCAACAGCTCTGTGCTCACCAACGATGAAACGGGGGAAAAGCGCGGCCTGTCCACTGATTTCAACCGTCCCCGCTTTGCTATAATGAACCCTGAGCTTACATATACATTGCCCAAATACCAAATCGCCTGTGGCATTGCGGATATCATGATGCATACCCTGGACAGGTATTTTACTCAGGTAGAAGGCAATGAACTTACGGATGAGCTGGCCGAAGCGCTGCTCCGTGTGACCATCCGCAACGGGCGAATAGCCATGGAAAATCCAACCGACTATGGCGCAGCCAGCGAACTGATGTGGTCAGGAAGCCTGTCCCACAACGGACTGACAGGTCTTGGCCGGGTGGGGGATTTCTCCGTGCACCATTTGGGGCATGAACTAAGCGGACGTTTTGATGCAGCCCACGGAGCGAGCCTTACCACCGTGTGGGGATCTTGGGCCACTTATTGCTGTTCCGCCAATACAGGCCGGTTTGCCCGCTATGCACGCAATGTATGGAGCGTACAGGAACAGAATGACGAAGCCGCCGTACGCTTAGGGATTGAAAAGACTGTAGAATACTTCAAATCCATTTTGATGCCCACCTGCTTTACGGAGCTTAACATAGGCGTGCAGACCGATGAAGTGATCCGGGAATTGGCTTATGCCTGCACTTTCTTTGGCAAGCGGCAAGTGGGCATCTTCAAGCCGCTGAATCAAGCGGATATTGAGAATATTTACAGGCTTGCAAATAGGTAAAAGTGATGTGCAAATTCCCGATATAGACGAATATTTGATCAACAGTTTTTGAAGGATGGGTGCGGGAAGGTGACTTTTTTCAAAAAGTCTCCGGCCGTTTCAATCGTCGCGCTGCTCCGCTGCCGCTCACAACCCCGGCGGTCTCAATTGTCGCGCTGCAGCGCTACCGCGCTACCGCTTGCATCGCTCTGTTTCGACTGCTTCCTCCGCCCGTCTTATTTCCGCCACTGGCGGAAGCCGGGTTACGGAACCCGTTTCGCCGGCCTCCTTTGCCCTGCCCATTTCCGCCACAGGCGGGGCAGGGCTTCGGAGCCTTCCCGCATTATTCGTTCGTTCACTCCGCCTTCGTAAGTTCCACCGTCTCCCCGTAAGCGATGGGAAGCAGGTTATCCGGCTTAAAGGCGCTGGGGTCAGCATCGAAGTAATGCATGGGCGTATTGTGCTTGGCGCCTACCAGGGCAGCGCATTCCATGGCTTCTGCGGCATCCATGTTATACTTGCCGTCGATGGGGAAGAAGGAGTAATCGATGTTCCGTTCCTTCAGGGCAGCCATCTGGTCAAGCTTGGAGGTGTCGCCGGCATGGTAGACCGTAATGCCGTCAAAGGTAAGCACAAAGCCTGTGGTGCTTTTGATGCTGTGGTTTTTGTTGGCGGCGGGCACCGGCTCGATTTTCACGCCCATATGTTCAAAGGTGTTGTAGGTCATGTCCTTCGTGTTAATGGTTTCCTTTACCCGAAGCACCAGGCAGCCTTCGCTTTGCTGGCAAAGATCCACCTTGTTGTGGTCGGAATGCTCGTGGCTGACCAGGATGATGTCGGCTTTTTCGCTGTAGTCGCCGTCGTAATAGGGGTCGATGTAGATCACGACGCCTTCCGCCGTCTTGATCTTCACGGAGGCGTGGCCGATGAGGGTAAAGCTGGGTGCCTTTTGCGTTAGGGCAGTTGTTTCGGCTGATGCCATGAACGGCATTATTAAAAGAGCGGCTGCCATCAGCATGACGATGAAGCGCCTGTGTTTGAAATGGTACATGAATCTCCCTCCTTGTTGTTTTGTGAAGGTAGCGCAGTCGGTCAATCTAGTTGAGCGGCGCCTGTTTCAGTAAGGCGCAAGGATTGCATGGGTTTCAAAAGGTGCGTTTGTGCCCCTGCGGTCCCCGCTGCACAGAGTATTTCTTCCGTAGTACAGCCGTTGATGGCGTACAGGTCGTGGTGCATGGGAATGAAGGGCACATGAAGCGCGGATGCCAGGGAGGCTGCCTGGACGCAGTCGATATTTCCAATAATGCCCTTGCCTGTGCGCTCCGCATCACCGCCGTTCACCGGCAGCAAAAGCAGGCTGCATTCAGCCTCGCGAAGGCGCTTGTCAAGGCCATCATACAGGCTCATATCTCCGCCGAAGAACAGTCTAATATTTTCCCACTCCAGGATATAGCTCAGTTCGCGAAAGCGGCCGGCTTCGTCGGTATGCAGCTGGGTATGTGCGCAGGGGATGGGTGTTACTTTTACGGATCCTATGAAGAAGCTTTCTTCCGCCCGGGCATAGATGATGTTTGAAGCGCCCAAACGCTCCAGTTTTCCGCATTCGGGGGCGGGAGCCGCTATTTTGCAGAATGTGTTCTTTAAAAGATACGGCTGCAGCGTCCATGGATCCAGGTGATCCTCATGGCTGTGGGAAATGATGATGCCATCGGGCATAAGCTTTTGCAGTGTGGTGGGCGGGGGATACAGCCGGTGCCAGGGTGTTTGAACGCTTAAACAGGTTTTGTCCACATAATCGCTCAGGTATGGGTCCGTTGCGATCCGCGTATCTCCAAAATCCAGCAAAAAGCCGCATTGGCCCAAATACGTAATGGTAAGTCCGTTCATTTTTGTTTCTCCTGTCAAATCATTATACACCGGCGCTTTTGCGCATAGCATCCGCTTCCTCCGGGGAAATGGGGTGGTCGCTGTATCGCGCCTGTTCGTATAGCGAAGCTATTTGATGCGCTTTTTCTGGCGGCAGGTATAGTTCGCCTCGTTGAAGCGCTTCCCTTGCGGTAAGGGCAGCCGTTGGATTTTTGAGCTTTTTCAAAAGCAGCGCGAACGCACGGCGGACCTTGTCCCTGGGGGAAAGGCTTTCCCAGGAGGGAGGCCTTTTATGGCGCTGTTGAAATGATTCCCACTTTTCCCTTGCGGACCTGGCCACCTCTCCGAAGTCAAGCAGGCTCTCCGTCTTGTCTGTGTACCCTTCCCCGATGGCCCGGGTATAATCCCTGATCCGGGCAAGAAGCTTTTTCAGCAGCCGTTTCATCAGCCGGGTAAGCTGATACAGGGCAAACAACAGGAGCAGCACAGCCACAATAACCGCAAGTACCGTCAGCACCTTCTCCAGTATAATCGAAAACGCGCTTGGTTCCGAAGCTCCGCCAAGTTCGCTAAGATCAGGCCCTTGCTGCCCGCCTTGATCCTTTACCGGCCCAAGATCCGGCAAAAGTGTGGTCAGCCATAAAAGAATCGTGGCAAACGCCCTTTTTAAAAAATCCCATGCGGCAAGCACCGCGGTTTCAAAGCTTTTAAAGCCGGCGATAAGGATGGCGATCAATGCGAAAACGGACAAAATGCGGCGGTTCCTTTGAAGCAGTTTCACGGGCGGGGATTGCTCTGCACCCGATGCGTCCAGCAAGGCGTAGCGGTTGAACGCGAACAGGCACAGGATCAGGTATCCGGAAAAGAAGAGGGAAAGAACAGATCCGGCACCTTCAAAAACCGAAAGCCCCTTGACCGCCTGCCCGATGAGGTGCAGCAATATGCCCTGGGAAAGCTGCGAGACGGGCCACTCCATACCCAAAGGCCTGCGTAAGGCCGGCATGAAAAGAAGCATCATAACAAGGCAAGGGAGGAAAAGAAAACCCGACCATGGATTCAGGGGGAGAAGCAGAAAGGCACATAGCGATGCCTGAAGGAGTATTGCCAGCAGGAAAGCCAGCCTGCGGCGCTTTCCCGAAAAAAGCCCTGCCGTGTACGTAAAAACAAGGGCCGCAAACGGCAAAAGAAAAACGGTTAAGAGGTTTCCAGGCAAAAGGTATTTTCCCGGCAGCAAAAACAGAGGCGAAAAACCCAGGTAAAAATGAAGCGCCGCCAGGACTTTGGACCTTAAGAATTTACCCGTCACAGGCTGCGCCTGGGCTGCTTTTTGGTTTGAAATTACCCTATTTCTCAAGGCCTGCGCTCCTTTCCATGGCCTCACCGGCTTTTGGGGGCGCTTGTTTGCCGATCAGATGCAGCGTTACGGTATTGCCCCTGAGCCTTAGCGTATTGATCTTCAACTGTATCAGTTCGCTGTCGTACACCGACAAAAGCAGCATATCCATACCGGTAAAGGCAGCCAACCGGTCCAGCAGCGACAAAAATGTGTGGGTTTTCTGGGCGGTCAGGTGCGCCATGGCAGACAGTATCTCCGTCTCCCGCAAGGAATGGCGGGCCGGCGGCAGGATGGCGGGCTCCGCTCCCTTGTCCAAAGGTATATTGGCGGCAAAGCGGGCTTCCATGCCGTGATTCAGCATATCCACGCACAATGTTGCGGCCAGTGAGATCATGTGCTCCACCGTCTGCTGTTCGTACTCCATGAGGTCGGCCCATTGGTGCTCCGACATTTGGGCATTGATAACCACAAGAAGCTTTATGTCAGCTGTCTGGTCGTGCACCTTCACCTGCAGGGTGTTAAGGCGCGCCGTTGCGGGCCAGTGGATGTCAGACGGATCATCCCCGGCGGCGTAGGGCCGGATGCCGCTTACCCACACCGGATCGGATACGATCCAGCGTTTGACAAGAAGATCCCCCTGCCAGCGGGAGGAAGGGAGAGACATCTCCTCCGGATCCAGAAGACAGGGATACACTTCAATGGCAGCCCCGGTGTCCATTTGCATGGCGGGGCTGGCAATGCCCATCAGGTCGCCAGCGGTAATTGCCACCGCGCCTGCCTGATAATAGCCCCGTTTTTTCAAAAGCACCGTATGGCGCCTGGTGATCTGGCTGTAAGGCCTCAAGTAAAATATGCTCTTGTGGTATTGATCGCCGGTGATGTGCGTTTCCATATCCGTGCGGAACTTAAGGGTTGGGGAAATGCGGGATTCCGCCCGGAGCCATGGCACCGGCAGCAGCTTGCGGTTGCGGATTATCTCCACCAATTCCACTTCATCGCCTTCATAGGCGGCAAGGCGGGAAAAGCGTCGCTCATAGGTGAGCCTTTTCAGCGCAAACCTTCGCAGAACAAGGCCCTGCGCGATCAGCAGCAAGGAAAGCGCCACCAGCAGCATTACGGCGTTCATCGGGCGCGCTCCTCCGTGGGCACGGGCACGGCCTTCAACGTATCCTGTATCAATGTTTGGGCAACGCCGGTTTTTCCATACATGCCCCGAACGATGACCCGGTGGGCGAGCACGGGGACGGCCAGGACCTTCACGTCATCGGGGATCACGTAATCCCGGCCGAGGATCAAGGCCAGCGCCTGGGCGGCGCGCATGAGTGCCAGCATACCCCTGGGGCTGACGCCAAGCTGCACCTGTTCGAACTTGCGGGTCTGCTCGCAGAGCGCCGCGATATAGCCGACCACCGGCTGGGATACCGTGACGGAGGAGAGGGCTTCCTGGGCGCTTAGCAGCTCCTCCCTTGTGGCCACGTGCTCCAAATGGGCAATGGGATCCTCATGAAGAAAACGGTTCAGGATGGCTATAGCTTCCTGATTGTTTGGATAGCCCATGTTCAGCCGCATCAAAAAGCGGTCCAGCTGCGCCTCGGGCAGCGCGAAGGTGCCCTGTATCTCCACCGGATTTTGCGTGGCGATCACCAGAAACGGCGCCGACAGCGCATGTGTCACGCCGCTTTCTGTCACCTGCCGCTCCTCCATGCACTCGAGCAGCGCCGATTGGGTGCGGGGCGTGGCACGGTTGATTTCATCCGCCAGCAGGATATTGGTGAACACAGGGCCCGTCTTGAATTCAAACGTGCCGGTTGCGGGCATGAAAATGCTGACGCCGGTTATGTCGGATGGCATCAGATCAGGGGTGAACTGTATGCGGGAGAAGTTGCAGGAGATGGACTTTGCCAAACTCCTGGCCAGCACAGTTTTCCCGGTGCCCGGCACATCCTCCAGCAGAACATGACCTTTGGCAATCAGCGAGGCCAGCAACAGATCGATGACTTCCTCTTTCCCGATGATAACCTTCGATATGTTATCCCGGACCTTGCTTGCAAACGCGGCAACCTCTTGTATGCGCACTGATTTCACCTGTCTTATGATAATTTAAGGATGCGTATTTTGTTTCAACCATTATACCATACATTTACAACAAAATACCGCCCGGAGGCGGTAAATTGAAATGGAGAAAAGAGATGTAGTTTTCATGCCAAGCAAGAATAATGCGCGAGATTATTCAGGAAGAAGGATTTCGCGCCTGCAGGCGCGACCAAAGGGCTTTCCGGTCGGTCCAGCTCGCTCAATAGTCGCATCGCTTCGCTGCCGCTTGCACTGCTCCTTTTCGCAAGCCTCCTCCTCCCCGCCCATTTCCGCCACAGGCGGGGTCGGGGTGGAAGAGCCTTTGGAAACCTTCGGATACCATCCTTTTGCATATTCATACCTTTATGTTACTTCCACGATAACCTCAATAGTTAAACTTCCTGTCCCCATATCAAATGCATGCCGAATCCGGGCCGGTCGGGCACAAACATATTCCCGTTTTCAAGGGCATACCCGGAAAAATCAACGCCTTCAGTTTCGTCCACCACGCCCTCGATGGCGTCCACCAGGGGATAGCCTGCGGCAAATGATGCGGTGTAGTGGGTTTTCAGCTTGTATCCCCAGTTGTGTGGGGATATCAGGGCGTTTTGCTCTTGGGCGCGCTTTAACGTCTTGCGCCATTTGGTAAAGCCCCAGCCGTGGATATCCATCTGTATCACGTCCAGCAGCTTTTTTTGGTGCAGCGAGAACAGAAGTTCCTCATCCGGCCAGGATTCGCCGTCTGCGATCATTGTCGTGGGCGATTTGTTTTGAAGGAGCTCTTTTAAGAACGCAAAATCTTTTTCATTTTCACGAAAGGGCTCCTCGATCCAGTAAAGGCCGATGTCCGCAACCTGATCGATATACTCCCTGATGGTTTCCGGAGTATATTGGTCGTTGCAGTCCACCATGATCCGGCTTTCGGGGAAATACTCCTTTACCAGCCGGGTGACTTCTATATCCCGTTTGATGCCCTCGCGCAGTGGCATCCATTTAGGCCCGCGGCCGATCTTCAGCTTGAACATACGGTATCCCAGTTCCCAGTCGGAGCGGCACTCGTCCAGTATGGCCTTGAGTCCGCCGGGGCAGGAATCGGGGCTGATGTCGTCCATCAATATGGCCCCGTCATAGCAGCGCACCGGATTTTGACCCCTGTTGCCAAGCAGCCTGTACACGGGGGTCTGCAATATGACGCCCGCAAGGTCATGCAGCGCAAAATCGAAAGGGATAAGGGCATCGTTTGCGATCCCCGTATCCGGATTGATGAGCTCGCTCACCTTTTTCCCAAGCACAAGGGCGTCCACCGACTTATCCTGGTTGTAAAAGGCTCCGTTTGTAAGCCCCCAGCCCATGGCGCCTTGGTTGGTGTAGAGAACCTTGACGGCGAATTCGTCGCCATAGGCGTGCTCCGCCCGACGGCTGTTCTTGCCGTTCAGCCTTGTAAAGCGGTTGCGTATTTTAAGCGTTTTTACCTGGTCGATTACATGATCAGAAAGCATAAGCAATCCTCCCAATAAATTCAGCCTTTCAGGCCGGAGGTGGCGATGCCCTCCACAAAGTATTTTTGCAGGCACAGGAAAACCAGCACGCAGGGCAGCATGGCGACCACCGACATGGCAAGCACATTGGACCAGTCGATGCGGGCCGTGCCGTCAATAGCCATGCGCAGCCCCAGGGAAACAGTGTATTTGGATACGGAGGAGATATAGATATACTGGGCCATAAAGTCGTTCCAGGTCCATATAAATTGGAAGATGGCGGCGGAAATGATGGCCGGCTTGCATAAGGGCAGCAGCACATGCATAAGCACCCCGAAGGATCCGCAGCCGTCGATGGTGGCCGCCTCGTCCAATTCCACGGGCAGGCCCCTGAAGAACTGCACGAACATATAAATGAAAAAGGATGATGTAGCAAAAAGGGACGGGATCCAGAAAGGCAGATAGGAGTTGACCCAGTTAAGATGCACAAACAGCAGGTATCGGGGGATGATGAGCACCGCGCCGGGCAGCATCATCAGCGCCATCATGATGCTGAAGAACAGTTTCTTGCCGGGAAACTCAAACCTGCTGAATCCATAGGCTACGCAAAGGCTGGATAGGATGGTGAACAGCACCGTGGGCAGCGTTAGGGCAAAGGAGTTGAGGATGAATGTCATAAACCCTGTCTGGCCAACGCCTTTCCAGCCGTTTATATAACCGTCCAGGGAAAATTCGTGAGGCAATAGGTCCATGGAAGCAAAGATCTCGTTGCTTGTTTTGAAGGTGGCAAAGAACATATAGATCAGCGGAAAGATCAGTATCAGTCCCAATGCGGTCAAAAGTACATAGTGCAAAAAGTGGGCAAGGGTCCGAATCTGCTTCTTGCTCATCAGCCGTCCCTCCCGTCACTGTAGTACACCCAATGCTTTGATGTGATACGGATGATGCCCGTCACGAAAAGGATGACGGTGAAGAGCACCCACGACAGCGCGCTGGCATAGCCCATGCGGAATTCCGTAAAGGCTTCCCGGTACAGCTTGATGCCGTACAGGAACGTGGCACGGTTGGGGCCGCCGTTTGTCAGTACGAACGCAGTGGAAAACTCCTGGAAGCAGGTGACGGACTGCATGATGAGATTGAACAGAACGATGGGGGAGATCATGGGCAGTGTTACCTTGAAAAAGGTGCGAAGCCTGCCGCTGCCATCGATGCGCGCCGCTTCATAAAGATCCTTGGGCACGTTCTTCAGCGCTGCGAGGAACAATACCATCGAGGAGCCGAACTGCCAGATGGGGATGATGCTGATGGTCCATAGCGCCACTTTGGGATTGCCCAGCCAGTTCACAGTGGAAAGACCCACCGATTCCAAAATGCTGTTGACAAGGCCGGCCTTCTGAAACAAAAAGCGCCATACAATGGAGATGGCCACGCTGGCGCCGAAAATGGAAGGCAGGTAATAGGCAGTACGGAAAAAGTTGATGCCTTTCATTTCCACGTTCATGGCTAGGGCGATCAAAAGCGCGAACAGCACCCGGCCCGGCACGGCCACCAGTACGTAATTCAGCGTGACCGAGCAGATTTTCCAAAAATCACGGTCCGAGGTGAACATGTAGATATAGTTTTGGAGGCCCACAAAACTCGTTTGGGCGGCCATGCTTTTGTCTGTAAAGGACAGCACAAAGGAGTATACGAAGGGGTATAGCTGGAAGACCGCAAACCCCGCCAGCCAGGGCAGGATGTACATCAGTCCCTTGTACCGCCGAATGCGGAGCTTTGCTCCCGGCACGGCGAGGGGTGTGGTTGTCATGCTTCATACCTCCTGAGGTTCGCGAAAATGGCTGCGCCATTTTCGCGAGATTGCACCTTTCACCTATGGACTGCGCCAATGGCCGGTGAAAGGTGTAAGGAATGCTTGCTCCGCAAGCCCCGCCCGATCGGCAAAGCCGATCGATACGATTTCAAACGAGGGGGACTGTGGTCCCCCTCGTTGCTCCCTCTGGGATTGTTATTACGAAGTTTGGTACTCTATCAGTTGCTCTTTTCCGCTGCCTGCTTCAGCTCGGCTACGCGCTCGGTCATGAGCTTCACGAATTGTTCCGCCGCCTGTTCCACGGTGTAGTCGCCGTAGTAGAGGCCGCTCAGAATGTCGTTTTCAATGGTCTCCAGCGTGGTGTTGGTGGAAATGATGTTCTGGCCGGCGCCGCCCTTGTGGGAGGAAGCCCAGTCTGCCACGGCCTTGGTATCGGCCTGCAGTTTGCCCTGTTCCGTCATGCGGGCAAGGGCGGTTTCGGTGGAGGGAACGGAGCGGACAAGGCCCAGGGTGTCGATGGCGTCCACATTGTTGAAGAAGAAGTTCACGAATTTCAGCGCTTCTTCCGCATTGGGGGATTTCGCGTTCACTGCCAGCATGTTGGTAGGCCTGAGCACTATGCCGGTATTCTGAGCGTCATGGTTGCCGGGGGAGGGAATGGCCACTACCTGGCCTTCTGGCATGGAGCTTTTGGCTGCAGCTTCGCCGGAGGAGAAGTCAAGGATCATCATCACTTTTCCGTCCAGCCATTCCGGGCTCTGGTAGGGGCCGTAGGTTCCGGTGGCTACAGTGACATCCAGGGGAACCAGAACGCCTTCCGCATAGCACTTCAGCACATACTCAAAGGCCTGCCTGGCGGCCTCGTAATCAAAGCCCAGGGTATAATCCGTGTTGACCAGGGGCTGTCCGGTAATATTAAACATGTAAGGCTCAAAGATGTAGCGGTTAACGCTGCCGACCGCGAGGTACGCCTCGCTATCATACGCCTTCATTTTTTTGGCGTTTTCCAGCAGTTCGTCCCAGGACATCTGCTTAAGCTCGATCCCGGCGGCGTCAGCCAGCGTTTTATTGGCGTATACGATGGAGAAGTTAAGTCCTGTAGGCAGACCGATCAGTTCGCCTGTGGGGGCGGATACGCCGGCAAGCAGCCCTTGCGGGAACCCGCTCATGTCCACGGTGGTTTGCTTGCTGAAGTCCACAAAGTTGTTCATCTGTCCCCAGAAGGGCTGAAGGTAGGCGTAGTCGATCTGCATGATGTCGGGAGCCGCGTTGCCTGCCATTTGGGTGATCATTTTTTCCAGGTAGCCGTCAAAGCCGCCGTACTCGCCCTCAATGTGAACGCCTGGGTTTTGGGCCTCGTACATTTCGATCACTTTCAGCGTTGCCTCGTGGCGCTCATCGCCGCCCCACCAGGAAAAACGAAGGTTCACATCCGCCAGGCCGGAAAGGGGAAGGGCCAGAAGCATAAGAGCCGCCAGCATGAAGGACAGTACCTTGGGAAAAGATTTTTTCATGTCGTCTCCTCCTTATTATTAATAGCAACACACCTGCTGAAAAAATCATAGCACAAATGCAACTTTCCGGAAGACTCAAAAATTACCCAGTAGGGATCAAAATGAAAGCTGGGGTTTCATTGTTTGATATATGTATCATTTTTTGACCTTTGGAGGAATCATTTCTTTTCATGCCTGGGTTTTTGTGTTTAAATGAATGTATTGAAGCTTGAACCAGGGAGGCGCTGCCATGTACAAGCTGATACTTGTGGAGGATGATTATCAGATCCGCAACGGCCTGAGCCGGTTTTTCCCATGGCGGCAGATCGGTTTTGAGCTCCAGCAAAGCTTTGAAAACGGCAGGCAGGCGCTGGAATATGTAAGGGACAATCCTGTGGACGTGGTGCTCACCGATATCCGCATGCCGGTAATGGACGGGCTTACACTGGCGGAGGCGTTGAAAAAGGAACATATACCTTCCGCGGTGGTGGTGATCAGCGCCTACCGGGATTTTGAGTATGCCCGCCGGGCTATGAACCTTGGCATACGCCATTACATGGTCAAATCCACCAAGTATGATGAACTGATAGACGTTTTCAAAAGCATCAAAAAGGAACTGGATGATTCAGCCGTCCAGGAGCTGGCCCCGCTCCCCACGCATGAGGAGGATCACGGGGACAGGATCATTATGAAGATCACCCAGCATATTTTAAGCAACATGGCCAGCGCCAGCCTGCAGACGGCGGCGGCCCACGTGAATTTGAACCCCGTTTACCTTAGCCGCTATTTCAAGAGCAAGACCGGCACCCATTTCATCGACTATCTGATTAGCGTAAAGATGAAGCGCGCGGCCGAACTATTGCAGGCCAAGGAAAACAAGATATCCAAGATCAGCGAGATGGTAGGATACAGCAATGAAAAAAACTTCTCCAGAGCGTTTAAAAAGCACTTTGGCGTCAGCCCTAACGAATACCGCAAACTGGTTTAAACGCTTAAAGCGGCGGGGCATACACAACGTATCTGTTTCCGGACGGTTCTTCTGGCAAAGGCTTTTGACGCTTTTGCCTGGGGCGCTTTTGCCGCTTCTGTTATTTGGCATCGTTATCATCGTGGTACTCCGGGGCAGCATTTCTGCCTGGACAGACGCCAACAACCGTAACCGCCTTTTGCAGACCCAGGACCAGATCGAATTGATCATAGGCGAAATGGATTCTTTGAATATCACCTTCAGTGTGAATTTTGATATCACCAGCATCCTCATGCGGTCCATGCTGCGGGAAAACTATAACAGCAGCCTGCAGGATGTGAACAAGCTGACCACCAACTACCTGATCCCCGCCGTGGCTGCAAGGCCTTATGTGCACTCGCTGTATATCTACATGGATAACCCCTACGGGCGCTTTTTGACCGATACCGATTACCTGGTGACGCTGGATAAATTCTACGATACCTCCTGGTATGAAAGCTACCAGCGCCAGAAGGATCTGGACAGGCCCTTTGACAGTGATTTGCGGGAGCTTAAGAGGTATGCCTTTGAAAAGAAATCCACCCAGGTCATCACGCTGTACAAGCGGTTTTTCCTTCAGGAGGGCGTGGTGGTTTTAAACCTTAACAAAAAGTATTTTGACAGCCAGCTTCAAAAGCAGGCAGCTTTCCACGATCAGCAGCTTTTGGTGCTAAGTGCCGATGGGCAGATGCTGATGCAAAGCGCCGTGGATCCCGTTCCCACCGGGGAGGACATCACGGCCATTGCAGCCTATCCCGCCGATACGATCCCGGATTACAGGCTGAACGGAAACCATTATCAAATCACCCGCGTTACATCCGACCTGTACGGCTGGACATACCTGTCCATGACGCCGCTTAAGGACTTATACGCGCTGCCCAATCAACTGGTGCTCATCATTTTCCTGGCCATGGTCCTCATGGCCGTTATCTGCCTGATTTATTCGGTGATGTATGCCAAGCAGTCCCGTGACAGCATCATGAAGATATTTGCGCTTCTGGAGGCCATGGAGCGCCGTGAACCGCTGCCTGCCATTATGTCAAGGCATAACGACGCCTACACCGACCTCATGCACAACATCATCAAAAACTTTGCCAGCCAGAATGAACTGAAGAATATGCTGGAACAAAAGAAAGTGGAAGCCAAGATGTTGGAGCTGACCGCTCTCAAGGCCCAGATCAATCCCCATTTCCTTTTCAATACGCTGCAATCCATCTACTGGCTGAGCTTTGAACGAATGGGCGGGCCTAACGATGTAAGCACCATGATTGAAAATATGACCGACATCCTGCAATACAGCATGGATTCGGCGGACGACCTGGTGCCCCTCGCCATTGAAATCAAGAATACGCAGGAGTACATTTCCCTTCAGCATATGCGTTATCAGCAGCGCTTTATAGTTGTATGGGAGATCGACGATGACGCAAGGCCCTACTACACCATCAAGCTTTTGCTTCAGCCGCTGATCGAAAACGCCATACAGCATGGCATCAACTGGGATGTACGGGAGCAATTGCATATATCCATTCGCATCAAAATGGCGGAAGAACACATCCATATTGTTGTGAAGGATGACGGTATGGGCATACCGCAGGAAAAACTGAATGCGCTTGTGCAGCAGCTGGAAATACAGGGCGAGGATGGGCATATCGGGCTTGCCAACTGCCACCGGCGGCTTCGCCTTACATTCGGTCCGGAGTACGGGCTGGAGCTGGAAAGCGAAAACGGGCTGCAAATATCTATCCGCCTGCCTAAGGTTGCCGGTGGCCCAGGGGTGGATACGGCAGGAAAAGGCTTGCAGCATGCCGCCGATGTGCCGCTGAATTAGTCGGGATTTTACCTGAAAGCATATATGCCATTTTGCGGACAGGATAGGGGGCGCGAAAGAAATCCTCCTGCTTGTTCCTTGAACCAATATATGGTACCATACAGGAGATTTCTGCGCGGAGAATATTTGGCTCAGGCAAAGGGGTACTGTAAGATGAAAAACCAATATCTGATCGGCATCGACATAGGAACATCCGGTGCAAAATGCATAATCATGGATCAATACGGCAGCGTTCTTGCATCCTCCACACAGGAGTATCCTTTGTACACGCCAAGGCCCGGATGGGCGGAGCAGAATCCCAAGGATTGGTGGGAGGCTGTGAAGCACGGCCTGAAGGATGTTTTATCAAAAGCCGGCGTTCCTGACGATCATTTGATGGGCGTCAGCTTTTCCGGACAGATGCATGGGCTGGTGGCGCTGGACAAAGATGTTAAGGTCATCCGGCCGGCATTTTTATGGTGCGACCAGCGCAGCCAGCCTCAGTGCGACCGGCTGATCAATAAGGCCGGCGGGCTCGATCAGTTGCTTACTTATACAAACAATACCATGCTTTCCGGCTACACAGGGGGCAAGCTGTTATGGCTGCGCGAAGAGGAACCGGAAAATTTTGAAAAGATGCGTGTGTTCCTTTGCCCCAAGGATTACATCCGGTATCTTATCTGCGGGGAAACCGCCATGGATGTATCGGAAGCTTCCGGCACGGGCTTTTTCAATACCCGTGACAGGGCCTGGTCTCAGGAACTGATCGCAATCGCAAACCTTCCCCGGAGCATTTTTCCGCCCGCCAAGGAATCCATTGATCTGGCAGGTTTCGTGACGCGGGAGGCTGCCAATCAAACAGGGCTGCCCGAAGGCCTCAAGGTGTATATGGGCGGCGGCGACGCGGTGATCCAGACCACGGGCTCCGGGCTGATAAAGCCGGGCAGGATCGGCGTGGTGATAGGCACCGCCGGGAACGTGTCCATGGGGCTGGATAAGTTTTACTTAAATCCCTCAGGAAGCCTTCAGATGTTCTGCAACAACGCGCCGCATATGTATCACGCCTTTGGCTGCAATCTGACGGCGGGAGGCGCGTACCGCTGGTACCGGGATGCGCTGTGCGAGCATGATGTGGAATTGGCAGCCCGGACGGGCCGGAACGTTTATGAGGTGATGGGGGAGAGCGCGGAAAAAGCGCCGCCCGGTTCCAACGGCGTAATCTTCGTGCCTTACCTTTCCGGAGAGCGCTGTCCCTACCCTGATCCCAACGCCCGGGGCATGTTCTATGGGCTTACGCTGGGCACGCGGCGGTGCGACATCACCCGGTCTGTCATGGAGGGTGTTACGTACGCTTTCAAGCAGGTGGCGGATATCATTTGTTCTTTCATTCCCGGCAGCGAAGTGATCGTATCCGGCGGCGGTTCCGCTTCGCCCCTGTGGCGGCAGATATTGGCGGATGTGTTTGACCTGCCAGTATATACGCTGTCGGCCTCAAGCGAAGGCGGCGCGTTCGGTGCCGCCATGGCAGCTGGGGTTGGCGCAGGCGTTTTCCGTGATTTTGACGAGGCGGTGTCCGTGCTGAAGGTGGAAACGGAAACAATACCCCATCCGCAAAACAGGGCAGCCTACCAGGATGGGTTTTCCATGTACGCGCAAATGTACCATGCCATGAAGCCCGTTTTTGATAAGGGCGCATCGCTATTAGCACAATGAGTTTTTACATGTTTAAATATCTATCTCTATGCAAGTCCATTGACATTTTTGGGCAGAATGGATATGATTAACTTATGTTCCATTGATTTACCATGTGTGCTTAAGGTGGCTTAAATTCAAAAAGGGAGTGCCATGCATTTGCTTATATGCTGCGTGGCAAGGGAGGAGTTTTCATGAAACGATTTAACAAAGCATTGTCTGTTTTCCTTGCACTGACCTTGATATGCACGCTATTTCCTGCTGCGGTTCTGGCCGCGGCAGCCAAAGCATCATCTATTACCTATAACAACGTTCCAAGCCAAATGGTGGCAGGAAGCAAATATAGTGTGACAATTACTGTCAAGAACACAGGCACAGAATCGTGGACCGCTGCCAAGGGGTATCGGCTGGTACCGCAGTCGGGCAGTCCCTTTACAAAGTCAGTGGGTACCTTGGGGAGCAATGAGACTATAAAGCCCGGATACAGCAAAAAGTTCAAATTCACGCTGACCGGTCCGTCCAAGCCGGGGGCCTATACCGCAAGCTGGCGAATGGTCAAAGGAACCGAAACTTTTGGCTCAACGCTTTCCAAGAAAATCAATGTTGCCGCTTTGAAGCTAAACAGTATCTATATTAAAACGCTTCCTCTGAAAAAGACATACTATACCTATGAAAAGATGGACCTAAGAGGGTTAGTCGTCATGGGAAACTACAATGACGGCAGTAAAAAGCAGTTGTCGGTTTCGGCTTCCAATGTGACCGGCTTTAACAGCTCTAGAACCGGTACCTTACGCCTGACAATCAATGTTTCTGGTTTCAAGAGGTCCTTCTCTGTCAGTGTCTACCGTGTTTCGCTGAGTAGTATTACTGTGAATTCCCTGCCGAAAAAGCGTACCTATTCTGTAGGGGAAAAGATAGATCTTGCAGGCATGTCGCTTACGGGTCGCTATGCCAACGGCAAGGTAAAGGCGCTGGACCCTTACAGTGCCGGCATTACCGGGTTTAATAGCTCCAAAGTTGTAAAAGGTCAGGTTGTTACATTGACCATGGGTGGGAAAACCGTAAAGTTTACGGTGGATGTAGTGCCCAATGCATTGATGAATGCCCGAACCGCAGCTCATACCGCATTGAACACAGCGCTGGCCGGGTATAAGCAGACAAATTACAGCGCAGCCAATTGGACGGTGCTGACCAAGGCAAAGACTGACGGAGACAAAGCCATTGATGCTGCCAAGACAACTGCGGCTGTAGCTAGCGCCAAGGATGCGGCGGTCAAGGCAATGGCTGGTGTCAAGACTCTGGCAAAGGAAGCCCAGGAATTGGCCGATGCCAAAGCAGCGGCGCATAATGCGTTGACGAAAGCGCTTGCAGGGTATTCGCCGTCAGATTACAGTACAACGGGCTGGACGGCGCTTACCAAGGCAAAGACCGATGGTGATACGGCTATTGATAAGGCCGCCACAATTGCCAAAGTGAACGAGGCAAAAATAATTTTCATCAATGCTATGGCGGCTGTGAAGGTTCTGGTCATAGAGGAACTGGCAGCGGCAAAAACCGCGGCTCATACAGCACTCAATGCAGCCCTTGGCAGTTATCGGCAGGTGGACTATTCCGCTGCCAACTGGACTGCTCTAACTAAAGCAAAGACCGATGGCGATACGGCGATAGATGCAGCTACCACAGTTGCCAAGGTGAATGAGAAAAAAACAGCCGCACTCAATGCTATGGCTGCGGTAAAGAGTTTGGATACCATTGCGCTGGATGGTGCCAAAGCAGCTGCCCACACAGCTCTCAACGCCATTCTTTCAGCCTATTCCCAAAGTAATTACAGCGCAACAAACTGGCAGGCACTTCAGGCTGCAAAAACCGCTGGCGATACGGCCATCAATAAGGCTACCACCTATTCCGGGGTGGACAATGCCAAGGCAGCTGCTATAGCCGGCATGGCTGCCATCAAAACCAAGGCGCAGGAAAGCCAGGCACTGGTGGATGCCAAAACAGCCGCCCATCAGGCATTAACTACTGCATTAAGTGGCTATAATTCCGGCGATTACAGTTCTGCCAATTGGCTGCATCTGAACGCTACTAAAACAAGTGGAGATACAGCCATTGATGCAGCAACGACACTTGCAGGCATAAATAATGCCCAAACTGCAGCCCTTGATGCCATGGATGCTGTCAAGACACTGGCAGAAGAAATGGTGGTTGCTAAAGCTGCCGCGAAAGCTGCCCTTGCCTCTGCTTTGGCGGCGTATGTACAAGTAAGCTATAGTCCGGCCAATTGGACGGCGCTTAACGATGCGAAGACATCCGGTGATTCCGGCATTGATGCAGCAACGACGCTTGCCGGTGTGGCCGATGCCAAAGCTGATGCGCTTGCCGCCATGGAAGCTGTAAAGACCTTAGTGGAAGAGGCGGCAGAGGAATTGGATAATGCAAAGTCTGATGCTCATGATGCGCTTGATGCTGCCCTGGCTTCCTATAACGAGGCGGATTACAGCGCGGCAGGTTGGGCGGCGCTGAACAGTGCAAAGGCATCAGGCGATACAATGATTGATGCTGCAGCCAGCGTCTCTCAGGTGACAGCTACAAAAAATAACGCTATTGCGGCCATGGATGCCGTGAAAACACTGGCAGAA
The DNA here is from genome assembly GCA_023415715.1 of Bacillota bacterium. Classification (GTDB taxonomy): domain Bacteria; phylum Bacillota; class Clostridia; order Christensenellales; family Aristaeellaceae; genus JAEWAH01. The sequence goes on from JAEZJP010000020.1 coordinate 28,756, forward strand.
GAGTAAGGAGAAACTATAGCAGAATGGAATTTACCCCTTTTGAGCAGAAACATATTCCGGCAGCAGGCAAGCTTCTGCTGGAAGCATATCAAACAGAGCGGGCCGCAGTGCCCGCTCTGCCTTGTGTTGGCGGTAACGACTTTTTTGAAGATATGGTATCCGGCCTTGCCGGTAACGGCTTGGGCGTTGCCGCTGTGGAGGAAGGCAGGCTGCAGGGTTTTTTGACCGGAATGGAGGCAGGGGAGTTATTTGGTACAAGCAGTGGTATATACATCCCGGTATACGGCCATGCCGTAAAAGGGCGGGACAGGCAAAATACATATCAGCAATTGTATGCGGGAGCATCGGATATATGGGTGCGAAAAGGCCTGTTTTCTCATGCGATTACGATGTATGCCCATGATAAAACGGCGGTGAACGCCTGGTTTTGGCAGGATTTCGGCCTGCGCTGCGTGGACGCCATCCGTTCGCTGGATAATATTCAAGTCAGAGGAGAAGAAAGTTTCGATATTCGTCGGATTGAGCCTTGCGAGGCCGGAATTTTGCTGGAATTGCACCGGGAGCATGGACGGTATTACAAAAGCGCCCCCATGTTCATGCATGTGCAGGAGGACTGCACCCTGGAAGAATTGCAAGACTGGCTGACGGAAGAGAATCAATATGCCTTTGCAGCCTTTGAAAACGGCGTGCCCGCGGCTTATATGCAGCTTCGTAACAGTGGTGAAACCTTTGTTTCCGATGATGCTACGTCTATGAATATCTGCGGCGCATATGTAAAACCCGGCCTTCGGGGCACGGGTTATGGTGCGTCGATCCTTCAGACGATCGTTGACTGGCTCCGGGAGAAAGGCTTTGCGCGGCTGGGTGTGGACTATGAATCCTTCAATATCCAGGGCAGCCGGTTCTGGCAAAAGCATTTCACTGCCTTCACATACAGCCTGACAAGGCGCATTGATGAACGCACCGCCGGAAAATGGGATATTCCCATGATTGGCTCCTGAAAACTCACTGCCAATTGGCTCTTTGGCAAACCGTTTCCGGCCGCTATAATGCAATCATGAAAGATTATCATTTCCGCTTTTTGGCGGTATGAGGAGGGTCTTGGATGCGTTATAGCAGTATTGGTTCAGACGGCTTTACAGTCTCCCGGTTTGGCATGGGCTGTATGCGGTATCCCAAAACCACGGATAAAGACGGGCATGAGATCACCGATGAAGCCGAAGCCGTCAAAATGATCCGCTATGCCGTTGACCATGGGGTGAATTACTTCGATACGGCCTACGCGTACGGCGACAGCGAGGAAATACTGGGCCGAGCTCTGATGGGCGGTTACCGGGAGAAGGTGGTCATCGCCACCAAAATCCCTGTCTGTGACGTGAAAAGCCGGGAAGATTATCAAACCTACTTTCATAAGCAGACGGAAAGGCTGAAAACCGGCTGCATCGATATATACCTCATGCATTGCCTGGATCGTTCCAATTGGGAAATTGTGAAAAAGACGGATGGCATCCGCTGCATGGAAGAATTGAAGGCACAGGGTAAAATCAAAAAGTTTGGCTTCTCCTTCCACAGCAATTTTGAAGTGTTTCAGGAAATCATCGATGCATACCCATGGGATATTTGCATGATACAATTGAACATCCTGGATCAAAAACACCAGGCGGGTGTCAATGGGCTGAAATACGCCGCCCAAAGAGGTATTCCCGTAGTCATCATGGAGCCGTTAAAAGGCGGACTTTTAGGTGGAGATCCGCCCGAAAAGGTGAAACGGCTTCTTGAACATTATGCGGAACAAAGATCGCTTACAGAATGGTCCATGAGATGGCTGTACAATTTCAGTGAGGTGAAGGTGGTTTTAAGCGGCGTCAGCAGCATGGATCAGTTGCGCGACAATATCAGAATATTTGACGCTGCCGGGACAGACGTCATGAGTGAAAGCGATTTTGAACTCATTGAAAGCACAAAAAGAGCCTATGAAGGCATTGTGAAGGTGGGGTGCACGGGCTGTGGATACTGCATGCCATGCCCTGCTGGGGTCAATATTCCGGAAATATTCAAGATCTACAACGACGCAGGCCTTTCGCCATGGGACTTGTTTGGAAAGACGTTCTATTCCCTGGTGGTTGCCAATTCCAGCGGGGGAGCCTCAAATTGCCTGGAATGCGGCAGGTGCGAACAAAAATGCCCGCAGCATATTCCTGTCATAAACACACTCAAGGAAGCACACAGTTTGATGAACCAATAATCAAGGGCCCTAAAACGGAAAGATTCCCGCTTTAGGACCCTAATTTTTTATACCAGACCGCTGTCCAAAAAGGCACGAACAACAACCGGATCAAACTGGGTTCCCATCTGGCGGCAAAGTTCTTCCCTGGCTTCCTGAACCGGCATGCCGCTCCGGTAAGGCCGCTCGCTTGTCATGGCGTCAAACGAATCCGCCACACAGATGATCCTGGCTTCCAGCGTGATTTCATCCCCCTTAAGCCCTCTGGGATAGCCCTTGCCATCCCAACGCTCATGGTGCTGGCGTACCGCTTCGGCCAGGTCCGCCATTTCGGCGACGCCGCATAAAATACGGTACGCCGTTTCCGGATGGCGCTTGATTTCCTCCCATTCCGCCGCTTCCAAAGGCCCCCTTTTCTCCAGCACCTCGTTGGAAATGGCAATTTTTCCGATGTCGTGCAATAGCCCTGCAGACTTGATTTTATTGATCTCACTTTCCGGCAGCCCCATTGCCTGACCTATGGCTGAGCTGAGCTCGCTCACACGCTTGGAATGGGCTTCCTCCCGGGAATTTTTTTCATACAGCGTTTGGACGATGGCGTTGATGGTGGCGCTGCGGATGCTTGGACTCTCCAAAAGCTTACGTTTGATCATGTTGTCCTCGGCATTTTTCAACACCTGAGAGATACTTTGCTCTTTTTCCATTTTGGTATCCCATCCAAAGGAAACGGAAAGGATGCCTTTTCCCGATTTGCTGTCTCTGATTTTGCCAAGCGCCTTTTTAACCAGGGCCTCCGCCGCCCGGGAGGTAGTGTTGGGCAGAAGGACCACAAACTCATCCCCGCCATAGCGGCTGATAATATCCTCCTGGCGGAAGCACCTTTTCAGGATCGCTGCCGTCTTGCGCAGCATATCATCCCCGGCAAAGTGGCCGAAGGCATCGTTGGTCATTTTCAATCCGTTCAAATCGCCCATCACCAGTGTTATGGGAAGCCTTTCGGATTCTTCCTGGCGGCTCAATTCCTCTTCCAGAAAGCGGCGGTTGTACAGATCAGTCAAATGGTCGTGAAAGCTTAAGAACTCTATTTCATTTAAATGGAGCCGTTCATTGGTTACATCCCGGAACGTAAGGACAAAGCCTGACGGTTTTCCCCCGATGCTTAAGATGGGCGAGGTGCTGTGGGTAATGGGCCTTTCGATGCCCTCCTTGGAAATGAGCACTGCGTGGCTGTTTAGCTCCGCCGCAGTTTTCGTACCCGATGCCTTTAGAAGCTGACTGCCTGCGGTTTCCTGTGCCTGTTCGCTCTTTGTACGAAATACATCATGGGAGTGCTGGCCAATGGCACTGTCACAAAGCCAGCCTGTCATATTCCTGGCTACGTCGTTCATCATGGTGATGCGGCCATCTTCATCCGTGCAGATTACGCCGTCGCTGACCGACATAAGTGTTGTGCGAAGTGTTTCCTGGGCCACATACACGCTGCGGTGCAAATCTTCAAACTCTTTTTGATGAAAGCGCGTTTCCAGACGTTTATGCACTTTGTTCAGTAATTCTTCCTCGCGGCAGGGTCTTGTGACAAAATCGGCATCACCGAACTGATGGTCTGCCACCCTCCCATCATCCATTTGTGTAATAAAAATCATGGGTATATCAGATGTCGGACCGTTCTCTTTTATTTGCCGGCACAAATAATCCACACTTATGTCCGAATAACTGGCGTCCATCAGTATCAAATCGGGCTTCCGGCTTTTGAGCGAGGATAATGCCAGTTCGGCAGAATCTACGGGCCGGACTTGATAGCCGTGGTCCGTAAGCATGGAAGATAATAGGGCCAGGTCCTCTTGCGCGCCGGCCAAGACCATAATTTCTGCAGGCCTGGCTGGATTATTGGATATCATCTTAGGGCTCCTCCTGTTTGAACGCAAGATAAACGATAAGAGAACGGAAGGCCGGTTTTGCTGCCCTATACCTCTTCCGTAAACGATTGGGTATGCAATACTGCTACATGAAGGAAATTATATCATACAAGACGTAAACTGGCAAACAAAAATCGACATAATTCATCCGTTTTTTCCAATATCAGGTCATTTTTTGTCTAAATACCCCTCTACCATCCTTTGAATCGGAAGAAGATAGTCCTCTCCTACGTCAATGGTCCTGCAAATCATCATCAGCGAATACCCCTGCAGCATGCTCCATATGGCCAGAAAGTCATTTTTCCAGCCTTCTCCGTGCAGCGGGCAAAAATAAGCCTTGGTGCAATCAAGAGCAATGGCCAAGGGAAGCCTGTTCCCCGCTTGAAGGATGCCGTCGCTCATGTCGATGGGCTTTTGATGGGAAGTCATGAACACAAAGCGGAAATAGTCGGGGTTCTCGACCATAAAATGAATGTACTCCCGGCACATGGCGGTCAGCTGCTGCTTTAAGTCATTGGGATGAAGGCTGACGGCCATGTTAAGAGCGCTTCCAAATTCCACACTGATCACCTTGCCGATTTCTGCTATGATTTCCTCCTTGCTTTGAAAGTGCTTATAGGGCGCGGCATGACTCACGCCGCATGATGCTGCCAGCTTTCTTAGCGAAAAACCCTCATAGCCTTCCTTGGCCAACAGCTGAATCCCTTTGCGGATCAATTCCTGCTTCAGGTCTCCGTGATGGTACTGCTTTTCACTCATGTCAGCGCCTCCAGGCAGATTTCAAATTTGCAAAAATATTTTACCACACAATGTTGACAATGTAAACATTAGGTGGTATACTCCCAATGTTTCCAGTGTAAACATTGCATCGGAGGGGAATTCATGGAGAATGTAATCTATTACTTTTCCGGCAGGGGAAACTCCCTGAGCGTGGCGCAGGGGCTTGCCCGGCTTGTAGCGGATACGGAAATCCGGTCCATGTCGTCCGTGAAGGGGGAAGTGGCTTTGCCTGACGGGCTGGTGGGGTTCATACTGCCTGTCATTGATTTCGGCATCCCAGCCTATGTACGCGGTTTTTTGAAGTGTATTCGGGCGGATGGGAAGCAGCGCTACCTGTTTGCCGTCATCACCTGCGGCGGCGTGCCCGGCGCATCCATTTCGTCTGTAAAAAGGCTGCTTCAAAAGCGGGGGTTTCCGCTTTTGGCAGGGTGGATCCTGGAATTCGGCAGGCGGATGATGACCGATAGCGAGTGGCGGCAAAAGCTCGAGGAGATGGCGGATGCCATTGGAAAAAAAGCCAATATCCCTGTTCCATCCGCAGCCATCAAAGATCATTTGCTGACGGGGCTGTTGAATCCTTTGGCACGGATCCTTATCCCCAAGGAGGACAAAAAGTTCCGCGTGGATGTAAGCTGCACCGGCTGCGGTGTTTGCAGTCGCGTGTGCCCGGTGAATAACATTCAAATCAAGAATGGCAGGCCTGTGTGGCTTCATAAATGCCAGCAGTGTGCGGCTTGCTTCAGTTGGTGTCCGCAAAAAGCCATCTCCGGTACTTGCCTGGCCGCCAAGACACATTATCAAAATCCGCGGGTTCGTTTGGAGCAGTTATTTAACCAGGGAGGAACGAAAGTATGAAATTGCACATGCCTAAATGGCTTAGAATCGTGGTCATTGCAGTGGCTTGCCTTGTTCTTGCGATGGTTGGCGCCTATGAGGGGCTTGTGATTCTGGCAAAGAATACCCAGGCGGACTATGAGCAGATGGAACCTGTGGGCCTAGCAGCGCTCAAAGACGGAGTTTATAACGGAAAGGCCGGCGGATTCATATGCTCCATGGATCTTAACGTAACGGTGAAGGACCACCGCATCACGGATATTACAGTCAACCGCCAGGTGAACGGCGGCGGCAAGTATCAGGCGCCGGGCATGACGGATCGCATTGTACAGGCCCAGTCGGTGGAGGTGGACACCGTTTCGGGCGCGACACTTACCAGCGAGACAATTCTGGTGGCGGTGCACAGGGCGCTGACGGGCGGGCTTAAGTAACCGGGTAAATCAGATAAGCCATGGCTAAAAATGCCATGGCTTTCTATTTTATTTAGAATTGGATTATTTCAGAGTCCGTCTTCCTAGTTTAACGCCACAGGATTCCCTTATCACCAGCGTTGCATCGCGCATGAGGTGGAAGGGAGCCATAGGTGTTTCCACCGCGGTCAGAAGCTCGGTGATGGCGCTGCGTGCATGCTCCTCGGGGTGAAGGTCGATGGTAGTCAGCGGCGGGCTTAAGTAGGGAGCAAAGAAGGAGTTGTCGCAGCCGATGACGGCCATGTCCTGAGGAACGGAAAGGCCCATCAGTGCAAGCTGCTTCATGGCGCCCAAAGCCACCAGGTCATTGAAGGCGATGATGGCGGTAGGCCATTTTTCCCTGGGAAGGCCGGTTAACAGCTTCAATAGCGCAATTTCCCCAGCTTCCGCGGTATAGCCGCCTTCATGGTGGTAGGCGGTGTCGTCCTTGAGGTTCAATTCCGCCAGCGCATCCAGAAAGCCGCGGCCCCTGGCGCCGGATAAGCGCACCATGGAAGAACCGCCGATGAAGGCGATACGGTCGTGGCCAAGCATATGCAGGTGCTGCACCGCCTGATGGATGGCGGTGGCCAGGTCGTTGTACAGGCAGATGCATTCCAGCCCCTCAATGGGCGGGCAGATGGCCACTACCGGCATGTACTTGTGAAGCTCGGATATGGCGGCGGGCAGGTCCTCGTGCTGTGATTCCACAATGCCGCCCATGAAAAACGCCCCGTCCAGCCGCCGGCGGATAAGCTGCTCCACTACCTCCCGCTCTACATAGGGGCGGCTGGGAGGAAGCTGGTGCAGCCATACGGAATAGCCCCGGCGGCGAGCTTCGTCGTCTGCGGCACAATACAGCCTGGCGTAATAGGGGTTGGTAACCTCCGGCAGTATGATGCCGATGATCCCTGTTCTCCCCTTCTCCAGCCCACGTGCCACGGAGCTTGGGGCATATTTATGGCTGTTGATGACATCGTTGACTTTTTGAAGCGTCTTGGGGCTTACATTGGGATGCCCGGACATGACCCGGGATACGGTGGCGATGGATACGCCGGCTTCCCGGGCAATGTCGTATATGGTGACCTGCTTGTTTGTCATAGGGCATTCCTTTCCATTTCAGCCGTAGCCGGGCTGGCTGCATCCATTATACATGGAATCGATGGGGAAGGCAACAGAATAATGAAAGCGATTACAATTTGCTTTCATTGAAATCTGCATTCGTGAGCAGCGAAAACCAGGAATATATAGCAATATTGGATTTGGTTGTTGACATTCTATGGTGCGAATTATATAATGATCCCACAAGGAAAGGGATTGAAAGCCAAACGGGCATGAAAACTGGTGAAAGAATTTACAAAATGATTCTGCTTGTTTCATCATTTTTCTTACATTCTCCCGAAGGCTGAAGTCAAACCCGAGAATATCCACGAAAAAGGAGGACATTTCATGAAAAAAGTTACTGCCCTGCTGCTTGCCATCCTGATGGTGGCGACATTGATGCCCGCCATGGCCTTTGCCCAGGGGAAGACGGTGCTCACCGTAAAGACATGGGACGTCAACGCCGGTTCCGCCGCCTATCTGCAAGCCACCGAGGCTGCCTTTGAGGCTGCCTTCCCGGATGTGGACCTGCAGTATGTGGACACGGCTTCCCAGGAATATGCCACACTGGTCGCCACGGCCTTGGCTGCCGGCGATACCACCGATGTGTATGATGTCAAGGAAGTGCGCGACCTTCAAAATTGGATTGCCCAAGGCTATGTGGAAAGCCTGGAAAGCTACATTGCCGCCGGCAGTTATGACCTCAAGCCCTTTGTGGGCATGGAGAAGTACTACCGCGGCCCCGACGCCGCCCTGTACGCACTGCCCTACCGGTCTGACTTCTGGGTACTGTTCTACAACAAGACGCTGTTTGACAAGGCCGGCATTGCCTATCCCACTTCCGACATGACCTGGGATCAGTACGCTGAACTGGCCAAGAAAATGACCTCCGGCGAGGGTGTAGACAAGACCTATGGCACCCATTACCATACCTGGCTGTCCGCTGTGGCCAACTGGGCCGTGTGCGACGGCGTGAACACATTGGCCGACGGCGAATACAGCGATCTGAAGTACTTCTACGATCTGACCCTGGGCCTTACAGATGCGGGCGCCTGCATGGATTACAGCGAGCTGCGGGCTTCCGGCCTGCATTACCGCAACGCCTTCGAACAGGGCAATATCGCCATGCTGCCCATGGGCTACTGGCTGGCCGGCTCCCTGATCGCGGACAAGAACGCCGGAAACTTCACCTTTGACTGGGGCATCACCGCTGTTCCCCACTTGGAAGGCGTCGCTGCCGGTTCCTCCTTCGGTTCCGTCACCGGTGCCGCCATCAACAAATCTTCCGCCAACAAGGACCTGGCCTGGAAGTTCATCTCCTGGCGCGCATCCGAGGAAGGCGCCAAGGCCATCGCCGCCCTGGGCACCCGTCCCGCTTATGTGTCAGCGGATATAGCCGCCACCCTGGCCTCCGTTCCCGGATTCCCCCAGGATGAAGTAAGCAAGGCTGCTTTGGTTCCCGCAGCTGTGAGCATCGAGTGGCCTGTGGTCGACAAGGTCAGCGAGATCCAGACCATCGTCAACGAAGAGCATACCAACATCATGACCCGAACCGTTACCGTGGATGAGGGCATCGCCAACATGAACACCCGCGTGGCGGAACTGCTGGGCAAATAAGCTGTACGTTCTTTAAAGGGGGAGGGGAGATCATCTTCCCTTCCCCTTTTATGAAACTACCAATAGGGGGGTCCTACATGGTGCAAAATGCCGCCCCGGCCCATATCATAAAGCGCAAGCTATCAAGGCAGGAAAGAAAAAACATATTCATTGCCTATTCTTTTCTCGCGCCCAACTTCCTGGGCTTTTTGATTTTTACCTTGGTGCCGGTTCTGTTTTCCATCGTGCTGGCGTTCATGAACTGGAACGGCGGCCCCATTGATAAGATCACATGGGCGGGGTTTGATAACTTTATAACGATATTCAAAAATTTCAACTTTACGAAATCGGACCTGGGCATAGCGCTTAGGAATACTGTGGTATATACCATTGTTACCGTGCCGCTGACCATTGCCTGTTCCCTGGCATTGGCCATGGTGCTGAACCGGGCGGCGAAAACCGCAAAGCTGTTGCGGGTGATATTCTTCTTTCCCTATGTTGCTTCCATCGTAGCCATCTGCACATGCTGGAATTATCTGTTGATGAAATTCGGCCCCATCAACCAGTTCCTTTCGGTGTTTGGCATAAGCATCGGCAAATCCTGGACGCAAAGCAAGGACCACGCCATTCTGGCTATCATTATCGTCAGCGTCTGGCGCAGCGCCGGGTACTATATGGTGATGTATCTGGCCGGGCTGCAAGGCGTGCCAAGAGAGCTTTATGAGGCAGCCACAGTGGACGGCGCTACCGGCTGGCAGAGGTTTTGGAAGGTCACTTTCCCCATGCTCACACCCACCACCTTCTTTGTCTCCATCATGATGGTCATCAGCTGCTTTAAGATCTACGATATCGTAGCTATCATGACCGAAGGCGGTCCGGGCCGATCCACGCTGATGCTGGTCTATCACATTTATACTTTGAGCTTCACCCAGATCAAGTACGGCGTCGCCAGTGCCGTGGCCATGGTGCTGTTTGCCATTGTGCTGTGCGTAACGATTATCCAGTTCAGAGCGGAAAAAAAGTGGGTTAATTACATGTAAGGAGGGAGAATTTATATGTCAGCTATTACAGCAAAATCTGGCCGCAGGCAAACCTCCGCTTTGCATGTATTGGGGAGAACCGTACTGTATATTGTGCTGGCCCTTTTGGCTTGCCTGGCGCTCCTTCCCTTCGTGTGGATGGTTTCCTCCTCCCTGAAGCTGGACAAGGATGTGTTCCGCTATCCCATCGAATGGATCCCCTCCGTGCGCCACTGGGAAAACTATGTGCTCATCTGGCAAAGGGTGCCGCTGACTACCTATTTCAAAAATACGGCTTTTGTGGCCGTTTCAGTCACTTTGATGCAGATACTCACATCCTCCTTTGCTGCTTACGCCTTTGCCAAGCTGCGCTTTCCTGGGCGGGACGCATTGTTCCTTTGTTATATCGGCACAATCGCCGTGCCATGGCAGGTGTACATGCTGCCGCAGTTTATCATGATGCGGGGCATGGGCCTATACGATACGCCTTGGGCGCTTATTATACTTCAGTCCTTTTCCGCTTTCGGCGTGTTCCTGATGCGCCAGTTCTATCTTGGCATCCCCAACGAACTGAACGAGGCGGCGCGCATCGACGGTCTCAGTGAGTACGGCATTTGGGCGCGCATTATTCTGCCTCTGGCCACGCCCGCCATCGCAACGCTTACCATATTCACTTTTGTGAATACCTGGAATGATTTCATGGGTCCGCTGATTTACCTGGCCACGGATGCGAACAAGACCATACAGGTGGGCTTGCGCCGCTTCATACAGCAATACACCAGCGATTATCATTTGATCATGGCGGCTTCGCTGTGCTCATTGGTGCCCGTTACGATCGTTTTCTTGTTCCTGCAGCGGTATTTTATTGAAGGAATTTCTACCACCGGATTGAAAGGATAAAGAAGCTGAAGGTGTTTTCATGATTCAAATGCCGTCTGACCGGCAGACAGAAGGAACGATATGTTTACAGAATACCTGGAGAAAAATGACCTTCGTGCTTCCTTTGTGCCCAAAGACAAGCGCCTGCCCATGCCAAAGGCTGCGGACCGGGCTGCGTGGGAAAGTATTCCCCAAAGTATGCGGGAAGAGATTTTATCCGCTGCCAGGGCGCAGCAGGGAACGGACTATCCGCCCCTTCCCGCCACCCGGTTTCTTGCTTTTGTGAGAACGGGGGACAGGTCGGTGTATGAAGCACCCTGTTTCACCCGCCGCCGGATGCTGTTAAATGCCATGCTGGCCGAATGCATTGAGTTTAGCGGTGCATACATGGACCAGGTGGTGGATGGGGTGTGGTGTATCTGTGAGGAAAGCTTCTGGGGGATAAGCGCCCACAACGGCTCCTCCCATCCCGGCATGCGTCCGGCTTCTGAGCGGCCTCTGCCTGACATTGAAAACCCATATATCGACCTGTTTGCGGCCCAGACATCCGCGCTGCTGCTATGGACTTGCTACCTTCTGAAGGATAAGCTGGATGCGGTCAGCCCACTGATCGTACGGCGTGTGTATTTGGAGGCTGAACGGCGGATTGTGAAGCCCTTCTTTCACCATGATGATTTCTGGTGGATGGGCATGATCAGGAGCGATGTGAACAACTGGACGCCGTGGATATTATCCAACGTGATCGCAACAATGCTGTTGATGGAGCCGGATGACGGCCGCTTAAGCGATGGCATCAAGCGGGCCATGCGCATGCTGGACAGTTATCTTGCCGTTATGCCCAAGGATGGCGGATGCGATGAAGGTGTCAGTTATTGGAACATGGCCGGCGGTTCGCTGCTGGATTGTTTGGAGCATATTGAACATTTGACAGGCGGATGTGTATCCTTTTATGATGAGCCGCTCATCAAAGCCATCGGCGCGTTTCCGTTAAAAGCCCACATTGCCGGACCGTATTTCTGGAATTTCGCCGATTGTGATGCTAGACCAATGCTGGATGGGGAACGGATATACCGCTACGGTGTGAAAACAGGACAAGCAGGGCTTAAAGCTCTGGGCACAGAAATCGCCGCCCTGGCGGAAGGGATTTTGCCCAAAGATACGCCGGAAACTTACCGTGTGCTGTGCAAACTGTTTTTCATGGTTCCCAAACCGCAAGGTGAAAACCGCGGCGCGGGTACGGTGATCCTGTCAGATTTGCAGGTGTGGGCATCTAAAAAAGACGGCTTGTATGCAGCTGTGAAGGGCGGCCACAACGGAGAGAACCACAACCATAATGATGTAGGCAGCTTTCTGTTATACGTGGAGGACGGACCGGAGATCGTGGATGCAGGCAATATGGTGTATACCGCCAAGACCTTCGGCCCTGAGCGGTATACCCTCCTAAACACACGAAGCATGAATCACAATGTTCCCATAGTTGCGGGCTTTGAGCAGCAGCCAGGCTGTGCATTCACGGCCCATGATGTTAAGATGGAGGAAAGCGGGATCTCTCTGGACATGGCGGCGGCCTATCCCAAGGAAGCAAACATATTGTCCCTTGTAAGAATGGCTGGGTATCGGGATAATGCTTTCGTGCTTACCGATATGGTAAGGCTTCAAATCGCTGCACCTGTCACATGGGTGTTTATGCTCCGCCACCGTCCGGAGATTGCGGCCGGCATGCTGCAAACGGAAAAGATGATCATGCGCTTTGATGAGCCACTGAAAGCTTCGGTGGAAGAAATCCCCGTTACCGACCGGCGTATGGCGCGGAACTTCCCCGGCAGTCTGTGGCGCTTAACGCTGTCTTCGCCTGATTTTAAAGAGCAATGCCGCACCTTTGAAATATCCAGGAGGGCTATGGAATGTTAAATCCCGTACAAAACAATCCGCTTAAGACAAGGGCGGATTTTGAAGAGGCCGCCCTGCAATTATTGACACCGCTTGTTAAAAAGCTGTCTCCCGGCTGTGCCCGTCTCCATCTGGGGGACACGGGCGCGGTATATCCCGATTCCATAGCAGTAATGGAAGCATGGTCCCGTCCCTTGTGGGCTTTAACGCCCCTGATGATGGGTAAATCGGCAGCAGTCCGGCCTTTGTGGGACAAGTGGATGGAGGGACTAAAAAACGGCACGGATCCCAATCACCCCGAGTATTGGGGCGATATCGGTCCCTTTGACCAGCGTATGGTGGAGATGGCCGTCATGGGCATGGCTTTGATCTTTATACCGGAAGCATTTTACTTTGTTCATGACCACAAGACGCAGGGGAACATCCACCGCTTTATGAACCAGATCAACCTGTACGACATGCCCAAGAACAACTGGCGTTTCTTCCGGGTGCTGGTCAATGTGGGTTTCCTGCAAAATAACTTGCCCTATGACGCCAAGATGCTGGCCAATGATCTGGACATGATAGAGGAGCATTACGAGGGTGACGGCTGGTATTACGATTACATGGACCAGCGGGACTACTATACCCCTTGGGGCTTCCATTACTACGGCCTGTTGTACGCAAGAGCTATGGAAAAGCTGGACCCCGGCCGCTGCAAAACGTACCGGGAACGGGCATGGCTGATGGCAAGGCGCTTTGAAAATTGGTTCTCAGTTGACGGAGAAGCGCTGCCCTACGGCCGCAGCCTCAGCTACCGTTTTGCCCAAAGCGCCTTCTTTGGCGCGCTGCCTCTGGGCGACAGCGAAAACGTAAGGGAGGACTGGGGCGTTTACAAAGGATTGCTGCTCAAGAACATGCGCAAATGGTTCTCACGGCCTATCTTTACACAGGATGGGGTGCTGACCATTGGCTATGGGTACCCCAATCTCATCATGGCCGAAGGCTATAATGCGCCGGGTTCGCCCTATTGGGCCATGAAGGCTTTCGCTCCATTGGCATTGGCTGGTGATCATCCCTTCTGGACAAGCATGGAGAAGGAGCATACTCCGCCTGCTCTTTTCATGGAAGAGCACGCCCGCATGCTGATCGTGCGGGATGAACACAGCAAACACGTGCAGGCCTTTCCCGCCGGCAACCGCGCTTTCGAGCATGCCCATTCGGAAGCCAAGTATGAAAAGTTTGCCTACTCCACGGCCTTTGCTTTCAGCGTGCCCAAAAGCGGCCTCATGCTGAACCGCGGCGCATACGACAGCATGCTGGCGATGAGCGAGGATGAAGCGTACTGGCATGTAAGGCATGGCTGCACGGAGTACAAAATCGGCGGTGACAAAGTGGAATCCGTTTGGCGCCCCTATCCGGATGTAAAGGTGGAATCAACGGTCATTCCCCTGAATGACTGGCATATCCGCATTCACAAAATCACAACACCCCGCAGGCTGTATGCAGCGGAGGGAGGATATGCCGTCAGCCGGGACGATGGGCCGGGCCTTGCAAAGACCCAAACGGATGGCAAAACAGCGCTGGCCGTATGCGGTAACCTGGTAAGCGGCATTGTAAACCTTCACGGTTATGAAGCATCACAAATCGTCGTGCCCGAACCAAACACCAACCTGTTGTATCCAAGAACGGTGCTGCCTACATTGCGTGCGGAGATACCGGCTGGCGAAACAGTGCTTGTATCTGCGGTTCTTGGCGCAGCGGAGGACGGTATGGCAAAATGGCAGAATATCCCCAAGGAGGCAGCGGTATATGCAAAGTTGGCTGAATGAAACTTTTTCAAAATTCAAAGATAAATATTTTTGGTCCATGGATGATGCCGCAAAGGAGGGGATGATTCCTTACAAAAGCGAGGGCCGCACATGGATCCCTTCGCCCTTTGACGGCAACAGCTGGTGGACCGGCGGCTTCTGGCCGGCCATCATGTGGCAGCTTTACGCCGCCTCCGGGGAAGAGAAGTTTATGCTGGAGGCAAGGCGCGTGCAGGAATTGCTGGCGGCGGAGCTTGTGCGGCACGACCTTTTATACCATGACATGGGCTTTATGTACCTTCTGTCCTTCGGTGCCGACTGGCGGCTGACAGGCAATGAGGAAGCGCTTCGCCAAACGCTGATTGCCGCCGACGTGCTTGCCGGGCGCTTTAATCCTGTTGGCTTTATCCGCGCCTGGAACGGCAGGGGAAAAGAAGGCTGGGCCATTGTGGACTGCCTGATGAACCTGAGCCTTTTGCACTTTGCCACAGAAAAAACGGGTGACCCGCGCTATGTAAACATCGCCAAGTGTCACGCGGATATGTCTACTCGCTATTTTCTTCGGGAAGACGGCTCCTGTAACCATATCATGATTTTCGATCCCGCCACAGGGGAAGCGCTGGATTCTCCCGGCGGCCAGGGCTATGAAAAGGGCTCCTCCTGGTCCCGCGGCCAAGCGTGGGCGCTGTACGGCTTTACCATCAGCTTTATGAATACCGGGGAAGCGCGCTACCTTGACGCCGCACGGAAAATCGCTGATTATTTTATTGCCAATATCCGGGAGGATGGTCTGACCGACTGCGATTTCCGCCAGCCCAAGGGGGAAGAGCGGATCGACAATATTGCCGCCGCATGCGCATCCTGCGGGCTCATAGAGCTTGCCAAACATGTTACGACAGAGGAAGGCGAAAAGTATATGCATGCCGCATTGCGTATGCTTAACGCCCTGGATGAACTGTGCGCCGACTGGTCACAAGACCGCTTCGGTATTTTGCAAAAATGCACCGCCAGCTATCATGATGACGGGGCCGGCCGCCACGTGAACATCGTTTATGGAGACTACTTCTTTTTAGAAGCAATATGTAAGCTGAGGGGCACCGATCCGATGCTATGGGAAAAATAGGAGTTTGGTTGATGCGTGGCCTGGTGGACTGTCAGCTAAAGAAAATGCTGAATGTGGGCATTGGTGAATCGTCAGCTTGGTGCGTTCTTGGTATCAAGCTTAAGCGGGGGAATGATAAGTGCCCCTCACAATACAGCATTCTTGTTGGTTTTTCTGCGGGGGCGTGACAGCTTGGTAAATCCATTCATCTTTGCCTGAAAGCCGTAGGGGCGATGAATCGCCCCTACGGCATCGTTTGTTTATTGGCTTCTCCGGCGGAGGCCGTGATTGCTGCAGCGAATCACGGAGATGTTTGAGATAGCCGGAGGGTTTTTTTAAAAGTCCCCTTCCCGCCCTTCCCCAGACCGTTCTCTGTCGCTTCCCTTGTACAATGGCGGGCGCCGTGGTAAAATGTGCCTGGCAAATTTACCGCCGGAGGATGCTATGGATAAAGTGATTTTCAATGCAAAAGTATATATCGGGCGGGAGAATTTCGCCCAGGCGGTGCTGGTAAGGGGAGAACATATTGCCTTGACCGGCACGAATGAGGAAGTGCTGTCACAGGCTGTCGCCGGTGCCGAGCGAGTGGATGCCGGCGGACGCCTGCTGTTGCCAGGTTTTCATGACTGCCATATGCATTTGATGTATTTTGGCCGCACGGCCGGCGAGATTCCCGCCGCCAATGTTACATCCATCGGCGAACTGGTGGAAAGGGGCCGCGGGACCATAGCCCGGCTGAAGCTCAAACCCGGAGCCGTGCTCACCGGCAGGGGCTGGGATCAGGAGCAGTTTACCGATGAAGTGCGCTTGCCAAACCTTCACGATCTGGATGAAATTTCCACCGAACATGCCATCATCATCAGCCGCAAGTGCGGGCACATGGTGTGCTGCAACTCAAAAGCGCTGGAGCTGGCGGGCATCGGAAGGCCGGTCCCGAAGGTTGCGGGCGGGCAGATAGACGTGGACGAAGCGGGGGAGCCCACCGGCATCTTCCGCGAGAACGCCATGGACATCCTGTGGAGGGTCGTGCGGGAGCCCGGCGAACAGGAAAAAGAGGTACAGCTGGAATTTGCCATGCGCCATGCCTTACAGCATGGCCTGACCGCGGTGGCAAGCCAGGATGCGGCTGGTGGGGATATGGACGAAATGGTCCGTATCTACACAAGGCTTTATGAAAAAGGGCTGCGCCTGCGCGTGACCCAGCAGGCCGGGATCGGGTGCGAGGCTCATTTGGACGAGTATATCCAAAGGGGATACCGCACCGGCACATACCTTCATGCTCCCATTTTGAAAATGGGGCCGCTGAAGTTGTTTGCGGTTGGTTCCCTTGGCTCCAGAACAGCTCTTTTGAGAGCACCTTATGCGGATGCGCCTGAAACATGCGGTATACGGGTGCTGGAGCCGGAAGCAATGGCCGCCTATATACAAAAGGCTTCGCAGAACGGCATTCAAGCCGCGGTGCACGCCATCGGCGACGGCGCCATGGACACCGTCATATCGTGCTTTGAGGCCGTGACAAACAAGGGCCATAATCCTCTGCGCCATGGCATCATACACTGCCAGATCACCGACCGGCAGCTTGTTTCGCGCATGGCGAAGAATGATCTTCTGGCGCTTGTACAGCCAATCTTTCTGGCCAGCGACATGCATATTGCGGAAAAGCGGGTGGGCAGGGAGTTGGCCTCCACCTCCTATGCCTTTGGCACCATGAACCGCCTTCACATGCATGTAGCTTACGGAAGCGACTGCCCTGTGGAAACGCTGAATCCCTTGAAAGGCATCGCCTGCGCCGTTTTAAGGACCGACCCGGATGACAAAACAGGGACCGCCTTTTTCCCGGAGGAGCGGGTAGATGTGTATGACGCCGTGGACAGCTATACGCTGGGCAGCGCTTACGCGAACTTCGACGAGGACCGCATGGGCCGCATATACCCCGGATATCTTGCAGACATGGTTCTTATGGACCGTGACATATTTGCCATACCGGCGGAAGAGATAGGCGATGCCCAAGTGCTTTTCACCATGGTGGGCGGCGAGACCGTCTATCAAAAGCATGCGGATGTTTGACATGCAAAAAGAAAAGATATCATCCTTGGAAAGGGGAAGTACCTTCATGGCCTGCGATGCTAAAACGAAAGGCTGCGGCGGCTGCCCCCTTATATACCTTCCCTATCCCGAGCAGCTGAAAAAGAAGCAGGCCTTTACAAAAAAGCACCTGTCCACCTTCGGCAAGCCAAGGCCTATTTTAGGTATGGCAGACCCTGACCATTACCGCAACAAGGCCATCGCCACCTTTGCCACATCAAAAGGTGGGCTGATATCCGGCATCTACCGGGAAGGAACGCACCAGGTGATTCCGGTGGATGCATGCCTGCTCCATGCGCCCCAAACGGACGATGTATTGCGTGCGGTGCGGGAAACCGCCACGGAATGCAGCCTTAGCGTCTATGATGAGGACAGGCATACGGGCTTTTTGCGCCACGCGCTGGTGCGAAGGGGGCACTATACCGGCCAGATCCTGGTGGTGCTGGTGACGGCCCACGCTTCCTTTCCGGAAAAAGAAAACTTTATATCCATGCTTCTTGAAAAGCAGCCCGGCATCACCTCTGTGGTGCAGAATATCAACCAACGTTCAACCAGCGCGGTGCTTGGCTTTGTGGAGCATGTGCTCTACGGCCCGGGGTATATTGAAGATACGCTGTGCGGCCTGTGCTTTACCATATCCCCACGCTCCTTTTACCAGGTGAATACCGTTCAAACCGAGGTGCTGTACCGGGAGGCCATCCGCCTGGCGGAGCTTACGGGACAGGAAACAGTCATCGACGCATATTGCGGCATCGGTACGCTGACATTGGCAGCAGCGAAGTCTGCCGGGCAGGCCATTGGGATAGAGATCAACCCCGCCGCGGTGAACGATGCCAACCGCAACGCGCAGGGTAATGGCATTCAAAACGTATCCTTTCTGAAAGGCGACGCAGGCCGGGTGATGGTGAAAATGGCGGAGGAAGGCAAAACCGCCGATGTGGTGTTCATGGACCCGCCCAGAGCCGGCAGCAGCGAGGAATTCCTTTCGGCACTGTGCAAGCTTGCGCCAAAAAGGGTAGTGTACATTTCCTGCAATGTGGAAACGCAGGCAAGGGATTTGAGGTTTTTGCATGAACGGGGATACCGTATCCGGGCCATACAGCCGGTGGATATGTTCCCGCATACTGAGCATGTGGAGTGCGTGGTGGCACTGGAGAGGAAGGACGGCGTTCCGCGCTTAGAATAGGCCTTTGGAATCGGGATACTGACAAATTCGTAGTACGCGACGACTCGGCACGCCGCACATTGAAAATTTTGAACATAGGATCATGGCGACAAGCGGCGCGCCGAATCGTCGCGCACTACGAATGAGAGATGCATGTATGAATGAATTGCCAAAAAGGAAACATCCGAGACTGAAAGAATACGACTACAGCAGCATCGGATCGTATTTCATAACATTCTGTGTGAAAAACAGGCAACATAGGCTGGGGGAAATTGTAGGGCGCTTTGGCCTCGGTGCGCCGCATATGGAATATTCTGAATATGGGAAAGTTGTGTGCAAATACATCGATAGCATAGAAATGCATTATGAGAATGTTTCGATAGATAAATATTTTATCATGCCGAATCATGTTCATATTATTATCATGATAAAAAACGAAGGTGTGGTCACAAAGTCATCACAGCCCACGAATGCATTGGTTCCGACGGCTATTGCAGCACTGAAGAAATTGACGAACCGGGAATTTGGATTTAATATGTGGCAGGATTCTTACTATGACCGGATCATTCGAAATGAAGAGGAATACCTGGAAATATGGAAGTACATTGATGAAAATCCAGAGATGGCTAGAGGATGAGTACTATTAAGGCAATGAATGTGTTTGTAGCGGCGCGCCGGGTCGTCGCGCCCTACGGCGATGGGGTGTATATATTTAACGTGGGGACCCAAAGCCGGGATGTGAAATATCTGCATGAGCGGGGATATAAGGTAAGGGCCATACAGCTTGTGGATTTGTTTCCACATACAGAGCATGTGGAGTGTGTGGTATTATTGTCATGGGTGGACAATTAAGTGTGTGAAAAAGCCTGCAAATACGTCATTTGCGGTGTCAATATCAATCATATTCATGGTCGAATTCAAATAATGAATCTGACTAAACGCGTTTGAGCTCAGCGATTACGCGGCGGGCTCCTCCCTGAAGGACAGCGAAAGCCGGCAGGATGGCGTTTATTTTACGCTGCTGCCCGGCCTGCTTGTATTGATGAACGGCCTGTTCGCTCGCATTCTGGCCGGAGCCGCCGTTTTAGCCGCTCTTGCGTGGCTTATATGGCAGCTGCGCCGCGGCAATATTGGGTCTCTCAGGATACTGTCCGCCGCAGGCGTTCAGCTATTGGTCATTGCCGCTTCAGCTCTGATTAGCCTGGGCGCGGCCATGCTGGCTGATTCAGCTGGACTTATAAAACATCTGGATGATGAAATGCAGTTTAGCATTCCTGCTTTTGTGTGCATTGCGGCGGTTATCTCAGCGGTTGCGTATGCCTTGTTTGCTTTGCTTATGCGGAAACATACGTTTACCGAAACACTGGTTGGTGTAATGCCACTGATGATGCTTTTAGCGGCTGTAACGGCTATCTTTTTCAATGCCGCAAGTTATTTGATGACTCTCCCGTTGCTTGGTCTTGTGATTGCGGCGTTGCTTGAGAAGAAAATCGCAGCAAAAATGATTGCAGCGGCGGTGTTTGGTATCGGTATTCTTCTTATGTATGTTCCGCTTTGCTGGCTTCTCTTTATTACGCTTGGACTTAACATTATGCCGTTGATCATGGCAATAGCAGCCATCCCAGTTACACTCATTGCGGTGCTTTTTCGGGGCGGAAAACTCTTAAGCAGAAGTAGTTTTATTTCAACCTGCCGCTAAAGCTTAGCCGAGCTTTAGCGGCAGATTTTTTTTGGATAATTGATGATTTTGTTGGTAAATGGCTCGTAGATTAAGCTTTTTGCGATCTTAAGGACGAAGAAAGCGTAGTTTTACACTCACTTCTACATTGCTAGAACCATATAAAGCCTGCGTTGTGGGTTACTTGCGGAAGAGCTGATGCCGCATTAATGGCATACAACGAACGAAACGGCTGATAATTGATGCAAGCTTAGTGAATGTTTTAATGTAGGTTCCTGTCAATAGCTATTTAAAGATTTTCTGAGGTTTGGCAACCTGGATATCACCGTTAAACATGAATAGGCGATTTGCTAACTTTATTATGCTCGATTCAGCTCTTTATCTCGTATTTCCGCTTCTGTTAAAAACAAAAAATATTGACATACTATCATGCGAGTGTTATTATTCGATACATACAGTGATTACACTAAAGACAATAAATTGATAAAGATACGTTGGGCGAGATGAGGGTGATTTTGTATTGCGGATTATTGTCAGAAACGCGTCAGGGAAACCTATTTATGAGCAGATTGAAGAACAGATCAAGGAGGCCATATTCAGCGATGAATTAGGCGAAGGCGACATGCTTCCGTCCATCAGGCAGCTTGCCAGTGAACTAAAAATAAGTGTAGTGACCACGACAAGAGCTTATTCGGATTTAGAGCAGGAAGGCTTTATTGTAAATATACAAGGTAAAGGCTGTTACGTTTCTCCCAAGGACAGTGAGCTTATGCGTGAGCAGCTGCTTCGCAAAATCGAAGATGGTTTTGCATCTGCCATAAATGCTGCAAAGACAGCTAAAATGCCTCAGGAAGAACTTAAGCAACTACTTACATCTATGTTGGAGGGAAATCCATATGAATAGCGCTATTGAAATAAAAGGGCTTTGCAAAAACTATAAAGATTTTTCATTGAATAATATCTCCTTTTCTTTACCGATGGGTTATATCATGGGATTTGTAGGTCAAAACGGCGCCGGCAAGACGACCACAATCCGGCTGATCCTCAATATGATGGACAGGGATGGCGGTGAAGTAAAAATATTTGGCCTGGACAATGTGCAGGACGAGCAGAGAATAAAGCAGGATGTTGCCGTCGTTTTCGATGATATCTTTTTTGTCGATACCTGGAAAGTGCGGGAAGTCGAAAATGCTGTTAAGCGCTTTTACAGCAACTGGAGAAGTTCGGCCTTCAATGAATATGTAAGCAGCTTTAAACTTCCCATGAACAAAAGGGTGAAAGAATTATCCCGCGGCATGAAAATGAAGCTGATGCTGGCTGTTGCATTGTCACATGAGGCAAAGTTGCTGATACTTGACGAACCGACGAGCGGACTCGATCCCGTTGCCCGCGACGAGCTGCTTAACATATTGGGGAAATATATCGCCGACGGGCAGAAAAGCATTCTTTTTTCAACCCATATTACCTCTGACCTTGAAAAAATCGCCGATTATATTACGCTGATTGATCATGGGAGTATCTTTTATTCCGGAACCAAAGATGATCTTCTGGAAAGCTTCTGCATCATAAGGGGGAGCCCGCATGACCTGACGGATGTGCTGAAGGAAAAAACCATCGGGCTCACCACAAATATCGCCGGATTTGCGGGACTTATACCGGCCGCCGAGCTGAAACATTTGGCTCCGGAAATCGTTACCGATACGCCCACTATCGATGAGATCCTGGTATCAATCAGCAAAGGAGGCATAAATAATGAGTAATATACTCAATTCGGTGAAGCTTGATCACCATATTATGAAGTCGCATTATCCGATGTTCATCATTGATATTATCGGGGTTTTCTTCGCCGTTATTACAAAAATACCCATTTATGGCGCCCTGATTATCATGGTCATTTCGACGCCTATTGCCGGCCAGTGCTTTTCCGTATACGAAAAAAACAACCTCGAAAAACTGTATGGCGTATTGCCGCTCAAGAAATCCGAAGTCGTTATAGGCAGATACCTGTACGCCCTGTGCATCGTCGTCATAAACGGTATCATCGCGGCGACAGTGGCATATAGCGTTTCCATTTTCACCAATAGGGGAATGAACAGCCTTGAATTCCTTACCTATATGTCCGTGGGCTTCCTTTATGCCTGCTTGATGACCGCGGTGATATTTCCGCTGTATTTTAAGTTTTCGTTCTCCAAGGTATATATCTTTTCCAACCTGCCGTTTTATTTGATTTTCATACTCCTCTTCGTCCTTACGAGAAAAACGAACATACTGGAACAGGCGGGCACGGCGGCACAGGTTTCTGCTTCCAACTTAGGGTTAATCGCGGCGATCGGGTTTGGCATGGGGCTCATCCTGCTGGCTCTTTCATGCCTTTTATCCTGCGCTCTTGTTGAGGGAAACCGCGCGGCAAGCCTTCCGGCGGAAAGAACTGGGGAACGCCTGTATTTCGCCGACAATCTGCGCACATGGATGGTGATACTCGTCGTGCTGCAGCACCTGGCCGAGATTTTCGGCTTGTATTTGTTTCTGATGCTGAACCAGGCATACTTCATGGGCCTGCTCTTCCTGCTCTCAGGATATTTCATGCCCGGGTCATACGAGCGCAAGGGGCCGGCACAATTCCTCAAGGACAGGCTGCTGCGGCTCTTAATACCCACGCTCGTTTATGTCTTCATCATTAGCCCTTTGGTGGCCTGGGGCAGCCATCAAATTGCGCATAAGCCCATCGGGAATCTGTTTACCCTGGATCAAATGTGGTTTGTGGTGATGCTTCTCGTTTTCGATCTGGGCTACCTCGCGTGGCGGACGATTGTGAAAAACAGGCCGGAACGCCTGGCGGACGACGCGCCCAAGAAGCTCACGTTCCCTAAAGTGGCATTCTTCATGCTGGCGCTGGCGGTGGCCAGCTACCTGCTTCGAATCGTCATTCCATACGGAATACCCGTGCTTGAGTTCCCGTCGCTCGGCTATCTCGCACAGTACCTGAGCTTTTTCCTGATCGGAATGCTTGCCTATAAACTTGACTGGCTCCGAACGGTTTCCGGTTCGCTCGGGAAGCTAGGATTTGTTTTGGCCGTGCTCGCGACGGTCATATTGTTCCCTGTTGCGGTGTTTATAGGCTCTGGCAGCGTGTGGATAGGCTACGGGAGCTGGCAGTCGGCCGTATTCGCGCTGTGGGACTCGATCTTCGCCGTTGGGATGAGCCTTGCGCTCATTACGTTCTTCCGCTGGTTCTTAGATGGCGGGAAGAAATTCGGCCGGTTCCTATCCCGGCATTCCTTCACCGTGTACGTCATCCATGTGCCGGTCATCGTTTTCCTGAATCTGGCGCTGACCGGCTTGCGGATGCAGCAGCTGTTGAAGTTCGGCCTGGCGGCGGTGATCGGCTTGCCGCTCTGTTTCGGTGTTGCCTATATTGTCCGGCTGATTCCGTATGTGAAAAAGATAATGTAATCATTGTAACAGAAAGCGTATCTGCTAAGGGCAGATATTGAAACGGGTGAAGAAATATGGAAATCGAGAAATACATTTCGTTTATTGAAGAAGCAGAAAGATTGAAATCTGTTATCCGTACGGCATGGACTGGCAGCGGGCGCAGGGAGAGCACTGCCGAGCACTCCTGGCGCCTTGCTTTATTTGCTGGAATCATGTCCAACGACTACCCCGGCTTGGATATGTCAAAAGTATTGATGATGAGCCTGATCCATGATATCGGCGAAATCTATGAAGGCGATATATCCGCTGCCCTGAATCCCGATAAGGAAAGAAAGTATGATACGGAATGCCGCGCGGCGAAAGCGGTATTTTCGATCCTTCCCGAACCGCTGGCTCAAAGGTTGATGGATATTTGGAAGGAGTACAATGACAATGCCACACCTGAGGCTGGGATGGTCAAGGCTTTGGATAAGGCGGAAACCATTATCCAGCATAACCAGGGCAACAATCCGCCGGATTTTGATTATCGGTTTAACCTGGAATATGGGAGGGAGTATTTCGAAAAGGATGATAAACTAAAGCTGTTAAGGGCATTGATTGACGAAAAAACGAGCAGGAAATGTGAGCGATAGGGTACCAGGTAAATAGTTAGGAGCATGCATATATGAATTTTTACTTCGCGCCTTTGGAGGGCTTGACCGGATATATTTACAGAAACGCCCATCATGCTTTCTTTTCAAAGGGAATAGCAAAATATTTCTCCCCGTTTATCGTTGCAAATCAAAGCGAGAGCTTTAAGACCCGTGATTTGAATGATATTTTGCCTGAGAACAACCAGGGGTTCAATTTGGTTCCACAACTGTTGACCAATAACGCGGATGATTTCATTCATACGGCAAAGAGAATAAAGCAGTTGGGTTATGGTGAAATCAATTTGAATTTGGGCTGCCCATCAGGAACGGTTGTATCCAAAAACAGAGGGTCCGGATTTCTTATAATAAAGGCGGAACTCGATTTGTTTTTGGAGAAGATTTTTAGTCAGCAGATCACAAAAATCTCCGTCAAAACGAGGATAGGCAAGGACAGCCCGGAGGAATTTGATGAGCTGTTGAAAATATTCAACAAGTACCCCATGGAGGAACTTATTATACACCCCAGGATTCAGAAGGATTATTATAAAAACAAACCGAATATGGCGGCTTTTCAGGCGGCTGTAAGCCGGAGCAAAAACGCCGTTTGCTATAATGGCGACATATTTACACAAGAGGATTACGTAGAATTTGCAGCCGGGTACCCGGATGTAGGAACGGTCATGCTTGGCAGAGGGCTATTAATGAATCCCGGCCTTGTCGAGGAGCTTTTGTACAATATCAAGCTTGAAAAGAGTTTACTTAAGAACTTTCATGATCAAATATATGGCGGATATAAAAGAATACTCTTTGGAGAAAAGGATGTTTTGTTCAAAATGAAAGAACTCTGGAGCTATATGATACTTACGTTTTCCGACAATGCAAAACCCTTAAAACGGATCAAAAAGGCACAAAGTTTGCACGCTTATGAGGAAGCTGTTGCCTGTTTGTTCAGCGAGTCGGATATTATGGGAAATGGGTAATACAGGACAATCTATGGAGGCAAATACATGAGCTCCTATGTGTTAAGTTTACAGGACATTGACAAAACAAAAAGCATGGCTGCCGGGGGGAAAGGTGCGAACCTTGGGGAACTTAACAGGATGGAAGGCATACGCGTGCCGGACGGCTTTTGCGTTTCCACTGAAGCCTATAAGCGAATCATTGGGGAAACACCGTCAATTAACACATTGCTGGACCAGTTAGTGAAATTAGAGGTTGATGACCGGGATAAAACCGCCAAACTTAGCGGCGAGATTCGCAGCCTCATCGAAGGGGTAACCGTCCCTGAAGACATGCAGGAAGAGATTGTCCAAAGCCTTATTAGGCTTGGAGAGAATGAGCCTTACGCTGTTCGTTCCAGCGCGACGGCGGAGGATCTGCCTACTGCTTCCTTTGCCGGCCAGCAGGATACGTACCTGAACGTTATCGGAAAAGATGAGGTCCTCAAGCACATCTTAAAGTGCTGGGCATCGCTGTTTACCGGCAGGGCGGTAACCTACCGCATTCAAAACGGCTTTGATCATCGCAAAGTAAGTCTTTCGGTGGTGATTCAGAAGATGGTCTTCCCGCAGGCTTCGGGAATACTGTTTACTGCTGATCCCGTCACCTCCAACAGGAAGGTGGTTTCCATCGATGCCGGCTTCGGCCTTGGAGAGGCTCTGGTTTCCGGCCTTACGAATGCAGATGTTTATAAAGTGCGAAGCGGCAAGATCATTGATAAGAAGATATCCGTAAAGAAGCTGGCTGTTTACGCCGCAAAGGCCGGAGGCACGATTAAGCAGGAGCTGGAGCCTGAATTTACAACCATGCAGGCGCTGACGGATGGTCAAATTTTGCAGCTTGAGACCATAGGAAGAAAGATTGAAGCACATTTTGACTGCCCTCAGGATATTGAATGGTGCTTGGCTGATGATGTATTTTACATTGTCCAGAGCCGGCCAATCACAACTTTGTACCCAATCCCCAAAGCTACGGATCAGGAAAATCACGTATATATATCTGTCGGCCATAACCAGATGATGACCGACCCTATGAAACCACTGGGTTTGTCTTTTTTCCTTAAGACGACGAATGCACCCATGCTTAAAGCCGGCGGAAGGCTGTTTGTGGATGTTACGGACAATCTAATATCGACTGCCGGCAGAAAAATTTTGCTGGATACCTTCGGCAAATCCGATCCGCTGATCAAAGACGCGCTTGAGACAATCATAGAGCGGGGGGATTTTATAAAACCCATGGTGGATGAGAAAAAAGAACAGAACCCCGGCAATCATCAAGGCGTGCCTTCTTCTGGTATGCAGGAGCAGCCCGAAATCGATCCGGCGATCGTCTCCGATTTGATCAGGCGGAATCGAGCGTCCATAGAAGAGCTCAAACAAAACATACAAACGAAAGCGGGACCGGAGCTATTCGAGTTTATAGCGGAAGATATCCAGCAATTAAAGAAGATTTTATTTGATCCGCAAAGTACAAGGGTGTTTATGGCTGCCATAAATGCCTCCTCATGGATCAATGAAAAGATGGAAGAGTGGCTGGGCGAGAAAAACGCCGCAGACACGCTTTCCCATTCCGTGCCCAACAATATCACTTCGGAAATGGGGCTTGAGCTGCTGGAAGTGGCGGATGTGATCCGGCCTTATCCTAAGGTGATAGCGTATTTGCAGCGTGTAAAAGATAATAACTTTTTGGATGAACTTAAGAAGTTTCAAGGCGGACGGGAAGCCCGGAGAGCTATCCATGATTATCTCAGCAAATACGGTATGCGGTGTGTAGGAGAAATCGATATTACAAAAACCCGTTGGAGCGAAAAACCGGCTGCGCTCGTCTCCATGATTCTGAGCAACATCAAAAACTTTGAGCCGGGGGAAGGCCATCGGAAATTTGAGCAAGGCCGTCAGGAAGCATTGAAAAAAGAACAGGAGCTGCTCAGCCGGCTGCTTAAGTTGCCGGATGGGGAACAAAAGGCCGGTGAAACAAAACGCATGATCGGCCTGATCAGGGATTTCATCGGCTATCGTGAATATCCCAAATACGGCATGATCAGCCGCTATTTCGTTTATAAGCAGGCCTTGATGAAAGAAGCAGAAAAGCTCGTTCAGGCAGGCGTCATTCTTGAAAAGGAAGATATATACTATCTCACTTTTGAAGAGCTTCGCCAAACCGCATATACCAATAAACTGGATGATGCGCTCATCGGCAGGCGAAAGGACGAGTACGAATTTTACGAAAAACTGACTCCGCCGCGCGTGATCACGTCTGACGGTGAAATCATGGTCGGAAGGTACAAACGGGAAGACATCCCGGCTGAAGCCTTCGCGGGCCTGCCCGTTTCTTCCGGAGTTATTGAAGGGCGGGCTCGTGTTATCCTGAACATGGAAGACGCGAATCTAAGCGATGGGGATATATTGGTCACCGCCTATACCGATCCCAGCTGGACGCCGCTGTTCGTATCCGTAAAAGGCCTGGTCACCGAAGTTGGCGGGCTGATGACCCATGGGGCAGTGATCGCGCGTGAATACGGCTTGCCGGCAGTCGTCGGGGTGGAAAATGCCACCAAGCTGATCCAAGACGGGCAGAGGATACGGGTTAATGGAACGGAAGGGTATGTAGAAATCCTGTAATGGAGATGCAGTCATAAGGAAGGGAGCGCTCGTTCAAAGACCGGACCTGATAAGAAGAAGCTTTATTGATGCCGGTTAAAAGCTTGCGGGTAAGATGACCCTTAAGCCTTCGTCAAAAATGGAATGATATATCCGGCTGAATTGGTCACCACATGCCCGCAACTCGCAAGCACATGAATTTCGGCTGACGGTATAAGACGGGAGAGCCTTTGCGCCGATCCAACCGCATCAATGATTGCGTCATCCGCTCCGTCTATAAAGAGAACAGGCATGGTAAGCTGCAGCAATTGTTCGTCATCATAAACGGGCAGATCCTGGATCGGGTTATAGTTTTCTACGATCAGGTTCATAAAATCCAGTACTTCCTTCGGGATGCTTTGTTCTCCGATAATGGAGTTGTCCACTGGCACTGCACCGTCGTCCTTACGCGTTTTTACCACATTTTCAAGAAATTGCGGGCGGATTTGCGCAAGGCCGGCGGATGCGATCAGAATAAGCCTGGAAACGCATTCCGGATACGTTGCGGCGAGTTTGAGGGCCATCCAGCCGCCCAGCGAATTGCCTATGACGGCGGCTCTTTCAAGGCCGAGCGCTTGCAGGACATCTTTCATCCAGCATGCAAAAGCGTCAGTATGAAGGTCGGGCCTGAATTCCTCGCTGTTTCCGGCTTCGCCGATAATATCAACGGCATACACCCTGAATTGGCCCGACAGGGCCATGATCTCGGGAAACCAGAATGCGCTGTTGCTGCAGGAGCCGTGTAACAGGATAACGGGCGGATTCTGCTCCTGGCCGGCCGTCAGCATAAACGTCTCCCCAAAAGCAGTCTTGACATACCGCTGCCCGAAGGGAAAGTGGCTAAGTACCTGGTTATAATAGGCCCGGATTTTGTCCCGCCCTGCCTCGGTTTTGAAAACACTGATCTTCATATTGATCACTCCTTATTGATACTAATAAAGTAATTATAAGTAGCAATAGGGAATATGTCAAGATGATTTTAAAGAAACCGGAGCAACTTTTTACGCCAGGGGGCTTACGTGATATGGAAAGAAGGTTGTAAATGAAAGTTCGCGACAGCGGGATGCCTGAACAAAAATATTGGGAAAGCCTGTTTAGCATAGACCTGATCCTTGATAAAATGGAAATCAACCGGAACATTAAATCTCTTGTGGAATTTGGATGCGGCTATGGAACATTTACATTGCCAAGTGCCGATAGGATCAGCGGTACCGTCATTGCGATGGACATTGAGGATGAAATGCTTAAAACGGCTGCATCAAGAGCTGCTTCAATGAACAATATCACATTTGTGAAGCGCGATTTTGTTGCCGATGGCACAGGTCTCATGGATCATTCGGCCGATTACGTTATGTTGTTTAACATACTGCATCATATAAGTCCGATGGTACTGCTGAATGAAGCATACAGGATATTGAAGATAGGGGGAAAGGCAGGCATTATTCATTGGAATTATGATCCGGCTACGCCGCGGGGCCCAAGCATGGATATTCGCCCTAAACCTATTGAAATCAAAAAATGGGCAGCGCAGGCAGGATTTATGCTGAAAGGGGATAACTTTATTGATTTGAAGCCTTATCACTATGGTTTCGTGGTATATAAGTGTTGATTGCCGGGAGCTGAGGACTTGTGCAAGGGCTGCTGAGGCCATGAAACAAATTGCAAAAGGGCTATACTCATCCTATCATAATGAGGAGAAAATGGTGATTATGGCGAGATATATTGCATCCGCATCATTGGTTTTGCTTATCATGCTTGTTTTTTTTCGGGCTATCCAATTGAAAAGATTGGGCATAAAAGCCATTCAATTTGGCGAAATGGATAAGAAGGATTTTTTTATTCCGCCATTTGCCTTGCTGTTATTCTACATTGTATTTGCAAGCGCGTTTGATCTGCCTAACATCGGCTCTGAATTGTTCAGCAGTGAATTTACCGGTTGGGCTGGTGCTGTCATATGCATTTTGGGCATTTTGTTATTTACATACGCTCTGATTTCATTTGGGAAAAGCTTTCGTGTCGGTTTGGATGAAGACCACCCGGGAGAGCTTGTTACTACCGGCGCATTTTCAATAAGCCGCAATCCAATATATACTTCATTCGGCTTGATCCTGATAGGAGTATTTTTGATTATCCCGAATTGGATTATATTGATTTATGTTATTGCCGGAACTTGGCTTTTCAACCGGCAAATCGTACTTGAGGAAAAATCGCTTAATAAGATATACGGTGACAAATATTCGGAATACTGTAAAAGAGTCAGGCGGTTTCTATAATTCGGGCTTGGTAGCAGGCCGGAAGAATGGAAGGATATACATGAACAGGGCTGCAGGACAAATAGACCGGTTAACATGAAAAACCTGCCGCCTGGGGCTGATGTCCTTTGGCGGCAGGTTTCTTCATTGGCTTATGGATGCTTTTTGATATAATCCGAGATCTGACTGTTCCATGAGTCGATCTGACGGATAAACTGTTCCTTGTTAAAATGGTTTGAGATGTACTGTTCGCCTATTTCGGAAATCGCGGTGTGCATAAACCGGACGGTGCATTCCGTATATTCGTTTACCTGTTTTGTTTTTATGTTGATAACAGTCACAAAATATCCCGGTGTTGTACGAATATATTCGACTTCTTTTCCCGGATCATATATGCTGCATACCCATACCATTTCAGGCAATCCGTCATGCCGGGTGGTGAATATGCAATTCTTCTCGGCTATACCCGTTTGGGAATAAATCATTTCGCACCCCCAGCCGGGAATCCATTCTTTTTCCGCAACCGGGCAAAACGCCTTGAAAACTGCCTGCTTTTCGCCTGCGATGCTGATTTTGTGAACAAATTCCTTTCTTAATGCATTTTCCATATTGATTCCCCTTCCTTTTTTTGTATAGTAAGTGTAAACTATGAAGTAATAGTCAGGTCAACAGGATCATGAAACTTTTTGGAGATTAAGTGATGTTCAAGATAAGTAAGCTTTGCAAATTGTTTCAGCTTTCAAGAAGCACGCTGCTTTACTATGATGCCATAGGCCTATTGACACCCGTCAGCAGAACGGAGGCAAATTACAGGCTATATTCAAATGAGGATGTGTCAAGGCTTGAGAAGATCTGCACCTTCAGAAAAGCAGGAATATCGCTGATGGAAATCAAGCAGATGCTGGAGCTTGAGGATATAGGCTACAGCAAGATTTTGACCGACAGATTCAATCAGATAAACCAGGAGATACAAGAGCTTAAAAACCAGCAGAATTGCATCGTAAGCATGCTTAAGAATTATGATCTTCTCAAAACGTCGGAGCTGATATCGAAACAAACATGGAACAAGCTTATGCATTCGGCCGGTTTTGATGAACATACATCAAGAAAGTGGCATATGCTTTTTGAGCAAATCTCACCTTCGGAGCATACGATCTTCCTTGAGACACTAGGCTTTTCAAAGTCGGAAACAGATAAAATCAAACAGTGGTCAAAAGGAGATTCATATCAGCAGCAATAAATATGATATGAGGCGGGAATAGATTATGCAGAATGAGACAGGGAAAAAGGCAGTAGTCATACTGGGCAGCCCAAGAAAAAACGGCAACAGTGCCACCTTGGCCAAGCAGGCTGCCTCCGGAATCACGGCCACAGGCGGCAGCATTGAAACTTTTTACCTGAACGGCATGAACATCAGGCCTTGCCAAGGCTGCGATCACTGCCGGCGTCACCCGGAAAAGGGCTGCTGCCTGAAGGACGACATGAAACAGATATACGATTCGCTGGCCGCGTCGAACGCGCTGCTTATCGCGGGGCCTATCTATATGTTCTCCGTTTCCGCCCAGCTCAAACTTTTCATGGACCGCTGCTATGCAGCGCCGGCTGCGCTGTATGGCAAGCGGATCGGCATTTTGCTGACCTACAACGATGTGGACATATTCGAATCCGGCGCGGTCAACGCAATTGCATCGATGCGTGATGAGTATAGGTATAAACAGGCCGTTATCGTCGGCATTGTACACGGCAGTGCCGACGCCGCGGGCGAGATTGCGTCAAATAAAAGAGTGATGGAAGATGCTTACGCGCTTGGGCTTAAAATCTTTGGGTGATGGATAACGAAGGGGCGTCTTCGTGAACGATGATGCGGCGCCAGTATTTTAAAGTGGTTTGAACTAATTTTTAATACAGTATCTTTTATTTGGCAGGTTATTGCCCGATATATGATATTGCAGATCAAAACGCTATTTCGCTTCTAAGGATGAGAATATGAGAAAAAGAATTGCTCCTTTATTTATCATGTTTGCGATCATCATCCTTTCGTCAATGACGTTGTTCCTGAACGCGCCCACGGCCGTGCAGGCGCCAAAACCAGTAAACGGCGTCCTGGATTTAAGCAATTGGTCATTCGAGAAAGACGGCATCGTAAGCTTAAAAGGCGAATGGTCCTTCTACTTCAACCGTTTTTTTGACCATGAAGACTTTATAAAGGGTGTTGACGTTTCGCCATCACCTGTTGAAATACCCAGCACCAAGGAGAGCATGGCTGCCCACAAACCATTCGCGGATAACACTTTCTACGGTACGATGAGGCTTGTTGTAAAGCTGCCGGAAGGCAAAAAGTCATATGGGCTGAGGTCGGATATCATACTGACATCCTTTAGGCTTTACGTTGACGGCAAATTTTCCGGCGAAGTAGGGAAAGCAGGAACGAGTGAACAGACCAGCGTGCCTTACTACGATAAGCTTACCACCTATTTTCAGCCAGAGAACAATGAAGTAGAGCTCATTTATCACACATCGGATTTCACGGCGAAAGACTGTTCCATAGCGGCGCCCAGAATCGGATTGGCTGATGAGATTTCACGGGAAGCACAGCTTGGAATGGGCAGGGATTTGTTCCTTTTCGGCATGCTGCTCATTATGGGGATCTATCATTTTGGCCTGTATATCATGAGGCTAAAGGACCGTGCGCCCCTTTATTTCGGGGTATTCTGCCTTCTGTTTGCCCTGCGCATGCTATTGGTCGGTGAACGCTTTCTGTCGGGCCATTTGAATCTTGGCTTCTTTGTTTACGGGCGGTTGGCCTATTTCAGCGTCTTTATTGGGTTTGCAGCATTGTGCGGGTTTTTGTACTTTACTTTGGACGGCCTGTTCGCCAAATGGTTTATCAAATGTAGCGTCGCATGGGGAGCAGTGTTTGGTTTCTTCATTTTATGGATGCCATACAGCCTGGCAGACTTGCAGCTCATGGTTTATGCCGCATTCGGATTTGTTTTGCTGGGCTATGCCATGGTCCGGCTGGTTATTGGCGTATGGAAAAAGCACCCCTTTGCCAACACCGTATTTCTGGGCTTCGCTTTTTTAGGGATAACATTTATCAATGATTTGATTTATCAGATCACTCTGGCCAATACGCCTTCGCTCATACCGCTGGGCGTTTCGGTATTTACCTTTACCCAGGCGTATACATTGTCCGCCAAGTTTTCCAATGCCTATGCCAGGGCGGAGCAGCTCTCCATAGAGAATGAATCCATACTGTCAAAGCTGAAGCTTATGAACAGCAATCTTGAATCGCTTGTGGAGGATAGGACTTCCGATCTTCAAAAGGCCCTTGGCGAGATGGAAATCATGTCCAAAACGGATTATCTCACCAAATTGCCCAACAGGCGGCTGGTGCTTTCAAGGATCAATGAACTGATTGAACAGAAAAAGAACTTTTACATTGGCCTGGCTGATATTGACCATTTCAAGGAGGTCAATGACCGGTTCGGGCATGTGAAAGGCGATGAAATATTGGTACGGCTGTCATCCATACTGCGGAAGGCTGTTGGCGATTGCGGTTTTGTAGGCCGCTGGGGCGGCGAGGAATTTTTGATCGTCATGGAAGCGGATCATATCGATACGATCCTCGGAAAGGCAAATGAAATACGGTCGGCCGCGGAGGAGCACCGGCATGAAGACATTGGTGAAAATGTAACGCTCACCATCGGCTTATGCAAGTACAGGGAGAACATATCCATCAATGCGATGATTGCCGAAGCAGACAAGGCGCTTTATCAAGGCAAACTGGCGGGAAGAAACCGGTGCATGATCGCCACCTAAGCCTTGCCCTTGTACAACTCAGCATACCTTTTTGCGATATATTTTCCTGTGTCTTTCATGAGCCTTAAGAACAGGGATAGCCCATGTTTGAACCTCATCGCCAACAGCAGAAGCAATAACAGCAAAAGCAGCGCGAAGCCTGCAAGGAAAAGAATGACAGCCACCCTGTTTTCCTTATACATGGCCTGCGCAAATAGGGAAACAGCCGCCGTATAGCGCTTAATAAGCAGGTTGGTTGGCGATGGCAGCTGAACCATGGTTAATGCACCGGTAGAACCTGATTTTGCAATCAGGTAATGATAATAGCTATTCAAAGTAAGCAGTTCTGCGCCGGCGCCGCCGCTTATGATATAGCGGACCCCATTTTTGTTAAAGTCAAAATAGCTGTGGATATGGGAGAGGTAGACGGTATCAACCTTGTATACCGTCATAAGGTTTTCAAACCGCTCCGCCTCCTGCTTTGATTGAAAGCCGTGATCCATGCTTTCTTCATCGCTGTGGGCTTCCAGTTTTTGCTCTACAAAACCGCCTTCCTGTTTGACCTTATCCGTATAAGCCTTGGCATCATTTGGCTGAACGCCGCTTCGCGGGTCTTCCGGCGGGACGTGCGAAATTACAAAGATCCGCTTGCCTTGCGCCTTTTGAAGGTCGCGCTCCAGCCAGGCGTATTGCCCGTCGGATATTGCCTGAGTTTCGGCATAGCCGCGCGAGCTGTCAAGGAAAACAAAATGGCTGTTCCCGAAATCAAATGAGTAGTATTCCGGCCCATAAAGCCTTTGATATGTTTCGCGACCGTTTCCACGGATGTCATGGTTCCCCAGCGTTGTTAAAACCGTAGAGGAGATTCCGGATACCATCTGATCAAATATTCTGTACTGGTTAGGCTTCCCGCTGTAAACAAGGTCGCCGTTGTCAATCACAAATGCGGGTTTCAGCGCGTTTACCTGCTGAATAATCGTTCCGAAGGTTTCATATCCGTCCCGGCTGTCGCCAAGAATGATATAGCTGTCCTCCACCGTTGCTTCTGCCTGAACAGGTTCTATCCGCTTGCTTTCTCCCATACCAAGGTTCATGGAGAACTCCAATGTATTTACAGAGATTCTGGCGGGGTTCAAGCTTTTGTCAATCCTTGAGGCAAAATAGCCCGGATTGATATTTTCGATCAAAATCCATAGGTTCGCGGCGGGCGCGTCTTTTGCTTCCACCGAAACGGAAGGCAGGGGAGACAACGCCCTTATCACCAGCCGGTCCCCATCCTTCGCGCTTTGGGTTCCTTTGATAAAGCCGCCGTGTACGGTGACTTCGGTGCCATTCCATGCATACGCTGAGGAAGAATCATCCGGATCATAAACAAGAGGAAGCGGTGTAAATCCTTCCTTGATGCTGTAAACATGATTTGAATTATACAAAAAGAGGCCCACGCTTGCGGCAAGGCAAAGAAACAGCGCAAGCACGATAACTTTCAGAGCCCCTTTATGTTTCACTGCCATCACTCCGGCCATGCTATATCAGGTTTTCACCAGTTTTCCTGTTCAGTATGGCCCCTACCATGACGGCGGATACAATGCCTATCATGCCGCCGAAAATAAACGGCGTATCGGAGCCAAGCTTATCCCACATGAAGCCGGCGATCATGGAGGACAGCAGGAGTCCTATCCCTTGCAGCATGCCGTACAACCCAAGCACGGTGCCTTTTAATCCGGAGGGCGCGTTTTCCACAATATACGCCCGTTCCGCTCCGCTGATAAAGGCGGTGTATGCGCCGTAGGCGATAAACAGTATCAAAATGGCGGTTCTGTCCGATAGATACGCAAAACCAAGGTAGACAAGCCCGTAAATCAAGTATCCCGGTACTAGAACCTTGCTCCTGCCGATTCTGTCGGAAAGCTTTCCTGACGGAATGGCCAGCACGGAGGCGGCAACATTGAAAATCAGGTACAGTAAAATGACCTGGGGTGCTGAAAAGC
This sequence comes from Bacillota bacterium, assembly GCA_023415715.1. Classification (GTDB taxonomy): domain Bacteria; phylum Bacillota; class Clostridia; order Christensenellales; family Aristaeellaceae; genus JAEWAH01. The sequence goes on from JAEZJP010000020.1 coordinate 65,010, forward strand.
CCCTTTCCTGCGCTTTTAACAAAAGAAATGTGTTGGATGAATTGCCAAGGCAGAAAACGAATATCGTTGCCAGATACATTTTCAGCTTTCCGTTAAGCTTCAGCCCCTTCAGCGAAAGCTTTGCGTAGGATGTGTCGCTGCTTTTGTCTTCCCTTACGGCAAAAATGATCAGTATGCCGATGACTGCGGGTATGATGGAGAACAGGAACGCCTTATGAAACCCAAAGTTTGTGGCGATGAATATGTAAGCCACCAGCGCACCTAGGGAAGAGCCGGCCATATCAAGCATCTTGTGCAGGCCGAATGATCCGCCCAGCTTTTTTTTATCGCTGGACTGCGCAACAAGCGCGTCCCGCGGCGCTGTCCTGATGCCTTTTCCTGTGCGGTCAATGACCCTCGCAATCAATACGCCGGGCCAGGAGGAGGCCAGGAGCAAAATGAGTTTGTAGACGACGGATGCCGAATATCCCATAAAGGCAAGGCGCTTTTTGTTGTGGTAAACATCCCCGATATAGCCGGAGAACACCTTGAGAAGGGATGCTATGCTTTCTGCAATTCCTTCAATCACCCCCACGATGGCAGGCGATGCCCCAAGCGTTGCCGTCAAAAAAAGCGGGACAAGGGGATAGACCATTTCGGTGCTCATGTCGACAAACATGCTAACAAGCCCAAGCAGTACGATATTGGATATGATTTTCTTCTTGTTCATTTTGAATCCCTATGCCTTTTCATTGTATTCATATACCTTGTCGCAGAATATATCCAAAGCCTCGGCACATTTTATCAGCGTTGACTTTGCCTTTTCCGCAAGCGGAGAGTGCAAGGCATCCCTTGCCTCAATCTTGTCATACCATTGTTCCAGTTTGCGCAGTTCTTCCTCATTTTCCTCGATTTCAGCAAACGTGTAATTCTTTCGGGCTATTTCCTTGTCGATCTCCCTGAAAAAATCTTCGCACTGTTCAAGCAGCTCTCCATATTCCTCATCTCTTGCCGCGTTGAATTTTTCCATAATGGTTTTTTTGCCGTCATCTGCTGCCGTGAAGGTAATGACAATCGCCTCGCCGCTGTTTTGCTGAACCTCTTTCTTTACCTCGTTCAGCAAACCGTAATTCGTGTCGGAAAGCGGCAATATCCACATGGATTGCTGTATGCTGACAGAGCCCATCTTTTTCAGTTTCCTCCATATGGATACACGCGTCCTCGACGGTTCTCTTGGCAGCGTATAGCTGATGGCAATCCATTCGTTTTGATCCATCTTACCACTCCAAACCGTGTAATATCGGTTACAAAATTATACCATATCGTAATACTGGTTACAAGGGCAGTATTGAGTTTGTGGCACGATTAGCAGGAATTGAGCAAATCGGATAGAATTAACAATAGCCAGGAGGGATGGATATATGAAAAACATTATCATTTATTATACATTTGGCGGCTCCGCCATGAAAGAGGCGGAACGCCTTGCCGCGGAGCTTCAGGCGCCTGCGTACAGGGTGAGGGAAGCGCGCAGCAGAAGTGTCCTGGGCGCCTTTGTACCGGGCGGTTATCAGGCAATGCACCGCAAGGCATCTGCGATCAAGCCTTTGGATATCCGCCTGCAGGACTATGACCGGATCATCATCGGCAGCTCTGTATGGGGCGGCTTTCCGGCGCCCGCCTTCAACGCCATGGTGGAACTTTTGCCAAAGGGCAAGGAAGTGGAAGTTTTCCTCTGCTCTGCCGGTGGGGAAACTCCCAAAAGCGAACAAGGCACGAGAGAGCTGATCGAAAAGAGAGGCTGCACCCTGGTTTCTTACCGCGATATAAAAACCGGTGTAATGCCTGGAAAAATGAAGGAGTAATGCAAGCTTCCCTGCAGCAAGTCTGCTGCGTGCATTGCTCATAAAACGTACTGCGGGAAGGGAGAACACAAAGGATGAAAAGGAATAAGCTGCCCTACGGCGTGCAGACGAGCTTTTCCGTGTTTGAAGATTCCATGGTGGAGATGACCTGGCAGGAAGTACAAAAAAGTGCTGACCGGGGCGCTGTAGTTTTGCTGCCCATCGGGATCGTGGAGGGCCATGGACCGCATTTGGACCTGTCCGCAGATTTTTATCTGAGCACGCTGAACTGTAGGTTTCTAAAGCAGGAGCTTGAGGAAAAGGGAATTGAAGCAATCATTGCTCCGCCTTTCTATTGGGGGATCAGCCAGGATGTAAAAAATTACGCCGGCACTTTTTCCGTACGCCCGGAAACCATGAAGGGATTGCTGGTGGACATTTTCGCATCGCTGAAAAGCTGGGGCTTCAAAAGAGTCTTTGTACAAAATGCCCACGGCGACCCCACGCATATTGATATGATCAAAAGCGCGATTGCGCAGGTGAATGAAACGCCTGAATTGAAAGCCTACTTCCTGTGGGAACTGGATATTGAGGTTGCTCACAGCATCACATATCCTGCAATGCGGGAAGACAGGTACGAGCCCGACTATCATGCGGGGGCCATTGAAACGGCCCAAATGGCGGCTTTCTTTCCCGAAAAGGTCCGCGCCGAAGTGGCAAAAACGCTTAAGCCCCAAAACAGCTTCCATCCGCTGGCTTATTGCGGTGATCCGGCCAGCTTTGTTTTGGAACAGCACATGGCGGAGTATGCGCAGGCGGATGCGAAGCTGGACGCTTTGAAAATCGATGCAGTCCTTTTGCGGGACGGGAAATAAAGGCCGGGCGGATTTGCTGTTTGCCATCTGATAATAAGTATCATGAGGTATCTGATGAATATAGAAATGTACCGGACCATTGAACATCATATGCTGGATTTCATGCGGGACAGCGCCCATGATAGGGAACATATCTACCGTGTGCTGTACGCAGCTTTGGACATAGCAAGCGGAGAGGAACATATTGACCTGGATGTTTTGATTGCAGCCTGCCTCCTGCACGATATCGGCAGGGATGAGCAATCAAGGAACCCGGAAATTTGCCATGCGGAAGCCGGAAGCAAAATGGCGTATGATTTTTTGATTGGTGAAGGCTGGGCGGTTGATAAGGCAAGCCATGTCCGGGATTGCATCCTGTCCCACCGGTACAGAAACGATGCCACACCCGGCAGCATGGAGGCGAAGATCCTCTTTGACGCGGACAAGATAGACGCGTCTGGAACAATAGGCATTGCAAGAACCTTGATTTACCAGGGGCAGGTTTCCGATCCCTTGTATACGGTGGATGAAAAGGGGAATGTGCTGGATGGCGGTTTAAATGAGCCGCCGTCGTTCTTCCATGAATACAGGTTCAAGCTTGAAAAAGTATATGACATGCTTTATACCAAACGGGGAAGGGAAATCGCAAACAAGCGCCGGGATTCGGCGGCCGCGTTCTACAATAGCCTGCTTGCGGAGGCAAGGGAATGCTATACTGCCGGCAGGCTCTGCCTGGATGGAATGTTGTTTGGGAATGGCGGAAACTAAAAACCGCCCTCAGCAATGCGTATAACGTCATTCCGGCCTTTCTGCATGGACTTACCGCTCCCGTAAAACTTTGGCCCTTATCCGATTGCAGCGGCAGCGAAGCTTATATTCATCCCTACCGCCCATTTATGTATGCGATCTGGATGCATATATCTTTATTCTGTTATATATGTATATTCATTCATGCGTACATATACTACTGGATCATGGGCGGGAGGGCCTTGAAAAATGACGGACAGTTTCATAGTCAACGAAATGTATGAGAGCATTCCCGATGCCTTTTTTTCATTGGACCACCTATGGCACATCACTTACTCGAACCATAAAGCGTGCGAACTTGTAGGCCGCACCACGCAGAATCTTGTTGGAAAAGTGCTGTGGGAGGAATTTCCCGAACTATGCCGTACGGAAGTATACATCGCGTACCATAGAGCCATGGAGACAGGCGTGGTTCAGCATGCGGAAATGCAGGGGCCGGTCGAAGGCTCGTGGTACAGTATCCTGGCAATCCCTATGGCCGGCGGTATCCACGTATACGGGCAGGATATTACGCGGCGCAGGCAAGCCGAAAAAGCATTGATGCAAAATGAACAGCGGGAAGCTTTTTTACTAAAGCTAAGCGATGCAATCCGTCCGCTGGCCGACCCGCTGGATATACAGGAAGCTGCCGCCCGCGTGCTGGGTGAGCATCTTTGCGCAGACAGAGCCTTTTATAGTGACATAGTGTTGAAGGATGGTGTGGAATACTTTTCTACGCAGCGAATGTATCACGCTTGGTACGCCCCTTTACCTATGGGTTTGGCCCGGGTGGATAGGATGGTGAATTTGCTCAGCGAGTGCCGCAAAGGACAAACGATTGTGGTCACTGATCTTGCATCCGATCCGAGGTTTAGTGATCTTGGACGCGAAGGCTGCCATTTGATGCAAATGATGGCGGTGATCTGCGTGCCGCTGATCAAAAACGGAAGGTTTGTGGCATGTTTTATGATTCACCAGTCCCATGCATGCTGCTGGACACCGCAAGGAATAAGCCTTGTGGAGGAAACGGCAGAGCGCACCTGGGCGGCGGTGGAACGGGCAAGGGCAATAGAGGCGCTTCGGGAAAGCCAGGCGGAACTTACGGCTGAGCTTTTCGGCACGAAGCTTTTGCAAAGCGTCAGCAATGTATTTTTTAATGAGGAAAACATGCTTGCTTTGTATGATAAGATTGTGGAAGCCGCAGCCGGCATTATGCATTCCCAGGCTGCCGGGCTGCAGGTGTATTACCCGGAGCGGGGTAACGGCGGCGAGCTTAAGCTGCTGGCATACAAAGGCTTCGATCAGAAAACGGCGGAAGCTTGGGAATGGGTTGATATTTCAGCCAGCACACCCTGCGCCACAGCCTGGCGCACCGGCAGCCGCGTATTTGTGCAGGACGTGGAAACATGTGATTTCATGATGGGTACAAACGTTGCGGCTGCTTTTTTGCAGGCGGGTTTTCATGCAACCCAGGCCACGCCGCTTTATTCCCGCAGTGGGAAAATGCTTGGCATGATTTGCACGCATTGGTACAAATCATTTAAGCCTAATGAGCAGCAATTGAGCCTGATGGATGTACTGTCACGCCTGGCTGCCGATGTGATCGAGCGCAAGCAGGCGGAGACGGCAATGGTTGAAAGCAGGGAGTGCACACTTATTCTGAACAGGGAGCTGGAGGAGGCGGACAGGAACAAGAATGAGTTTTTAAGCGCCTTGAGCCACGAGCTGCGCAATCCGCTGGCGGCCATTTCCGTAGGGCTGCAATTGATTGACAATGCGCATCATACGGGTGATACAGGCTATGCGCTGGAGATCATGAAGCGGCAAATGAACCAGCTGTGCCGGCTGGTAGACGATTTGCTGGATCTTACCAGGATAAGGTGCAACAAAATCCATTTGAAAAAAGAAAAGGTTGAACTCAATACGCTTGCAATGCTGACCGGGGAAGATATCCGGCAGCTCTTTGAGAGGAAAGGAATTAATCTTAGCATACGAATAGGCTGCGATACGCTTTCCCTTTACGCCGATCCCGTACGGCTCAAACAGATCATCGGCAACCTTTTGCATAACGCGCAAAAGTTTACGGATGAAGGAGGGGTAACGGAACTGTCGGTCTACCGGGAGGATATGAACGCTGTCATTTGCGTAAGGGATAATGGGATCGGTATCAGGCAGGATATGCTGTCCGCCGTTTTTGATCCCTTTACCCAGGCCGATAATTCCCTGGACAGAAGCAACGGCGGCCTCGGTTTGGGGCTTTCTATTGTTAGAAGCATCGCACAGCTTCATGGCGGGACGGCTGCAGCTTTCAGCGAAGGATTGGGGAAGGGCTCCTGCTTTTTGGTCCGTTTACCGCTTATTTGCATGGAGGAAAACGGGGAGAAGAACCCCCGGCTGTGCAGTGGGGAAGTGCACACGCTTAAGATATTGCTGATAGAAAACAACCTGGATTATGCCGATTTGCTGCATTCCATGCTGGAAAAGGAGGGACATCAATGTGTCAGCGTATACGACGGTGTTCAGGGCATGGAAATGGCCAGGGAGCTTTTGCCGGATGCCGTTTTTTGCGATATCGGCTTGCCGGTCATGGATGGTTTTGAGGTCGCCCGGCGGCTGAGCAGCGAGCCTTCCCTGAAAAATGCTTTTCTGATCGCGCTAACCGGTTATGCGGCACAGAGGGATGTGCAGACCGCTCTTGAAGCAGGATTCCACATGCACCTTTCCAAACCTGCCGATTTGGCGGCAATCCGGAATGCGCTTCACGAAGCACTGCTTAGGAAAGTGAATATATAATAAAGGAGATACTGCCATGCAAACAACCCATAAGCCCTGGATTAAACTTGAGGATGCATTAACTCAGGCGGATGCCGCATTAATAAACGGTTTGGCAGCGGAATGCATCCGGGAGGGCTCCACCCTTAAGCTGGAACTGGATTATAAATTGAGCGCGGCTTCTAATAGCGCTCCCCAGACGGTGCTTAAGGCCGTGAATGAGCTGATGTATTTTGACGGGGAAACGCTGGTCGGCTATATAGGCATTGGCAATTTCGGCGGCTTAGGTACGCCCCCGGAACTGAACGGCATGGTGCATCCCAGGTACAGGCACCTGGGTGTGTTTCAAATGCTCAGCGCGCTGGCCATAGGGGAATGCAAACGCCAAAAAATAAAAAGCGCTCTTTTGCTTTGCGACAGGCAGTCTGATGACGGACAAAAGTTCATTGAAAAAACGGGCGCGCGCTACCATCATTCGGAATTTGAAATGTACCTTCGCAATGAATCATCGGGGCGGCGGGAAGGCCAAAAAGCGGAGGTCGCCTTCAGAAAAGCCACTAATCAGGACGCGCGGGAGGTGGCAAGGCATAACGCCATTTACTTCGGGGAGGAACGCAATGAAGAATACCGGCCATCGAAGGATGAAGGGATGGAGGATTCCGGTCTCCTTTTGCCCGAGGAGGAAGAGAGAAAGGGCATGACGATCTATTTCGCCGAGCTTGGCGAGCAAGTCATCGGCAAGGTGCATCTTCAATTGATTGATGGGGTTGGCGGCATCTATGGCCTGGGCGTGCTGCCGGAGTTTCGGGGCAGGGGCCTTGGCCGGGCGGTACTGCTTGGCGCCGTTGAAAAACTGAAGGAAGCCGGAGCGAAGGAAATCATGCTCCAGGTCGCCACCGGAAACGCCAACGCACTGCACCTGTATGAATCCTGCGGGTTTGTAACGACTTCCACCATGGACTATTTTGAGCTGGCATTGTGATTGGAGTAATGAACATATTGCAGACAAGTTTCCGGGGATGTATTGAAGGGGTGGAGCCCCTTCAATTGTAATCGTGTCGCCCGGCTTTGCCGGGTGCGCGGGGCGCTTGCGTAGCAAGCTTTCCCTACGCCATTCCCTGGCCGTGGCCTGCGCCGGTCAAGCGAAGCGCAGACCGGCACAGGTTACAAGGGAATGGCGCGAACTCGAAAAAGTGGAATATCCACTTTTTCGAATATAGTTGACAAAGTCAACTAATTGCATTATACTGCAAGGCAATACATGGAAGGTGGGATGCCTATGCAGACTGCGTCTCTTAACTTGATACATGCCGTCAGGCGGTTTAACAGGTTTTATACAAATATACTGGGGCTGCTGAATCACCATTTGCTGAGCAGCGATTATTCCCTTCCGGAAGCCCGGGTGCTGTTCGAGCTTTATAACAGCCGGGACATAACCTCCAGGAAACTGACCGAGGAATTAAAAATCGATCCCGGCTACCTGAGCAGGATCTTAAAGCGCCTGGAAAAGCAAGGCTTGCTATGCCGTGCGAAATCAGCCGAGGACGGAAGGGCCTATCCGATCAACCTGACCGACAAGGGAATGGAAACGTTCCGGGAATTGGATGGGCTTTCTGACAAACAAATCGGCGGGCTTATGGCAAACCTCGACAAAGACCGCAGGGAACGGCTTATGAGCGGCATGCGGAATGTTGAGGGGGCGTTAAGCGGCGAGCCTGCTGTTTCAAAGGATGGCATCACGATCCGCAGCGATTTTCGGCCCGGGGATGCGGGGTACCTTATTTATCTGCACGGCTGGATCTACCAGAAGGAATGCGGATACGATCATGGGTTCGAGGGGTACGTTTGCAAAACATTCTATGAATTTTTTGAAAACTACAGCCCGGACAAGGACAGGATCTATATTGCGGAGGCTGAGGGGAAAATCATAGGCGCCATTGCCGTGGTGGGGCACACTGCGGTAAAGGCGCAGCTCAGGTGGTTCATCCTCCATCCGGATTTCCGCGGCCTGGGTTTGGGTTCACGGCTGATAGGGGAGGCCATGGCATACTTGCGTGAAAAGGGTTACAAAGACATATTTCTTTATACGACCAAGGATCAGCAGACCGCCATACGCATGTATGAAAAAGCAGGGTTTCAAAAAGTTTTGGAGCATGAGACCCGCATGTGGGGAAAGCATTTGACCGAACTGACATATGAATTGCATGAATCGTGATATATATGAGCGGAGGGAAAAATCGTGGACCAGCTTCAGAACTTGATGGACATACTTTTAAAGCGCCGCAGCACCCGGGTATATGATGCGGAAAGAAACGTGGAACGGGAGAAAATTGATATGATGCTTCAGGCTGCCATGGCGGCGCCATCGGCCTGCAATTTGCAGCCTTGGGAGTTCATTGTCATCGAAAGACCTGAAAGATTGAAACAATTGAAGGAATGCATCGGCGAAGGCAACGGGAGATACTACAACGCCCCTGCAGCCTTTGTGGTATGCGCCAATACAAGCTATATCCCCTGGGGTGGAAACGCCGAGGCGGACACCAGCGCGGCCATTGAAAACCTGCTGCTGGCGGCCACGGCCCTGGGGCTGGGTACGGTATGGCTGGGTGACATCGACAGGGATAAGATCCGCGCAATGCTGGACATACCGGACCATGTGTCGGTGAACAACGTGGTGCTGTTCGGTTATCCGGCCGAGGCGAAGGCTTCCCGCACGCAATATAACGAGGAAGCAATCTACTGGGACAAGTATGACCCCCGGCGGGAACACCCGGAAAGGACGACGGCGCTGAGATTCAAACCGTAATTGTAAGACAGGCACCATCCTACGAAAGCTTCCAGGTTAACTTCCGGAGGCTTTTTTTGCGTGTTTCATTGTTTCTTATAAGCCAATCAGCAAAGAGCCAGAATACGATAACATTCTGGGCAATATATTTTCACAATTTACGGTTGCCGCAACGGCATTGCTCATATCGTACCTGAAACTGAAAAAATATTGGTATTTCCTCTTGGCACTTGCATTAGGCGGCATTGAAGAACTGTTTTTATATCTTGGGATCTACAAACTTGCAAGGAACGTAACCGGCTTTAATGCTTTCTTGTGATGAACTATTTGAAAACGCTGTTCACTTTAAGGTATAATATTCATACATTTGCTGTGGCCGCTTTTGTAGGATGTATAAGGAGATGGCTTATGATTCAGATGAAATTGTTTTCCCCTGTCTTTCCCCTGCTTTCCTATACTCCCTTGCAATACATGCTAAGGGCCATGGAGGCAGGAACCGCTCCCGCCGCATGCTATGCGGACCGGGAGGAGGACCCGTCTGT
>JAEZJP010000061.1 GCA_023415715.1 Bacillota bacterium
ACCTCACACTGCTGCGCACCCTCTATTCCGAAGGCGTGATCGACAGGGAGTTCATTACCCACAAGAGCAGTGAGCACATCGAGAAGTTCGCCCAGAACCGCGTGGGTATCGTGGGCGCTTCCGAAAAGAACTACACCACGCAGATTCTGGAGAAGTACAGCCTGAATCCCGACGATTACGTGTACTGCGCGCCGCTCACCTTAACAAAGGATGAAAAGCCCGTATACGTAATGCCTCCCTCCAACTGGATGGCCTTCTTCATCAACGCGAAATCCGAAAAGATACCGGATGTGCTCCGCTTCCTGGATTGGGCCAACTCCGAAGAAGGCTTCGTGATGATGCAGCTGGGCTTGCAGGGGCTTAACTACAACAGCTACGACATCAATTTAAGGACCATCGACCGCACTCCCGAGCAGGCGGAGGCCGTGCGCAAGGTTACCAGCAACATGATGTCCTTCGCCAACGCCTACAAGGATACCGAAGCGCTGATGGGCGGTTCCACGCCGGAAATGATTGCAAAGTGGCAAAAGGAATCCGCAGCCGCCAGCGCCGTAACCCGCCGCTGCTATACTCCCTTTGTGAAGACCATCGACAAGATCCCCACCGAATTCCCGGACGAAACGCAGATGCTCAACAGCCTGGAAGTACGCTATGTCACCGGCGAAGTAACGCTCGACGAGCTCAAGCAATTCGTGGAAGGCGACTACAAGACGAAGACCGCCGCCATCGCCGCGGAGTTCGAAGCCTACATGGCTGCCAATCCGGTAAGGTTTGAAGACTAATACCATACCGGTATAACGGATCAGCGATGGCTACACAGGCCCAGGGGAATGACAAGCGAACCTTGGCCTTCCCCTGGGCTTCCATACAGCAGTCTATTTTCTTCCCTGGGCGTCCGGGGAAGTGAATAAATAGAGCATTGAAAGGATTTGGGTGATTATTATGAGCAAACCTTTCCAGCTTGGTATCGTGGTGGACGTGGTGCCCCTTGACAAGGTGAATAAGCAATGGGAGTATTTCGAGGTTCCCGCCAGTATTCATGCAGACCCGCTTTTGTGTGACGCCGAGTGGGAAAAGATCAAGGCATCATACAAAAAGGATGGCCGTACCTGCCTTGTGACCAGCCATATGCTGGGAGCGGGGAACAGCCTTTACGCCGTGTGCGGACCCAAGTATGACCGGGAGAAGATATTGTTCATGCTGGAACGGGAGTTTGCCCGCTTAAGTCAATTGGGCATCAAGTTTGTGGGCTGCTGGGGCGGACACTTTCGCTGCCCGGAAGGGTTCGACCGCACAACGGCCATTGACCAGGCCATCAGCTCCGTAAACATCATGGCGGATTTTGCAGAAAAGTATGGCATGCAGGTGGCGTTGGAACCCCAGGCGGAGCATGATACACTCTTCCCCAGGTACCTGGAGGGCGTAGCTTTTGCCAAATTGACAGGCCGCCGCTCCATCAAGGTGATGGCGGACCTCAATTATTTCCTGGAGCTTGAGCAGCCGCTGGAAGACATTTTGAAGTATCCGGACTTTTGCCTGAACGTGCACATTCAGGGCGACGGCGGCGCGCAGCCCAACGTGGGCAATCGCGAGGAAACTTTCCTGCACCTGTTCCGCATCTTAAAAGAGATTGGGTATGACAAGGGCGTTTCGGCCGCATGCCCCTGGGTGACCACGAATGGAGCTAAGGAAATAGACTACGCCTACGAAACGGACAAGACGCTGGCCTATTTGCAGTCACTAAGGAGCAAAGTATATTGATCCATATGGAACTGCGATTGCTTGATTAGACCATTCATCTTTGCATGTGAGCCGTAGGGGCGATTAGTAATCGCCCGCCAAGTGACACATCCTGACCGCAACATGCGGGCGATTACTAATCGCCCCTACGGCTTCGTTTGTTTGTTGATCTCTCTGCCAGGGCATGTGAATTTCGTTAATTCATTAGTTTTCGATCCACTAGGAATGCAGTGTTCAAGGCTGTACGGCGAACATCGGTACCCGCATTACGATTGAATACGGAACAGCACCATGCAGGAAAAGTAATACTTCAAGTGGAAATATATAGGCCAAACAGCCACAGGAGGAATACGATGGACGGCAAAATCAAAGTGGCCGTACTGGTGGAAGGTCACCCCTATGATGTGGTCGGTTTTCAAAACATGCTTTGGTCCTTTGAAGACTGCGATTGTTTTGTGCAGCCCTTGGATCTTTTTTGCCAGGACGAAAAAAACAGGGATTGGTACGATGTAGTTCTTTATTACAACATGAACCTGAAAAAGCTGGATGAATCAAGCCGACTGTACAAATATCTGACGCAAAACCTGGGCAGCACAAAGCAGGGGATCGTGCTTATGCACCATGGCTTGTTGTCTTTCCCCAAGTGGGATGTATGGACGCAGGTATCTGGGGTGAAAGTGCGCTGCGAAGATGGCGTGTTCTCTTATCATCAGAACGAGCATGTCGGGACGCATATAGAAGATACCGAACATCCCATTACCCACGGCGTTGACGATTTTGAGGTCATTGATGAGACATACATCATCGGGGAGCCGCAGGAGCCGGGTAATCATGCGCTTCTGACTACGGAAAACGCAAACAGCATCAATACGATTGGCTGGGCCCGTACGTACAAAAACAGCCGCGTGTTCTGCTATGCTTCGGGTCATGACCACCTGACCTATGACAATGCGTCGTTCCGCCGGCTTGTGCATAACGGATTGCGCTGGTGCGCACTCAAATGCTGACGCAGTGAATAAACGCAAAGGGGACACTTATGGAACTTACGCTTACAAGCACGGTTTACTTACGGGGCAAAGTGAAAAAAGTACAGCAGACGGCGGCTTTTGAAGTCGATCCGGGCGTGGAGAACCAAGCGGTCAACCTGTATCCTGGGATACGGTACCAAGAGATCATGGGGTTTGGCGGCGCAATCACGGAAGCTGCCGGCTACGTGTTTTCAAGGATGAGCGTGGATAAGCAGCAGGAGATACTGGATGCGTACTTCGGGAACGAAGGCAACCAGTACACAATGGCCCGAGTTTCTATTGACAGCTGCGATTTTGCTTTGGGCAACTATTCAGCCGTCACCGATCCCAAGGATGAAACGCTGGCCTCCTTCACGCTGAAAAGAGACGAACAGTATGTGCTGCCGCTGCTTGGCCGTGCCCAGGAGACCGCACAAACGCGCCTTGCCTTGATGCTTTCGCCCTGGAGCCCCCCTGCGTTTATGAAAAGCAACGGTCAAAAAAACGGCGGCGGATATCTTTTGCCGGGATATTACGGGCAGTGGGCCAATTATGTCTGCCGCTATATTAAGGAATACCAGACACGGGGATTTGATGTTACCATGGTCACCGTGCAGAACGAGCCAAAGGCAGTGCAAAAGTGGGATTCCTGCATTTATACGGCTGAGGAGGAGAAAGTCTTCCTGCGGGATTTTCTGTATCCGGCCCTTAAAAAGAATGGCCTTGCCGATGTGGGTATCTACATCTGGGACCACAACAAGGAGCGGGTATACGAGCGCGCCAGGGATATCATGGACGATAAGACTGGCAAGATGGTTAGCGGCGTTGCCTTCCACTGGTACAGCGGCGAACATTTTGACGCGGTGCGTTTGGTGGCCGAGCAGTTCCCGGACAAGAAACTGGTGTTCTCCGAAGGCTGCGTGGAATACAGCCGCTTCGGCGCGGATGATCAGCTTAACCATGCAAAGATGTACGCCCATGACATCATCGGAAACCTGAAGGCTGGCATGCACGGCTATCTGGATTGGAACATCCTTCTTGATGAAAAGGGCGGCCCCAACCATGTAGGCAACTTCTGTGAAGCGCCGCTCATGTGCGATCCTGAGCAGAATACGGTGGAAAAGAAGCTCAGCTTCGAGTACATCGGCCATTTCAGCCGTTTCATTAAACCGGGCGCCAAACGAATCGCATCCTCCGCCTACACCGATAAGTTGGACACCGTGTCCTTCCTGAACCCGGACGGAACGCTGGTCTGCGTATACCTTAATAAAACGGGCAAGGCACTGCCGGTGGTCATCCGCTTAAACGGTCAAGCAGCTGCCTTTACGCTGGCCGCAAATGCCATTGCTACAGGCGTGATTGACGGAGTACAGTAAATGCATAACCTAAAAAAGCCCCATGCTTTAATGAAAGCATGGGGCTTTGGATATGAAGGAAAAGGGAATCAATTACCTTCCGAGCCCATGTTGATAAGCACCTTACCGCCCTGGCGGCAGGCAGGCTCCTCAAATACCCGCAGGATATCATCAAGCTTAAGCTCCAGGCTGATAATGTCCCGGACGTTGATCTTTTCTTCAGCTAAAAGGGAAATAGCCCTGGTAAAGGTGTATGGGTTGATAAAGGAAGCGGTGATATGCAGCTCCTTGGCAAAAACCTCATAGGGCTTTATTGCTATCTCTGCGCCTGGCGGTGTAAGGCCAAAGAACATCACCGTAGCCCCGCGGCCGGCGACGGCTACAGCCTGGGCCATAGTCTTCACGCTGCCTACGCATTCGATCACGCAATCCACATTGGGATAGCCCGCCAGTATGGATTTCAGATCCTCGCATGTTGGGTCGACAGCCCTGTCAGCGCCAAGTTTCAGCGCCAATTCCCGCTTTTGCTCCGTTGGTTCGGAAACGATCATGTAAGCCGCGCCCTGGAGCTTTGCCAGCTGCAGCATGATCAATCCGATGGGGCCGGCCCCAATCACCAACACCGTCTGTCCGGCGTGAATTTTGCAAAGGTCGATGCCGTGCACGCAGCAGGAGACGGTTTCGGAAAGGGCGGCATGCTCAAGCGGCATATGATCCGGAATCTTGTACACCTGCTTTTCCGGCACGGTGAGGAACTCGGCAAATCCGCCCCGGGCGGTGGTGCCGTAGCCGGTCATCTGAGTGCAGAAATGACCCATGGCATTGCGGCAGTAAAAGCACTGACCGCACATTTCATTGGGATCCACAGCCACACGGTCGCCGGCTTTGACCTGTGTGACATCCTTGCCTGTTTCCACTACCACGCCTGACATCTCATGACCAAGGATGTTGGGAGGCGTTACCGGCGCCGCGCCGGGATCGCCCTCATATATGTGAATGTCCGTTCCGCATACGCCGCAATAGGCGATTTTGATGCGCACATCCTTTACGCCCAGGGCCAGTTCCTGCACTTCCTGCACCCTGACATCATGCTTTCCGAAAAAAACGGCTGCTTTCATTTGTTTTTCCTCCAGAGCAATCATTAAAACGGGCTCCTGCCTAAAGATACCCCTTATGCAAAAGCCCGTTTGTGTTCAGTTGTTATCCTCTTTACGGTGTTGGTTTTCGCCTAAGAGCTTGGTTAGTTCTTCCATAAAACTGGAGACGTCTGTAAATTGACGGTATACGGAAGCAAAGCGTACATAGGATACTTCGTCCAGCTTTTTCAGTTCTTCCATCACCATTTCGCCGATCTGGCGCGTGGTGACCTCCGCCTCCATGGTATTGTAGACGCTTTGCTCGATACGGGTGACGATGCCATCGATCTGCGTTAAGGAAACAGGGCGCTTCTCACAAGCGTGCATAATACCGTTGCGGATTTTCTGGCTGTCGAAAGGCTCCCTGCGCTTGTCTTTTTTAACAACCAACAGGGGAACCAGTTCAATTTTCTCATATGTTGTAAACCGGCGCCCGCATTGCATGCATTCCCGGCGGCGGCGTATGCTGTTGCCCTCCTCGGTAGGGCGGGAATCGATTACCTTACTGTCGGGGCAACTGCAATACTGGCATCTCATGTGATCTCTTCCTTCGGGACGGGGATCCGTCTCCAATATTTTAATATGTATTATATCCCAATCCCCAAGGATCGTAAAGGGAAAGATTGTTCTTCACTAAATATTGGGAACTTTGAAATCACAGATCATCTATATTGACAAGAATCACATCGTCGCCAATCTTGCAGATTCTGTCCCATGGTATGACGATTCCGCACTTTTCGCCTCTTAGCATCGACAGCATATTAAACTCTCCCGGGACAACAATGGCTTGAACCACGCCATCCTTTTCACAAAACTCGATATCTATCACCTTGCCAAGGCGCTTTCCGTCGCAGGTGTTTACCACGTCCTTGGTGCGCATTTCCGATAAGCTCACGGGTTTGCACCTCCCCCTTCTTACATGTATGCCGTGCGAGGGGGAAAGTTGCAGGGGAACAGCAAGGCGGTTTGCTTTCTCATAATTTAAGACTCACCGGATGCGTTTGTACGATGGATGGCGGTTTTGGGAATATAAGGGTTGACATCGTGGCGGATGATAGTAAACTGGTCGCGTAACAATACTCGCATTACCAGCAACTGGGAGGGTTATATATGAAATCATGCCCTGTTTGCCATTTGCTTAATAATGATGACGATACGAAGTGCGGCAATTGCGGTACGCCATTATGCTCCAATGAGAGCTATTTTTCTGATAATGAAGGAAAAGAAATCCGTTGGGATGTTTTGAAGCGTTTTGCTATACCCGGTTTGGGTTTGCTGGATAGCGGATTATTGATTGCGGCGCTTGTGCGAGGAACATTTATGTGGGAGATGCTGTTGATACTACTCCTTCAGGCATCTGGGATTGCGCAATTATTATTCCCGGATGCTATGTATAAGTTTAACTACTGGTTTTTGACAAAGCCAGGGGAACAGGGTACCCCTGGAGATTACTATTATTTTCAATCAAGATTCCGCGGGTTCATTTTGCTGATTATCGGAATAATCACTCTTATTGCTTTTACGTTCAGTAATATGTAGGGTTTTAACCTGGCACTCAGGTATCGAAGTGATCCAAACATAAAAAAGGCGCCGGTCAAGCCAACGCCCTTCATGCATTACATCTGCTGCACCTGCACATGCTTTCGCATGTGGAGCAGCGCATTCTTTTCGAGCCTTGATACCTGGGCCTGGCTGATGCCGATTTCGTTGGCCACTTCCATCTGCGTGCGGCCCTCGAAAAACCGGAGCCTCAAAATGCGCTTTTCCCTGTCGTTCAGGCGGCGCATGGCCTCCTTGATGGTGATCTCCTCCAGCCAGGCTTCGTCCACATGCTTGTCGTCCTTCACCTGGTCCATGATATAGATGGCGTCACCGCCGTCGTTGTATACAGGCTCAAACAGCGATACGGGGTCCTGAATGGCTTCCAGAGCGAACACCACATCCTCACGGGGGATGTGCAGCTCGGCGGCCAATTCGGTCACGGTGGGCTCCCGGTTCAGGCTGCTGGCAAGGCGGTCACGGGCCTGCAGCGCCTTGTAGGCGATATCCCTGAGTGACCTAGAGACCCGGATGGCGTTGTTATCCCTAAGATACCGCCGGATTTCGCCAATAATCATTGGCACCGCATACGTGGAAAACCTGACGTTTTGCGTCACATCAAAGTTATCCAGGGCTTTGATGAGCCCGATGCAACCCACCTGGAACAGATCGTCCACGTTTTCGCCCCGGTTGGTAAAGCGCTGAATCACGCTTAGTACCAAACGCAGGTTGCCGCGGATGAATTCCTCCCGCGCCGCTTGATCGCCGCTGTGAACCAGGGGGAAAAGCTGACGCATGCGTTCATTGTTTAAAACGGGCAAAGAGGATGTGTCTACGCCGCAGATTTCTACCTTTCCTGTTGCCATACCGCATTCCTCCACGATTCCGGATGAATGCAGTATGACCCCGTAAAAGGGGTTTTATGCCGTGCGACAAACTAACTGCTGATGCGTGTCAGTTCGACATGAAGGCGAGAAAGGATGCGTTTTTCCAATCTTGAGATGTAAGATTGCGAAATACCGAGAATATCGGCGACTTCCTTCTGCGTTTTCTCCTGCCCGCCAGAAAGGCCGAAGCGAAGCTGCATAATGCGCTGCTCCCTTGGGCTCAAGTGATCCAGGGCACAGGTAAGAAGCTGCTTTTCCACGCTTTCTTCAATGCATTTGTATACCATGTCACCTTCCGTGCCTAAAACATCGGAAAGCAAAAGTTCATTGCCATCCCAGTCTGTTTTCAGCGGCTCGTCCAAGGAAACCTCCAGCCTTGTCCTGCTGTTGCGGCGCAAAAACATCAATACCTCGTTCTCAATACACCGGGAGGCATAGGTGGCCAGCTTGATCTTTTTATCGGGATCAAAGGTATTCACCGCTTTGATGAGCCCGATTGTCCCGATGGAGATCAGGTCTTCCAGCGCGATGCCCGTATTTTCAAACTTTCTGGCGATAAACACAACCAGGCGCAGATTCCGCTCTATCAAAATGGAACGGACTGTGCCGTCGTCGTCTTTCAGCTGCTCCACCATCAGCCTTTCCTCCTGGGGCGTCAAGGGAACAGGCAGCGGGTCGGGCCCGCCGATATAATGGACCTGGCCGGGATGCAATAGGGCGAGCCAGAACAGCACCTTCCTGCGCAATATGGTATACCACCGCCGGGGAATGACGAGCAGCTTGGAGCGCATGAAGATTTCCTCCTTATAATGCTTCCACCACGGCGGCGGGCAC
>JAEZJP010000100.1 GCA_023415715.1 Bacillota bacterium
AGATTTCCTTTATGGACCATACGCCCGGCCAGGGGCAGTACCGGGATCTTGCCATTTATCAGGACACGATTTCCAAATACCATGGCAAAGAAATTGAACAGCTAGGCATGGAAGGCGTTGTGTCCTATCACAAAAACAAGCCTGTTCTTTCCTTGGCGCAGCTGAAAGAGCTGACGGATCTTGCGCATGAAAAGGGCATTGCCGTAGCTTCCCATGATGACGATGTTATGGAAAAACTGATGCTGAACAGCCAGATCGGTGTGGACATCAGCGAGTTCCCCATCGCCATCGAAACGGCAAAGGCTGCGCGAGCCATGGGTTTTTATACGGTGGTGGGCGCGCCCAACATCCTTCTTGGAGGCTCGCATTCCGGCAATATGTCCGCGGCGGATTCCATTTTGCAGGGCTGTGCCGATATCCTTTGTTCGGATTACTATCCGCCGGCGATCCTGCACAGTATCTTTATCATGCACCGCAAGCACGGAATACCGCTTACGGAAATGGTCAACAAGGCGACGCTGAACCCGGCAAAGGCTGAAAAAATCGACGGGGATTTCGGTTCCATCGAGGCAGGCAAAACGGCGGACCTGATCATTGTGGAAGAATTGGACGGCTACCCTGTCATCACCAATGTGCTGGTGAATGGCCAAACCGTCACGGGCGTTGCCTACAGGAGGTAAGCATGGAGATATTGCGTATGGAGGGCCTTCATAAGAATTTTTATATCCATTCGCTGAACAGGGAAATACAAAGCTGCCAAAATATCAGCTTCACCTTGGAAAAGGGGCAATTCATCGGGATCGTCGGCCTTTCCGGCGCAGGTAAATCCACGATCCTGAAGTGCATCCACCGCAGCTATCTTCCGATGCAGGGGACTATTTATTACGACAGCGAGGCCTTCGGCAGAATCGACCTGGCGAAAGCTACGGAGCGGGAGATCCTGTATCTTCGCAAGCATGAGATAGGTTATGTGTCGCAGTTTTTGAACGTGATGCCCAGGACCACTGCAAAGGAGCACGTGATGAACGCTCTTTTGGATATGGGGCATGATGCTTTAGCCTCCGAGGCCGCCGCCACGGAAATGCTTTCTTATTTCAAACTGCCCGAAGAACTGTGGGACATGTACCCGGCGACGTTCTCGGGCGGTGAACGGTTAAGGCTCAATCTTGCCCATACCATGGTAAAAAAGCCACGCCTGATGCTGCTGGACGAGCCCACGGCATCGCTGGACAACAAAACAAAATTGCTGGTCAAAGAAATGCTGATCAAATTGAAGGTTCAAGGCACAAGCATGATCGGCATCTTTCACGACCTTGAGTTCATGGAGGGCCTCTGCGACCAGGTATTCAATATCTCGGAGGGGGTGTTCCTGTAATGAAGGCGGATTTGCATATCCATTCCACTGTTTCCGACGGCAGCGACCCGATCCCGGAAATCATAGAAAAGGCATTGCAAAAAGGATTAGATGCCATTGCAATCACGGATCACGATACGCTTTCGCATCTTCATAAAATACCTAAAAGCAACAAAATCAAAGTCATTGGCGGCATAGAGATTTCAGCCATCGATCCCGAAACAAAAATCAAAGCCCATGTGCTGGGGTATGGCATACGGGATACCGGCATGGTGGAAGCTTTTGTTGCTCCTATTCTTCTCAGGAGGCATGAAAACTCGCTCAGGCAGATAAAGCTGCTTGGCCAGAATGGTTTCCGCATCGACATAGACCAGCTTCACAAGGCTGACGGGCGGTATGTTTACAAGCAGCATATCATGGAGTATCTTGTGGCGACTGGCCAGACGGCGGATATGTTTGGTCTCTTTTATCAAACGGTATTCAAGCATGGCGGGTTCTGCGATTTTGATATTGAATATGTGTCCGTTTCAGAAGCCGTGGCGGTTGTGAAAAGCGCGGGCGGGAAAGCGGTGCTCGCCCATCCCGGCCAGCAGCGGAATTTCTATTTGCTGGACAAGCTGCCCTTTGACGGCATCGAGTACAATCACATGGCGAACAGCCCGGCAGATAAAGATGTCATCAGGGCGTACCTTGAAAAAAGAAAAACGCCCCTATTCCTGACAGGCGGAAGCGACTATCACGGCCGGTATGAGGATGCTCCCGTGGATATCGGTGACTATGTATCATGTGAAAGCGGGGTTAAGAGTTTATGCTGACCAAAGAGCCTACGGTGGAAACAGACGTCCGTTTGAAGGATACGGTGCTTGGCGCGTATACGCAAATACAGGCCCATAGCGTGCTGAACGAGACAACCATCGGTGATTTTTCCTATTGTGCCGGCTATAACCAGATCTTCTATGCGAATATCGGAAAATTCTGCTCCATCGCCAGCTTTGTGCGCATCAATCCGGGCAATCACCCAACCTACACGCGGGTCGCGCAGCACCACTTTACCTACCGCAGCGCAATGTTCGGCTTTGGGGAAAATGACGAAGCATTTTTTGACTGGCGGCGCCAGGACCTTGTGACCATCGGCAACGACGTGTGGATCGGGCACAATGCGACTATCATGCCAGGCGTAACCATTGGGAACGGCGCCGTCATCGGAACCGGCGCTGTCGTCACAAAGGATGTGGAACCCTATTCCATTGTGGTTGGTGTACCGGCGAAGAAAATCAAGATGCGGTTTTCCGACGATCTGATCGCAAGAATACAACGCACCGCGTGGTGGGACTGGGATTACGATACAATCAAGGAACGGCTGAATGACTTTCGGGATTTTGAGGCGTTTAAAGAAAAGTATCTTAAAAATATGAAGTTTTCGGGGTAAGGCGCGGAGAGGGACGCTTTTTCAAAAGCGTCCCTCTCCGCATATCATTCCGTTACTTACTGCTCGATCCACGCCACCGAAAGGCAGCCGCTGCCCAGGTGGATGGCCAGAACCGGGCCAAGAAGGCGTTCCATCACAGTAATGCCCTTATCGCGAAGCCGCTGCGTGAGCTGGCTTGCCATGCTGTCCGCCCGGCAATGCTGCACCACCACCGGTCCCTGATATTTGCCTACCGCATCCTCCAAAAGGCGCAATTGTTCCTGCCGGCCCCTGGCCATACCATAGGCATTTACGCCGCCTGAGGTGAGCTTCAATATAGGGCGGATATTCAATATCGTGGATACAGACAGCCGCACAAAGCCCAGCCGGCCGCTTCTGCGAAGTGGTTCCATATCCTCCACGGAAAAGAAGGTGCGCGTTTTTTCCCGGGCTTCCTTCACTTTTGCAACCACATCCAAAAGCGGCAGCCCCGCGTCGATCCATTCCCTGGCTTTTACAAGCAGCAGATACATAGCCCCGGCGGTGGTCTTGGAATCCACCACGGCGATCTTATCGGGCCCCAGCTCCTGGGCAGCTTTGCGGGCATTGGCATAAGTCCCGCTCAAACGGGAGGAAATGGTGATAACGATGGCCTGGTTGCCCTCCGCCAGGATATCCTCCAGCGTGGACAGGAATTCGGCCAGGGAAGCCTGGGCAGTGGAATAATGGTCCACACCTCCGGCCACCGTAGGCAGCATGGTGGGTTCATCCTCGTCGATATAGCCCTCCGTGTACAGTGTGCGCCCTTCATAGGTATACGTCATGGGCACCTGCACGACCCCAAGGGCCTTCGCTTCATGCTGGGCAAAGTAGGCGGTGGAATCCGTAACCAGGACGATCATAACGGCTGACCCCCGATGCTCCTGAATTTATTATATCTCAAAGCCGCAACATCATTGCCGCCGATGCTTTCATACTCCGCAAGAGCTGCATCAAGCGCGTCTTTGATTTCCTCATACAGCGGCGCAAAATCCTTGGGCTCAGGGAAAATACGTTCGATTACGCCCAGGGAATAAAGATCCTGGGCGGTCAGCTTCAGCGCTTCGCTGGCTTCCTTTGTCTTCTTGGCGTCTTTCCACAGGATGCTGGCGGCGCCTTCCGGAGAGATCACGGAATACACGGCGTTTTCCAGCATCCATACCTGGTTGGCTGCCGCCAGCGCCAGCGCGCCGCCGCTGCCGCCTTCGCCGATGACGATGGCGATCACGGGCACCGTGAGGGCCATCATTTCCATCAGGTTTTCCGCAATGGCCAAGCCCTGGCCGCGCTCTTCGGCGCCTAAGCCGCAGGCGGCGCCGCTCGTATCTACAAAACAGATCACAGGGCGGTGGAACTTCTGCGCAAGCTTCATCTGCCGGAGCGCCTTGCGGTAGCCTTCCGGATTGGCGGCGCCAAAATTCCGGGCCACCTTTTCTGCCGTATCGACCCCTTTTTCCAGGCCGATCACGGTAACGGGGCGGTCCTTCAAAAAGGCAATGCCTGCCACCACCGCGCCGTCATCGGCAAAGCGCCGGTCGCCGTGCAATTCGATAAAACCGTTAAAAATGGAGCGGATGAACTGCATGGCAGTGGGGCGGCCCTTGGCTCTGGCAGATAGTACCTTTTCATAGGCCTGCATGTACAGCCCTCCCCCCGTGCAAGTTCAAAAGCTTCACCAGCAGGTCTTTTTGTGTATTCCTTGCGGCAATGTGATCGACAAAGCCCTTTTTCAGCTGGAATTCTGCCCTCTGAAAGCCTTCAGGAAGCTTCTGGCGGATCGTTTGCTCAATCACCCTGGGACCGGCAAAGCCAATAAATGCACCCGGTTCGGACAGGATAATATCCGCTTCCATGGCAAAGCTGGCTGTGACGCCGCCGCTGGTTGGGTCCGTTAAAATAGCGATATACAGGTTGCCTGCGTCGCTGTGGCGGCGGACGGCCCCGGACACTTTTGCCATTTGCATCAGGGATAAAATCCCCTCCTGCATCCTGGCCCCTCCCGATACGGTGCAGCCGATGACGGGCAAGCTGATATCCTTCGCATATTCAAACAAGCGGGTCAATTTTTCTCCCACAATGGTGCCCATAGAGCCCATCATGAAGGAAGGCTCCATGGCGTAAAAGCAGCATTTATGCCCGCCGATGGCTGCCGTGCCTGTGATGACGCCTTCCTTTTCCCCGCTTTCCCTGATGGCCTTTTCCAGCTTTTCTTCATAATTGGGAAAGCCCAGTATATTTCCGCTTGCAAGACAGGCATCCATCTCATCAAAGCTTCCCGCATCGCAAAGAAGGCTCATACGCTGGCGGGCACTCATGCGCATATGGCAGCCGCAGCGGGGGCAGACCAGCAGGCTTTCATTCAGTTCCTGAGTGGGAATTGTGCGCTTGCAGCCGGGGCACGCAACGCCTTTATCCTCTTTGGCGGCCTGCCCCTGATTCTCCAGTTCGTTTTTCGGCTTGCGGAACAAGCTTTTCGCCAGCATTTATAATCTCACTTCCTCAAAAAGTCCGTGGCATAGCTGCCGTCCAGAAAGGCGGGTTCGTTGATGAGATCCGCCTGGAAAAGGCCCGTGTGCTCAATGCCCTCGATCACCGTTTCGCAAAGGGCGGCCTGCATTTTGCGTATGGCCTCCTGCCTTGTCGGGGCATAAACGATGAGTTTTCCGACCATGGAGTCATAATAGGGCGGCACAAAATAGCCCTGATAGAGCGCTGTATCAAAGCGCACCCAGGGGCCGCCGGGAATATGCAAAAGCGAAACATGGCCGCAGCTTGGGCGGAAGGATAATTGCGGGTCCTCCGCGTTGATGCGGCATTCGATGGCATGGCCCCGTACCGTTATATCCGCCTGGGTAAAGGGAAGCTCCATCCCGGCGGCTACGCGGATCTGCCACTTCACCAGGTCGATGCCCGTGACCATTTCCGTTACCGGGTGCTCCACCTGCAAGCGGGTGTTCATTTCCATAAAATAAAAGTTCTTGTCCGAATCCAGCAGAAATTCCAGCGTGCCCACGCCTTCATAGCCGACGGAGGCCGCTGCGTGCGCCGCCGTTTCCATCATCCTCAACCGAAGCTCGGGAGAGATCAAGGCGCAGGGGCTTTCCTCAATCAGCTTTTGGTTGCGCCGCTGCATGGAGCAGTCCCGCTCGCCCAGGCACACGGCATGGCCCTTTTGATCGCAGAGGATCTGCATTTCCACGTGCTTTACGTGCTGAAGGAACCTTTCCATGTACACGCCGCCGTCGGAAAAAGAAACCTGCGCCTCCTGGGATGCGGCACGGTAGGCGCTTTCCACGTCTTCCAGCTTATCCACCCGGCGGATGCCTTTTCCGCCGCCGCCGGCACGGGCCTTGATCAGCAAAGGAAAGCCAATTCTTTCCGCGGCTCTTTTGGCTTCCTCCGCGTTCATTATAAGGTCGCAGCCGGGGATGGTGGGCACCTTCAGGTTTGCCATGGTACGCTTGGCTTCATCCTTGTCCCCCATGGCGCGGATCACTTTGGCGCAAGGGCCTATAAATTTTATGCCTTGCTTTTCGCACAGTTCCGCAAAAGATGCGTTTTCAGACAAAAAGCCGTATCCCGGATGAATGGCCCGGGCCCCGCTGACGATGGCCGCCGACAGGATGGCTTTTTGGTTCAAATAGCTATTGGTTGCCTGGGGGCCTCCGATGCAGTAGCTTTCATCGGCCATGGAAACATGCAGCGCATCCCGGTCCGCCTCGGAAAAAACGGCCACGGTGAGTATGCCCATTTCCTTGCAAGCCCGAATAATCCGTACCGCAATCTCGCCCCTATTGGCTATAAGGATTTTCGGAAACATTCATTGCCTCCGTTCAGCCAGCCAGCATCAGCGTAAAAACGCCGCTGGCGCATGGGGCATCCGAAACAGTCGCCTCACCTGCGATTACATACACATTGGCCTTCTGGCGCGTAATGCGGCAGGTTATATTCACCGTTTCACCCGGGCGCACCATATGCCGGAAGCGTACGTTGTCCATACCGGCGTACAGCGTGGTCTTGCCGGGCAGTTGATCGCGAAGCAGAACGCCGGCTGTCTGCGCGATGATCTCGCACAGCACCACGCCCGGTACCACAGGGTTGCCGGGAAAATGGCCCTGCAGGAACCACTCGTCGCCCCGCACGGTATACCGCCCCAACGCGTTTCCGTTTTCATCCAGTTCCGCCTCATCCAGCAGAAGCATAGGCTCCCTGTGGGGCAGAAACGTTTTGATTTCTTCTCGGTTCATGACGTACCTCGGTAAAAATAG
>JAEZJP010000109.1 GCA_023415715.1 Bacillota bacterium
GCTCGCTGCGCTCGCATAGCTCGTTTCGCCAGCCTCCTCCACCTCGCTTCATCCGCCACAGGCGGCGCTTCGGCTCCGGAGCCCTCAAGGGGAAGCCTCCCCTAGTCGTTCACATTGTCCGTTTCCAAGGCATCTTCTTTGGAATACAAGGCAGTAAGCCATCACCTGCATTCCGTAATTTCTGTAGTTGCCAGACTACTAGTAATCGCCCCTACGTCGTTGTTTGTATATTGGCTTCTCTTAAGGAGATCGTGATATAAGCCAACCCCCACCCGCATGTCATCCTGAGGGCTCCGCCCGAAGGATCTTGCCTATGGTATATGGTTTGCAGCAAAAGATCCTTCGGGCGGAGCCCTCAGGATGACTGTAGCGGAGAGGGAGGAAGCAGGTGGGGCGAACGGATGCCGGTTTGGGCTCTATGTCTACATCATCCATCGACATTTTCATCGCTTGTATTCCAAAACTTCTGTAGTTGACAGTCTATTGGCTTATGCACATTATCCGCGTTTTCAGGCGGTTTGTCGATATGAGTGATAAATAACCATACTTAAAACTCAATATCTACTTGCATGAATTGACAATGGATCCTGTGTAATCTATACTTTTTTATCATATTTGAGAGGATGTGGTCAGTGTGAAAAGAATTGATTGCATAGGGCAAATAAATCATTCGGGAAAGCACATGACAGCAGGGGCTGCACGCCCTACAATTAAAGGAGAAAACGATGGATAACACATTAAAGGGTTTAAAGTTTGACAAGGTGGTGCTCGATTGCATCGATCCCCAGGCGCTTTCCGGTTTTTATGTGAATCTGCTCGGCTGGAAAAAGGGATATGACACAGACGGGTTTGTCATCATCGGCTCGGATACTAGCAATGTGGATATCGGCTTTCAGAAAAATACCGATTATGTTCCGCCGGTTTGGCCGGAAGCGGCTGGTAATCAGCAGCAAATGCTGCACCTGGATTTTGCCGTCGTCCCCATAGAGCATAAGTACTGGGTGAAAAAGGCGGTATCTTTAGGCGCAAAAGTGGCTGATACGCAGTTTTCCGACCAGTGGACGGTTATGCTGGATCCGGAAGGGCATCCGTTCTGCATCGACGCGATGTAACTCCAATCTGCTCCCAAGCAGGACTCACGAAAAATAAAAGGACTTGAAGCTTTTTCAAGTCCTTTATTGTATGTTGCCAAACAGTTGTTTCCCTGAGGTTTACTGGTACACAACAGCCGTGCCTGAGGCCGTCACCATCAGCATGCCGTTGTTCGCGCCCAATACTTCGTAATCGATGTCCACGCCCACTACAGCGTTGGCGCCAAGTTCGCCGGCGCGCTGCTCCATTTCCCGTATGGCGTTTTCCCTTGCACGGATCAATTCCTCTTCATAGCTGGAAGAACGCCCGCCGAAGAAGTTGGAAAGCCCCGCCGCAAAGTCTTTGATGAAGTTGACGCCCGATATAACTTCGCCAAAGACGATTCCCTTGTATTCTACGATGCGCTTGCCGTCGATGGACGGTGTGGTTGTGGTGATCATCTTTTCTCCTCCTTGCATTTGTCCTTACCCTTAACGGATTTCGATTGCATTATACCATATGGCGTCGAAGAATTGGAGAGAATTGGAATCCGTATTGCAAACATATTTCATCTATCGGACAGTGTAGGAAGGGACGCTGTGTTTAGCCACGCTTTGCCTTTCTTTTGATAGGCAGCTTCCATCATAAGAAAGAACGCCTGCCCTTCAGGCGCAACGCCCGGCTTGTCAAACGTTGGCGCACCGCATACGCCCTGCACCAGACCGTATGTATCCACCTTTTTGATCACGGCTGCCCGTAGCTTTTCGCAGTATCCCGAATATTTCTCCTGCGAAAGCCACCCATCCGATATACCCCGCAGCAGCGCGTAGGCCAGCATCTGGGATAGGTTGGTTTCCACAAACGTATTGGGATCATCCACCACGTCGTGGAAAAGCCCGTCCTCCCGCATGTGTTGCAGCAAGGAATCGATAAGATCTGTGGCCATGCGGATGATCTTCCGCTTTTCATCCTTCCAGCTTTCGGGCAAAAACGCAATGATCCTGGCCATGCCCGATACCGCCCAGCCGTTGCCTACGCCCCAATGGGCTTCTCTGATATAGCTGCGGTTTTTCTCATCCCATATGTGGCACATCAGGCCGCTTAAGTTGTCGTGCAACGCATTGTAATAGCCCATAAGCTGCTGTAAGGCTATTATGTAGTGACCCGCTGCCATAAGATATGGGGGAAGCATATACATGGAGTCAACCCAGTATTCCGGGCGCGTTGTCAAATGGTATACGATACCACTTTCACTGCGCGGCGCGCTTTCCAATGCCCACCGCTCAAGATTTTGGGAAGCGGACAAAAGATCCCGGTCCATGGTAAGGCGGGCGGCGTAAAGCAGTGCTTCCCCCGCGCAGCACGGGTCCGTCACACCGTCCGTAACACCGATAGTGGCTACACGGCCATCCGTCATGCTGCGATAGGCCGCTTCCTTGGCAAGCAGGATCACCGTCTGCGTATCACCCATTTCCAGCAGTGCCTGCATGGCAACGCCCTGCTCCCAGGAGTGGCGCTGCATGGCAAGAAGCGCAAGCTTGACTTTGTCTACCATCACAATCACCTGTTCAGCTCAACATTAATGTTCATATCTTCTGCCTTCCCATCCCTCGCATTATATCACAAACTGGTGTTTTATGTAAAAATGAATGTTATGGTTTACTATCACTTGCATTTCGATCGCAGGGAACCCATAAAAAGAGCCGCCAGTATTGGCGGCTCAGATGACGTGCCTGTAAGCTGTAAAACTGCCTTAAGCGGCTTGCAGCTTTTTCTTTTCCTGGTGCTTCTGCCACATGGTCCAAAGGGGACCGGCGATGCAGATGGTGGAATAGCAGCCGCTGATGGAGCCGACAGCCATGGGCAGAGCAAAGCTCATGATCGAATCGATCTTGCCGGCAAAGGCAAAGCCGTACACCAGCGCCACGCTGGCAAAAACGGCGATGTTGGTGTTGATGGAACGGGACAGGGATTGGGTGATGGACTTGTTGACCAGTTCGTCCACCGGCATCCCTGCGTGAAGCCTGGCGTTCTCACGGATACGGTCATAGATGACGATGGTATCGTTGATGGAATAGCCAAGGATGGATAACGCCACGGCGACAAACGAATCGCCAATGGGGATCTTGAATATGACACAGGTGAAGAACACCACAAATACGTCATGGAACAGTGCCACCAGAGCCATCATGCCGGCGGACAAGCCATGAATCCTGCGGAACCTGAGCCAAACGTACAGCACGATCAGTATGGACGACAGCGCGATGGCGATCATGCCGTTTTGCAGGAACCTGCGGCCGAAGTACGGTTCCACCATGGAGCTTCCGGCGGAAACCAGGTTCGCATCCGGGAACTGCGCTTTCAGCGCCTCGTCTAGGGCTTGCTGTTCCTCGCCGCCCAAGCCGTATTCGCCGGCAAGGTTGAATACCAGATACGTTTTCTTGGTTGTAATGTCTTCGGTGGTCTGCGTCTGAACAAGACGGCCAAGTTTTTCGGACACAAAGTCACCAGCCGCGTTGGAATCGATTGTTCCGGTATACTGGTACTTCATTATGGCGCCGCCCTTGAACTGTATATCCAGCTGAACGCCGTTAACAAACATGGCGATGATACCGATCAGAAAGATCAGCCCGGATATGGCAAAGTAAATTCTGCGCTTTTCATAAAAGCGGATCATGCTTCTGCCCCCCTCTTCATGAAGAACTTGGGATTACGCAATGCCTTGAACTTGCTCAGTGACCGGATCATCAGCCTGGAAGCGGTCACGCCTGCCAGGAAGTTCAGGATAACGCCGGTTAAAAGCGAATAAGCAAAGGACAAAAGCGAACCGGAACCGAAAATCATCATGATAACGGCCACGATCATAACGGTGATGTTGCCGTCGAACACAGCGAGGAAGGAGTTCTCAAAGCCTGCCGAAATGGCTGACTGTATAGGCCTGCCGGCCCGAAGCTCTTCCCTTATGCGCTCGGAAACGATGACGTTGGCGTCAACGCCCATGCCGATGGACAGGATCACAGCCGCGATGCCGGGCAGCGTCAATGTGATCTGCGGTATGGATAGCGCAAGCAGCTGGCCTGTCACCTGCAACAGCAGCGCGATACAGGCAACGAACCCGGACAGCCTGTAATACAGGATCAGGAACAGACAGATGGCGATAAAGGCGACAATGCCGGCTTGCACCATAACTTCCAACGCGCCGAAGCCCAGCGTCGGGCTGATTATGGAATGGTTGCGGGATGTAAGGGAGAAGGGCAGCGAGCCCGCGGCGATCTTATTCGCCAGGTTTTGGGCTTCTTCCATGGTGCCGATGTGATTGATCATCGCCTTGCCGTCCAAAATAGGCTCTTGAACCGTGGGGGATGAGATTTCCACATCATCCATGTAAATCTTGATTACTTTGTTCACCAGCCGCGTGGTGGCATCGGCAAACAGCTTCTTTCCCTCATCGTCAAAAGTAAGGCTGACAATGGGGTCATATGTGGTGCTGCTTCTGTCATAATCCGGCACGCTGCGGGATACATGGGAGCCGTCCAGCACGATATTGCCGTCAGGATCCACGAACGTCAGCTTGGCTGTTTGACCTAGTTCCGCGATTGCCTTTTCAGGATCGAAGTTGGTTTCTCCCGACTTCCAGGGGAAACGCACGATGATGTCGCCGTGCTGCGTGTCGCTGGTCACTTCACGGTCCAGAATGTTCAGCTTGTCCAGACGGTTTTCAATGGTCAGCTTGGCAGCTTCCAGTTGTTCTGCGGTAGGCACAATGGTCTGGTCAGTCGGCTCGAAAACCGCGTCCACGCCGCCCCTTATGTCAATGCCGAAGCGCATATCCGGCGCGCCCTGGATAACAAAGCTTTTGCCGTCGCTCAGGGGGATATGCACGCCGAAAAGGGCCACATAGCTGATCAAAAGAATGGCTGCGGCCACGATGAAAAAGATACTTTTCTTGGCCTTCATAGAATCTTCCTTTCACACGGCTTCGTAAGCCGCATTTATTGCTCTCGTTGCACCTTGTGTAACCGTTTTACACGTATGCGGCAGCCGGAGGGGCGTGGCTTCCCAGAGGGATAAAGCTGAAACGGAAAGGAATGCGCCGGGATTTGATGCACGACAGTTTTTGCCATACCCAGAGGATTGCCAGCAGCCCAGCAAAACAAATACCCGGGAGGATTTGGTGGGGAATGCGCGAAGGCGCGGGCCAGCGGAACGTATCTTTCGCGCTGATATATCTATCCAGTATCGTCAATGTTTCATACTCGGCCGGCATGCCAGCATTTGCAGCCGGATATCCCGTATGAACGGAAAAAGGCGCAGCATCCTGCCCGGCAGGCAATAATTCCTGCCGGGCATACATCATGCCGTACCCTTGGCCCAGCGACATAAACGCCGCAACGACGAATGCTAAATAGCGCACCATTCTAAACCTGCAGCTCCTGTCAGAGTATCATGTAAGGTAATGATTCCCTATGAACGGACTTTTGTTCTTTTTGCAGCCTGCCAGGATGCAGATGCCTTCTGTTTAGCGGAATTTTGTCTTAGATTGTTCTATGGTCAAGCGCCTCCATCCATGGACAGTGTCATACGAAAATTTCTTATGACAAGTATATATGCTGTCTTAAGATGAGAAGCGCTATATTGCGCATCATTGTGACATCATATCATCGCTTTGTACGTTTGTCAAATCGAAAGACTGTGCCAGATTGCGGCTTGATGATATCTTCCTTATTTAAACATAACTTCTGTTTATGTGCCGCGCCCTATAAACATTTACAAGACTCTGCATAAACTGATTTCAAACAGTGCTTTACGAAGGGGGTGCTTTTTGTGAATTATATCGTACAGCCGGGGGATACATTATTTTTGATCGCGAGGCGGTTTGGAACAACAGTTTCTGCATTGCTTGCCCTGAACCCGCAAATTACGAATCCGGACCTGATTATGCCCGGAATGGTTCTTACCATTTCCGAGATGGAACCGACTCCTCCCACCCGGGTATGCCCTCTTCTTCGCCGCGGCGACCGGGGCCGTGATGTGGCGAGGCTGCAAATTCTGTTGCGTGCAGCAGGCTTTTCTCCAGGACCTGCGGACGGTATATTCGGTGCTGATACACAGCGGATGCTCATCGCATTTCAACGGAGTGTCCGGGAAATTGAACTTGCGTCCGGCGTGGCCGATTTTGAGACCTGGACGGCACTTGGGGCTGAATGTGAACCTGGCCCTGTGCTGCCGCCCGGTATTGTAAAGTATACCGTTCGGCCAGGTGAATCTTTATATATTATTTCCGCCAGGTTCAATGTGACGGTTCCGGAAATACTTAAGGCAAATCCTGATATACAAAATCCTGCCCTCATATTGGCCGGGCAGGAAATCAATGTTCCGGTAAGGCAGGATGGGGAAAGTGGGTAAAAAGCTTAATTGTATAAACTCACGCAAACTAAACAGCCTGAAACGGGAGACCGCTTATGCGATCCCCCGTTATTCAACCCTTTGACAGCGTGTGATACCGGTACTTATTTCGCCTTGTATGCATCGATCTGTTTTTGCAATTCTGCTAGAATCTTGTCCAGGCCGGCATCCTTCTGCATTTGAATGTAATCCGCAAGGTCCTTTTCAGGATTCTTGGACAAGCCGTACAGGAGAGGCTTTCCGAATTCCTCAAAGAGCGCGTCACGTTTTGCCAGCTCATTTTTAATTGCTTCATCGGTGGGGAAGAAGGAAACCGTGGGCGATACGATAAACTTGGGGTTTAAAGCATACTCGGCGTTCTTCTGCCAGCTTTCCGCGCTCCTGGGCCCGGAGGACTTCATCAGGTAATCACGCCAAAGCCCCCACTGGCCGGACCAGTCGATATAGTTGCTGGTGTCAGCCGTCATGCCATCGGGATATTCGAAGGAATC
Source organism: Bacillota bacterium (assembly GCA_023415715.1). Taxonomy (GTDB): domain Bacteria; phylum Bacillota; class Clostridia; order Christensenellales; family Aristaeellaceae; genus JAEWAH01. The sequence goes on from JAEZJP010000109.1 coordinate 6,969, forward strand.
GCCTTTTTTCACATAGGTTTTGCCTTCGATCCCGTACAGCACGGCCTCATATACCGCGGGGTCCGTGGACATAAGGTCAAGGAACATGAGGGCACGCTCGGGATTTTTCGCATTTTTGTTAATGCACATCACGTTGTCGATGGGGGAACGCTGTGTCCACATGCCGTCCGGATACACTTCGGAGTACTTGTAACCGGGCTTTTTATAGTTGTTGTCGAAGTACACGTACTCCATCGTCTCGATGCCGAATATCTTTATGGATTTGGACTCGTTGAAGTGGGCGTCGCGGTTGACAAGCAGATCCTTGGGCATCAGGCCTTCCTGCACCCACTTGGTGTTCCATGTGACGATTTCCTTGAACAGTTCCGTCTGCTCGAGCGGGATCAAAGCCAGGGAAGGGTCATCCAATTTGTAGGTGAAGTTATGGTAGTTGAAGGAGAAGTCGAAATTGTACTTGGGGTAGAGCAGCCAGCCTGTGGTGGTCATGTTCACATCGGCTGTTTCCCAATAGTGCTTGTCGGGAACCTTTGCCTGCACCTCGTGAAGAACGCGGTCCAGGTCCTCTACGGTTTTGATGGAGCCGTTTTCATACGTGATCCCGGCTGCCTCCATGCCGGAGTCTACTTCATTCCATTTGATCAGCGGCTTGTTGACGAATACCGGCGTCCAGGGTACACACAAAAGTTTTCCGCCGCTCATGGCGCCCTGTATGAAGCCTGCTTCGTCGAGCTTTTTGTAATAAGCAGGCATATTCACCGGGGCCAGATCCTTGAGGTCAAGGTAGGCATCCTTGTTGACCATTTTGGGGTACATCAGCCAGGTGCCGTCAAAGTTCATGTCATAGTCGTCGCCGGAGGCGCACATCAATTGGATCTTGTCCTGGTAATCGTTCCAGGGGATGAAGGTGACCTCCAGCCTGGCGTTTATCTTTTCCTTTGTAAGTTCCGAGACATAGTTCCACACATCGTCGGTTGCCGCCCGCTTGTCGCCGGGGAAATACAGCCGCAGCGTCACCTCATCCAGCTGTGTGCTGCCGGCCAATGATGCCGCAGGGAGCAAAAGCCCGATAAGCAGCATCAGCGTTACGGCGAGGGTGAACCATTTCACAAGCGCCTTTTTCATGTTCATCTCTCCTTTTTATATTCCGACCAGCCTTGGCTGGTACAGCTAGTTTTTGACGGCACCCAGCATGATGCCCTTGACGAAATACCGCTGCACGAACGGATAGGCAAATATGATGGGGCCGATGGTGACGATGCATGTGGCAAGCTTTACGCCTTCGGCCGGGATCAATCGGTTGGGATCGATCATGCGCGCGCCCTCTTCGGAGGTTTTCAGAAAGTTGATATTGGAAACGATGGAGCGTAAAAGAATCTGCAGCGGCTGAAGCCTGGAATCGTCGATGAGCATGATGCCAAGCCACCAGTCGTTCCAGTAGCCAAGAGCGATGAACAGGCTGACAGTGGCAAGCACCGGTGTGGACAGAGGCAGTATGATCCGAAAGAAAGTCAATATGTCGCCGGCGCCGTCTATCTTGGCCGACTCATGCATTTCATCTGGGATGGTTTCAAAGTAATTGCGGATGAGCATCACATTGAAGCCGTTGACGAGCATGGGTATGATCAGCGCAAGAAGGCTGTTTTTCAGGCGGAGGAAGTTCACCGTAATGATATACCAGGACACCATGCCGCCGTTAAACAAAAGGGTAAGGATAACATACAGCGACATCGCCTTGCGCAGGCGGAAGCGTTTTAGCGATATGGGGTAGGCCAGCATGGCGCTGAATAACAGCCCGAACGCTGTGCCGGCAAGCGTGACCACAATGGAAACGGCGTACGCATTCAGCACGAATTTCGGCTCCAGGAACAATAGCTGGTAGGCCTTGAGGCTGAAGGTAATGGGGATCAGCTTGTATCCCTCGCTGCGTATCTCCTGTTCGTCCGTAAAAGATCCGCCCAGCACCAGCAGAAAGGGGATCAGGCACATCAGGGCAAACAGCCCCGCAACGATGTATATAAGCAGCCGTGATTTTGTCATTCTCTTCATAGGCCGCCTCAAAACAGGGAGGATGCGCCCTGCATTTTTCTTGCAAGGCCGTTGCACACAAGCAGCAGCGTGAAGGAAATGACGGACTGGAACAGGCCGGCTGCCGAAGACATGCCGATATCGCCAAGCTTGCGAAGGTTGCGGTAAATAAACGTATCCAGTACGTCGGTGGTGGGATACAGCAGCGAGTTGTCGCCGATGATGCCGTAAAACATGCCGAAATCGGCGTTCATGATCCTACCGACCTGCAAAAGCACCAGGATGGTCATTGTAGGCAAAAGCAATGGCAGGGTAATGTGCGTGGCCTGCTGCATGCGGTTTGCGCCGTCGATCTGCGCTGCCTCAAAGACGGTGGGATCGATGCCTGTGATCGTGGCCAGATAAATGACCGCGTTATAGCCCACGAACTTCCACAGCGTTACGCTAAGCAATATGGCCGGCCAGTACTCGGGTGTGGTGTACCAGTCTATCCTTTTGCCGCCAAGGCTCACGATCAGACCGTTCAAGGCGCCGCCCTGTTCGCTGAAAATGCCGTACACAAACACGCTGACCACGATCCAGGACATGAAGTAGGGCAGAAAGGAGAAGGACTGCACAAGCTTCCTGTACCGAACGCTGACAATTTCGTTCAGGAGCAGCGCAAACGTGACTGCGGCGAGAACACCAGAAAGAATGAAGATGCAGTTGAGAAACAGCGTGTTGACTGTTGCGCGCAGCGTGCCGGAGGATGTGAACAGGTAAATGAAATTGTAGTAGATCGGCTTTTGCCACTCGCTGCCGAAGATGCCAGGACCGAACTTGAAATCCTTGAACGCGATCAGGATACCGGCAAGCGGCAGATAGGAAAAAAGAAATAGAAGCATAGCGCCCGGCAGTGCAAGGAGGAGAAGAGACCTGTCCCTGAACACGCTTTTAAGCATAGTGCGTACATTCACGCCGGTGTCCTTACGGCCGCGTGATTTCGTTTTGATAACCGTCATATGCTATAGCCCCTTTGAGTGATGACCATACGCTTTTATGAGTATCCGCTTGCGCATCACTTTGCTGATCTCATTATAGGGACTGTCTTTTTGCAGTTAAATAATAAAAATTCGTTTTTTGTTTCGTAGATTATTGATGTTTATGTATTTGGCTTACGAGCGGGCCGCTTTCGCATGGCATTCCCTGTATTCGGAGGGCGTCAAGCCGGCCTCCTTGCGGAATGCGGCGCAAAAATAGCTGGCGTTTGCAAAGCCGACCTGAGAGGGGATATCGTTAACCTTGATATCGGTATGCGTAAGCAGCTGCTTGGCCCTTTCGATACGGATCATACGGATGTAGCTGTTGATGTTGACGGAGGTTGTATCCTTATAGATTCTGGAGAAATAGTAAGGGGCGTACCCTATGGCACCAGCGATGCTTTCCACCGACAGGCCGGGATCGCTTAAGTTGTCGGCGATATGCCGGCGGGCTTTTTCAATCAGCTCGCCGTATTTTTGTTTTTTGGTACGGCCAATGCCGCCAATGAACTGCTCAAACTCCGAAAATAACGAACATAGCCATTCCGTGGCCTGGTCAACTGTTTCCATGTCTTTGAATATGTTGGTCAGGTCCTCCAGGCAGGCTGTGAACATTCCGCCTTCCGGCCCCGCAATCCTGATGAATGCGTGAAGGCAGGCCATAGCCGTTTGAAAGAACACGTGTACGCTTTGAGCGTAATCATGGCTTTTCAGAAGTTCACAAAGCCGCTGTATGCAAAGAACAAAATCTTTCCTATTGTTATGGTGTATCGCTTGGATCATTTCCTCCGTTATTTCAGCGGAATCGATAAGGTCCGTCGAAAGGTTCTTTGCAACAAGGCTGTCATCAATGACCAGGTTCAGGCCGAGCAAAAAGCGGTGCTTGATCATGTCCAGGGCATGCTGGTAGGCCAAAGCGCATTGATCGGGCGAGCTTGCGATTAACCCAAGGCCTACGGTCAGCGTCATGGCAGCGTCATGATGAAAGGCGCTGCGCATATCATTCAGCGCCTTTAAGAGCAGGGTATGTCCGGCATGCTCTTCCGGTTTGATTTTCACAAGAAGCGCCGTTGTGCCGTCATACATGTCCACGGCATGGCATTCAAAAATGCCGGACAGGCACTGAGTAACAAGGCTTTGGAGAAGAGCCTCGCAGGCGCCCTGTGCGGCTTCGTGCAGGTTTTGGTAATGGTCGATGCTGACCGCGGCGATATATGCCGGGAAAAGCTCCTGAGCAAAACGCAGGTGTGAAGTCTCCCGCATGTGGGCAGTTTTACCTAAGGTTCGCAAAAGGCGCCTCAGATACTCCTCCCTGAGCATGGCTGCCTGACCCTGGCTTTTAAGCTCCAGATCCTGAATGAAGGCTTCGCTCTTGGTCAGGACATAGGTAATCAATTTGATTTCGTTGCCTTCCGCCTTGCGCCCGAAACGTGTGCGCAGGGCTGTGTCCACAACGGAACGCAGCGGATTGTAAATGTTCCGGGATACCACATAGGACATCAGGCAGGAAAACAAAAGAGCGGCAAGGCCGATGATGAAAAAAAGGCTCTGTGTTTTTCCCATGCCCGTCATCAATGCGTCCTGGGGCTTTATGCTGATCAAAAACAGGCCGGTCAGGCTGCTTTTTATATAGGATATGATGTAGCTGCCATGGTCCATATTCTGCGTGAAGGTTCCTTTTGCTGCGCCTTCCCCAAGTATGTTTTTGAAATATGCCGTATCGGAAATATTGACGTAAGGCGCACGATCCTGCGACCCAAAGGCCACCTCGCCGTTTTCATCTGCGATGAGATTGACTTCCCCGCGCCTTGAAAGCAAATCTCCGTTGATCTTCCGGCAGTCAAGGTTCATGATGATGGCCCTTGCGGGGAACGGCCCGCCGCTTGCGTCGCCGTAAAGTATGAGCGAAGCCGTGCGCATGGGCGAAGTGGAATCGTAGAGAGCCTGGGGCGTGATGACGCTGAATACCATGTCAAGCCCAGGCTTGGTGCTGATGCGTTTTAACGGCTGCCTTGTAAACTGGTCGATGCCTATCTTGGATTCACCCGCAAGCAGGTAATCGTTGATGTTTTGATTGTACAGCATGATGGAATACAGGCTGCTGCTTAATAGGCGGACGGATTTGAGCAGGAGGCAAGACCTGCTTGCCACATTGGCATTGTACACGCTGGCGTTCAGATATTCGTAGGTATTGAAATCCTGCATGAGCAGCACGCCAAGCTGCTTGAACTGCTTGACCTGGCTGTCAAATTCACTGCTTAACTGCTCCAGGCCCTTCATATTTTCTTCCAAAAGCAGCGTCTGCATTCCGCTCATGGAAATATTGGCGTAGAGCGTGGCAAGTGCCAGCACGATGACAAGGCAAAACAAGGTGATCTTCAAGACCGTGCGGATGAAAAGGGCCCTTTTGTGAATCCCGTTTCCCAATATCATGGTCCCGCCCCCCTTCATACCCGCATTCCGTAAAGGCAAAAGTTTGTACGTCCTATTCATGCGCGGACTAAGGCGACGCCGTTTTTTGCGTCCTATTCTCTTTTGCACATACGGCAACAGCCAAGGCGGATTCATGCCGTCTTGACTGAACGCTCTTTTATAGAATTATACCTTAAAGGAAGGGGGCAATCTTGTACTTATATGATCTATTTGTTGTTGTATATTGACTGATCACCAAATCCTATTTGTGATCAGACGCAGGCTGAGGAAACCAATGCTTTGTATTGTTGGCGATCCTGACAAGAATCAACATGACCGGCACTTCCGTAAGTACTCCGACAATCGTTGCCAGCGCGGCGGGGGAAGCGGAGCCAAACAGAGAAATGGCAACAGCTACCGCAAGTTCAAAGAAATTGGATGCGCCGATCATCCCCGCCGGAGCCGCTACATCATACGGCAGCTTCAGCCATTTGGACGCGAGATACGCGATAAAGAAAATCAAAAATGTCTGCAGGACAAGCGGCACCGCGATCAAAAGAATATGCAGGGGATTTGCCAGAATAACGTCGCCCTGGAACGAAAAGATAATGATCAAGGTAAGCAGAAGCCCGGCAACGGTCACATGGTTGAATTTGGGTATGAACCGCTTTTCAAAGTATTCCAGCCCCTTGTTTTTGATCATCAGCGTCCTTGTCAGTATGCCTCCAGCCAAGGGAATGACCACGAACAACAGCACCGACAAAAGCAGCGTATCCCATGGTACAATAAGCCCGCTGACGCCCAGCAAAAAGGCAACGATTGGCGTAAACGCGATCAATATGATCAAATCGTTGGTCGCGACCTGCACCACCGTATAGGCAGGGTTGCCTTTGGTCAAATGGCTCCACACAAATACCATGGCTGTACAGGGAGCCGCCCCAAGAAGCACCGCCCCCGCGAGGTATTCCTTGGCCAGACCGGCAGGGATGAACGCTTTGAACAGTACGTAGAAGAAAAACGCTGCGATACCGTACATGGTAAACGGCTTGATCAGCCAATTGGTCACCCAGGTCACATAAAGCCCCTTAGGATTCTTGCCAACATTCTTGATGCTGGTGAAATCAACTTTCATCATCATGGGATAGATCATCAGCCAAATCAATATTGCTATAGGGATGGAAACCTGCGCATACTGAAACTGATTCAAGAAGGCGGGGACCCCCGGCAGAAATTTCCCGATCAATACGCCCGCGGCCATACACAAAAGCACCCATATGGAAAGATACTTTTCAAAAAACCCGATACCTTGCATTTTTTCCTTGTCCATTACAGTCACTCCTTTTCATGTGGATTGCTATTGCAGTTGCATAAGTCCTGTTCCTTGCATGCCTTATATGCTTCACGGTCCGTAAGATAAGTGGGAAGTTCCCGAAGTTTGGGCTCAAGATACTCCCAAAGCCCTTGGTTTGCTTGAATAAAGCGGCCGCTTATTCTGTAGTACGTCCATTGCGCATTCTTATAACTTTCCAGGATCCCGCTCCTCTTGAGCGTTGTCAAATGGCGCGATGCGTTGGATTGGGTCAGCATCAGGCAGGCTTCGATTTCGCAAACGCATAACTCGCCGTTCAACAGCAGCGATAATATCCGCAGCCTGCTTTCCTCGGACAGGGCTTTGAAAATATCCACCAATTCTTCTTCCCCCAACTTATCCGTGTATGAGCATGCACTCATATGCTATGTCTTAAAAAAATATTGGTTACACGATTTTCCTTTCACTTTTTGCTGTGCGATTTGCTGTATTGCTTCTGTCCGCCGGAAAGGTTGAATACCTTTTTGAAACCTCTGCCCAGCAGGATATTCTGAGCTGCGTTCCCGGTAACGCCCTTGTTACAGTAGGTGACCGTTATGACTTCCTTGTCCAATTCCCGGGCTTCATCCCTCAGTTTCTCATGCGGAATGCTCTGTGCGGTTTCGATATGGTCTTTTTCGTATTGCGAAACAACTCGCGCGTCAATCAGTTCATACCTTTCGCCGGACTGCATCAGGGAATCCAGTTCCTGGGCTGTTATCAGTGGCCTGCCCCCGTGGATCGCGTTATCCAGAATCATACCCGTGTACATGACCGGATCCTTGGTTGTGGAAAACGGCGGGGCATAGGCCAGATCCAGGTGAAACAGGTCTTCCACCTTTGCCTTTAGGGTGATTGCCGTTACAAATACATCAATCCTTTTGTCCACGCCATGGAAGCCTGCGATTTGTACGCCAAGCAGTCGCCCCGTCGCCTTATCCGCGATGCCTTTGATCACCATTTCCTTGCCGCCCATGTATTCAGGCTTGTCCGGTTTAATGTTATGGCACACCGCCACATCATAGCCCTGTTTGATTGCTTCGCGCTGAGAAAGCCCGGTTTGCGCCACCGCCATATCAAAAATTTTAAAAATTCCCGTGCCCAGGATACCCCTGAATTCGAGGCTGCCGCCGGTCACGCTGTCCCCGGCGATCCTGCCGGTTTTGTTGGCGGTGGAGCCTAGGGGGTGGTAGACCGGCTTACCGGTCACGGCATGAAACTGCTCAGCGCAGTCGCCGCAGGCATAAATATCCGGAAAATTTGTCTGCATCTTCGTATTTACGAGGATCGCGCCGGATACGCCAAGCGCTATGCCCGCGTTTTGAGCCAACTCAGAATTGGGTTTGACCCCGGCAGACAAAAGAACCATGTCTGCTTTGATTTTCCTGCCGTCCAGCAGTATCACGCCGTTTTCTGTGATTTCAGCTGCAGAAACCCCTGTCATAACGGTAACCCCGTTCTTTTTGATATGCTCCTCCACATATACCGCCATGTCGCTGTCCAGACCCGGCGTTACCTGCGGAAGTTTCTCCAACATAGTTATCTCCATACCGAGCCCCTTGAGATTTTCGCATACCTCAAGGCCAATGAACCCTGTGCCGATAATCGCGGCGGATGCGGGACGGTGCGTGTCGATAAAGGCCTTGATGCGGTTCATATCGTTTATATTGCGCAATGTAAATACATGCTGGCCATCCGAGCCTTTGATAGGCGGAACGGCTGCTCTGGCCCCGGTGGCGATGATAAGCTTGTCGTAATGATCGGCGAAGGTTTCCCCCGTGGTAAGATCTCTGATTTCCAAAGCCTTTTGCGCAGGATGAATGGAAAGCACCTCGTGCAGTGTGCGGATATCCACGTTATACTTGCTCTTGAAGAACTTGGGATCGCGCGGCGTCAGCTCTGCAGCGCTTTGGACATGGCCGCCGATGTAGTAGGGCATACCGCACCCGGAATAGGAAATATAGCTGTCCTTCTCATAAATAACTATTTGGGCATCCTCGTCGTTTCGCCTTGCTTTGGCTGCGGCAGAGGTCCCGGCGGCCACCGCGCCGATGATCACGATACGCATAACAATCC
>JAEZJP010000166.1 GCA_023415715.1 Bacillota bacterium
GCCACGGCGCTGTTGAAGATACGGGCCACACCCTTTGCCGGATTGCGCCCGATGACGGGATTGGAATTGTACCGCCAAACAGGGGCGTCATGAACGTCATTTCCCCGGTCCTGCCAGGGTATATAAGGCAGGCTTCCCCCCGAGCATATTGCTATCTTGGACATAGGCAATGCTCCTTTATCATGCATTCAACCTTTCCGCCTCTTAAGCGCGAAGGTCTTTCACCGAATCCCTATAAACCACGTGCCCGCTGATGACGATGCGCCCGGTATGCCCGCTTTGCCCGTGCAGCTTTTTGTAGAGCGCCTTCACCGCCGCCTTGGCCATGCCGTCCTGATCCACCTGGAAAGTGGTCAGGGCCGGATTGCAAAGCCTGGCAAACAGGAAATCGTCAAAGCCTACGATGGACACATCCTCCGGCATTTTAAAACCTTCGCGCTTCAACTGCCCCATCAAAAGGTGTGCCATCTCGTCGCAGTTGCATACAAAGGCCGTTGGCATTTTCCCGGGCAGCGTTACTTCCTTCAATAGCCCGTTCTCACCCCTGTCGGGCAAAATCCATTCCGGACGAAGCGGTATGTTGTTTTGAAGAAGGGATTTGTAGTAGCCAAGATACCGGTCCAGTATGCTGCTGGTGGCATGAATGTCGCCTACAAAGCCAATATCCCTGTGGCCCATCTTCACCAGATGATTGGTCAAAAGATAGGCTCCGTACACGCTGTCGCTGACCACGGAAGTCACATCCGCATGCTCGGTGTAAAAATCCAGAAACACGCAGGGCAAACGGGTATTAAGCAGCGCCTGCATATATTCCGCGCTTACCTGCCCCATGACGATCAGTGCGTCCACCTTATCGGAGCGGATCATCACCGGCAGTTTTACTTCCTGCTCGTCCTGGGCATACAGAATTTCCAGAATACCGTAGCAGGAAACCTCGGAAAGATGCTGCACCAGCCTTTTGTACAAGGCTGCGTAAAAGGAACTGTCGCTGAAAAAGCGGTCCGCCACCAAAATACCCACATCCTGCCCGCTGCCCACTGCAGGCTTGCTGGGCGCCGATGTGTATTGATAACCCATTTCCCTTGCTTTTTCTATAATCTGCGCGCGCACAAAATCACTTACGCCATCCTTGCCGCCAAGCGCCTTGGATACTGTTACCGTGCTCACGCCCATGGCTTTGCCGATCTGCCGCATGGTTACCTGCTTGCTCAAGTGTATGCCCTCCCGTATTTCAACCCGCGCCCCCCCGCGTGGAGAGCGGCATTTTGATAATAGACAGCAAATTCCGGTGGCAAGAAATTGCTGATTTGTAGCATATCACCGATTGCAGCTTATGTAAAGTAATTTACTTAACAACACACTTTACTTTTTTACCGTAAGACTTCCCTTACTTTCAAACACGGTCCCACCCGAAAAGCGGCAGAAGAACACCGTGTCATAGAAGGAATTCCTCAAGTTTGAGATATCCACAAGCCCTTCATAATATCCACTTTGAGAAAGGGTAAGGGATACGTCTACCCCCGTTTTCAAAACGGTGTAGCGTATTTCCTCCACTGCTTTGCCGTAAGGTTTCACATCCGCCTGGAATGTGAAATTTTCTTTGGCCAGCAGCTTGTTGGTGGCAGGGTATACAATAGAAACAAAGGGTTCCTTTTCAAGCACTTCCACGATGCCATGGGAATAGATGTCCCCCGTGCGGTCGGCGAAAATCACCCGGTCGTCATTGTAGAAGGTAATAAAGTTATCCGCCATCTCATGGCTGGTTTTGTCGCCAGGCCGCACATAAGGCACCCAGAACTGTCCGTCATTGAAGTTGGCCCATACCATGAAATAGCTTATACGGCTAACCTTTGGATCTGAGGACAACGTATCCAGGATATCCGTATACCAGGTAAGGCTGCCCTGGTTGCCCTGGGGTGCAAGCCCTTCATACCCCTTTGCAAGCTGGCGGACGCCTGTTTCGCACACGGCGGATACCTTGCCCCGGGCGGCGGCCAGGTCGGACACGATGATGCAGCTTTGCTTCAACTGGTTCATGAAGTATACCGTGCTTTCCCCCGCGTTGTCGCAGTAGTAGTCAAAGCCCAACACATCCACGTAGTTGTCTCCCGGGTACCTTTGCAGGTAGGTATTTGCGCTTGAAACAGGTCCGTTGGGAGCATACGCGTACAGAAAGTTGTGCACACCTTTGTTATCCCGCAGGTATTCTACTGTGAAACGGTACAATTGCTGCGCCTGCGCATCGTTACCGCTGGCTGAGCCCCACCAGAACCAGCCGCCGTTTCCCTCATGGTAGGGCCGCAGCAGGATAGGGATTGGCGTGCCGTCCTCTGTTACGCAATCCTTGGCGAAGTCAGCCACGGTATCCAGATAATCAAGAAGCTTTTGATGCGCTTCCCCGCCCGGGAGCACCGCACGGATAGCTCCCGCCGTCACATCGCTGAATATGCCGCCGGTTACAAAATTGGGCATGTGCATACTCATGGTGAGGATGGCCCCCGCCTTATAAGCGGCCTTGGCGATCACAACGCTTTGATCGTACGTGCCCTCGCCGCCAAAGAGAGAAAGCCCATCCAGACCCACGATGCCGGGGTGTGCTCCCACTGCGTTCTTCACGTCGGATTCCGAGCCATCGGTTTTTGTGATGCTTATGCCGTGGTGCATGGCATTCTGATGTCCAAAGAGCGTGTACTCCTTCCCAACGTCCCGGAGGTATACAAACAGCGATTTTGTTTCGGGGGTGGCGTTTTCATCCACAAGCGGGATGGGCATAGATGTATCAATGACTGTGATTTGGGGCGGCCTGCCGTTTTTAGGTTTTACAGTAGCGTTTACGCCCATATATTCGCCTTGTCTGCGTCCGGACAAAAGCACATTATCCACAAGTACATCCCCTTCGTATGCGGTGGAGGAACCTGCAATGCCTACCGTCATGCTATCCATGGTCAGGTCGGATACGAAGCCGATCTCGTATAACAGCGTGGTTGTTCCGCCGGCGTTATCGGTCGTTTTCGCTGGATAACCGTTTCCAAGCGCCTTATAGCTTCCGCCAGCCATGATGGCGGTAGGCTGCACACGAAAATCCCCGCCGCCCAGGCGGTACGCTTCGCTGTCTACGGTGAGCTCGATGGAAAACAAACAGTACCCCTTCAGGTTCAAGCCACCCATGGGCGCGTTCAGCTTGATTTCAGACCAATCCTTGTTCTTGCTGAAGTGCAGGCCGGTAATCTTCAAAGCTTTTTGCTGCGGCTCGTAGGAGATTTGATCCAGCGTAAAGCCGCCCGGATATTCCCAGGAACCTTCCACGCCCCAGTCCCCAAGGCCGGTTTGCTCATCCTCAAAATCCCAGAATTTCGGCTCAACCGGCAGCACCTCCTCTGCTTTTTCTGGGATAGCTGTAAGCGTGATGTTCTCAAAGTAGATGTCTCCGGAAAAATCCGTGGCCGCCCCCGCCGCCGCCAGAATAAGCTGGCTGTGGATGGCCGCGCCGGGCAGCTTTTGTGTCACATGAGCAAAGGCACCGCCAGCCTTCATGGCAATCTCCGCGATCTCGCTGTCAGGCACCTGGTACCAGGAGGGCGTGTTCAAGCACGTCTGCATCTTCATGCTGCCGGTGGTCCCGGTGCCCTCCCTTGGTACGAAGTACACGTCGTAGGATATGCTCTCCATTTTGTGAAAGGCTGTGGAGCCGACAGTCTTCAGCGCGGCGGCATTGCACCACCAGTTCTCCTTGTCGAAAGTTACGCTAAGGCACAGCGCCTGATTACCTGTGACCGGGTTCACGGCAACCTTTACGGCCGTGTCCTTGGCAGCCTTGCCATATTCCGACGTCACATCCCGCCACTTGTCCGGTGAGACCAAGCCTGCCTGCATTGCCAAAGCATTTAGGCATGGCAAAGCCAAAAGCAGTGTCAGAAACAAGCAGGCAATTTTTTTAAGTTTCATATCCGCACCTCCATGCTTATCAGCCTTTCACGCCTCCCAATGTCAGCCCGTGGATGAAAAACCGTTGCAAAAAGGGATATACCATCAAAATGGGTACGGTGGCCACCATGGTCATGGCTGCACGGGTGGCTTGGGGCGTCACCGTCTTGGTGCCCGCACCCATGGCCCCGGCCATATAGGCCGCCGTTTCACTCTTGGCTTTTTGCGTAGACTGCAATACTTTTTGCAGCTCAAACTGCAGCGTGGAAAGCTGCTGCACGGACCGGTTGTACAGGTTCACGTCAAACCAGCTGTTCCACTGGCCCACGGCCACAAACAGCACAATAGTTGCAATCACCGGCAGCGACAGCGGGAACACAATGCCAAATAAGATGCGGTATTCGCTGGCCCCGTCAATGCGGGCCGACTCGATCAGGGAATCGGGGATGGAGGAAGTAATGAAAGAACGAATAATCATAATATTCCAGGCCGACACAAGCCCCGGCACGATGTATACCCAGAAGGTGCCTACAAGGCCCATGGAGCGCATGAGCAGGTAATAGGGAATGAGCCCGCCGCCAAAGTACATGGTCATCACCAATATGCGGCCGATAAGAAGCCTCAATACGTATTCCTTGCGGCTTAACGCGTAGGAAACGCACAGGCAGGAAAGAAGGCATGTCACCGCGCCTATAGCCGTACGCAGAACAGATATGACGGTGGCCTGGATCATAACAGTATCCTTGAAAATCTTCTCGTAATTGTAGGTGGTGAATATGCGGGGCAGAAGCGTAATTCCGCCGGCCACGGAATCCTGAGCGTCGTTGAAGGACAAGGCGATGGTATTCAGGAAGGGATATACTGTGATGATTACAAGGAATGTAAGGCACACAAACACGATCCCGTCAAAGGCATAGGTGTTAAAAGAGGGTGGATTGAGCATATCCCGTTCCAGCCGCTTGCGGCGGGGCCAGTCATAAAGCGACTGCCAGATCAGCACGCCTGACGCAAGAACAGGCAGGGAAGCTTGTATGTAGGAGACGGGCAGCGCATTGATGGTGCCGATGTATCCAAAGCTGAGCATCCCGGAACATACACCAAAAAACGCAGCCACAAAAGCCGGACACTTTTTGATAATTGCCAGCATCATCGTCAGGAACAGGAAGACAATACCCAGTATGAAGGACACATCGCCACGGCTGACCACAGCCTGGGTACGTTCCACATAAATTTTTTTGTCGCCCGGCTTGGGCGTAGGTGTTGGAGTGAACATGTCGTTCTTTGTATCCACCGTCACGCCAAAGGCGTTTTCCATGCCGGTAAACACCCTGCCTCGAACAACCTGGTCATACTTGGGCAGGAACAGGGGCGCTTCCACCCCTTCCCACAGCGTCATGTGGTCTACAGGCTTTGGCGTGACACCGGGGGCAAATATGTACCTGTTTTTGATGTAATATTCATCCGTATAACCGCCATAAGGAAGGAACAGAAGCACGAAGGACAACGCGCATAACAGAACCGCAACAATACGTTTAGCCAATTTGCTTCTTCCTCCCTAAAATAATCGTTCGCCGTCGATGGCGGCGGAAGCCCGGTTGGCGGAAAAAACAAGGATGAAGGCCACCAGAGAGTTCATGATCCCGGCCGCCGTACCTTGGGGAATGCTCTTTTTCAAGTCGCTGCCTTTCACGTCACCCCAGACCAGGTTGTAGATGAATGTATCCAGTGTTTGGGAAAAATCGTAGGTCACCGTTCGCTGCAACAGCAGTATCTGCTCAAAGCCCGCCGACAGAAGCGAGCCCAGCGACAGGATCATCAATATCTTGATGGTGGGCATGATGGAGGGGATGGAGATGTGGATGATGCGTTTGAACCGCCCCGCCCCCTCGATGGCGGCAGCCTCGTATAGGCCGTGGTCCACACCGGTCAGCGCGGCCAGATAGATGATGGCCCCCCAGCCTACTTCCTTCCACAGTTCAGCCAGCGCCACGATCACATAAAAGGTGGCGTTGTTCTCCAGCAGCACGGATTTATTGCTGCCGCCCCGCAAATTCATGAGCAAACGTCCCAATATCCCCTCAGACGGGGAAAGGATATTGATCACCAGCGTGGCAGCCACCACCCAGGATACAAAGTGGGGCAGGTAGCTGATGGTCTGTACGCCGCGCTTGAACCATTTGACGCGCACTTCGTTCAGGATCAGCGCCAGCAGTATGGTGCAAAAGTAGCCTGTGACCAGCTTCAAGGAAGAAATGGCAAGGGTATTGCGCACGGCACTCCAAAAAGCAGGCCGGGAAACCACGTTTTCAAAGTTGTTCATGCCCTGGAAAGCATTCAAGTTGAGGCCGAAGGTGGTGGGGTCAGCCTGGAAAAAGGCATATGTCCAGCCCCAAAGCGGGTAATAGTTGTTCACCAGCACGAACAGTACAAAGGGAACAGAAAGCATGAGCAGCTGCCGCTGCCTTTTGAGCACCTTGAAAAGGCTGCTTTTCTGCAAGAGAAGCTGCACCTCAGTGACGCGCTTTTTCCTTGTCATGATGGCATCCGCAAGGCATGTAAAAGAAGCGGCCAGCGCAAGTGCCATGGCCGTATACAGGCCAAAGCGGATCTCATTGTACAAAAAGCCATACCTGGTGATATCCACGGTGTAGCCGTATTGCTGTAGGATAAAAAAGAACAGGAACAAAGCGGAAATAAGGCCCAGAAAGAAGGAGATCAGTGCCCGAAGCCTTGGGATGAGCAGCAAAATACCGCATAGCGTAAGGCTAAGCAGGCTGAAGCAAAGATAGAAGTTGCAATGGCTGAATTCCCCCGCCTTCACATAGTCTTCCAGCACCTTGACAAAGCTTTTTCGGGAGGCCCCGGACATGCCGCTGTAGTCATTCCCCAGCGCGACGGAGAAACCGCTTTGGCCGTCTACCCTCAAACCGTCGGGGTTATGCCGCATACCCACAGGCGAGATATATGTCAAATCCACCTTCTCCAAAGCCGGCGCTACCTTTGTCATGTCTGCAAAAGACAGCGCGAAAGCTGCTATGGATAACAGGACCAAAAAAAGTGCAATGATCCGGCGTATGCTGTACATAATTCACCTCCGAAAGAGAATCAGGGGGTGAGCCGTTTCAATGAATAATGAGCAGTACGAAACCCCTCTTGCAATCATTCCCCGCCCGGTTTGAAAACCGGGCGGGGAAAAGCAATGCGAGCCTTCCTTATTTGTTGTAATCAACTCCTGTGCTGATCAGCACCCTGTCGCGGCATTGCTTGGTATAGTAACCCTCCAGCAGCTCGTAGTCGATGGCTTCATAGGCGGCTTTGAATTCGGCGTATATGCTCTCAAATTCCTCGTCGGTCTCCGCCATGATCATCTTGAACCAGTAGGTATTGGGTTTCAGGTCGTTCAACTGCTGTTTGACGGCCATCAGCGTTTCGTCCGTGGGTTCGGGAATGTCCCAGCCGTAGCCGTACGGGCTCAGGTACACATCGCCCACGAAAGGCGGCTGGGTAAAGGACATAACGCCAAGTTCCTCGGCAATGGCCTTGTACTCGGGGGTAACGGCATCAGCCATGGCGATGTCGGTATAGCTGAAGGTACAGGGGCCAGACCCATCGGAATACCATTGGGAAGCGGAAGGCAGCCGCGGGAAGCACTGGAAGAAGCCCTGCCAGACGCCGGTCTTGGCATAATAGTCATCGCTGTTTGCGTAAGTCACACCGTTTGTTGACAGAGTGCCGCCCTTTTGCCGGGCCGTGAACTGCTCGTCAGTATAGGCGATCTTGCCGCCTTCCAGGTTATAATGGATGCCCTCGACGCCGTAGTTCCACAGCTTCATGACTTCTTCGCGGCACAAATCGTCTATGAACTGCACGGCGCGGTCGATGTCCTTGCAGGCGGTGGTGATGCACAGGCCCTTCATGGTGCCCGTCACGGAAAGGCCGGCATAGGTGTTGGGATAGCCTTCGTTTACCAGCGGCATGGGAATAGGCAGCTGGTCATACTTTAAGTTGGTGGTCAGGTTCTGCATCTCGTTCCACTGCACGCGCCACAGCTCGTCATAATAGCCCACCAGCGTACCGGAGGACTTTTTGGCGATGTAGTCGTCATCGCTTTGCGAGAAGCTTTCCGGATCGATTACGCCTTCACGGTAGTACTTGTTGAGCAGCTTTGCCCACTCATAGCGGATGGGAAGCATCTCGCGGTCGTGGGCCTTGTAGCCTTCGTCAGGATTGTAGTAGTAGCCGCCGGTGTTGTGCATGCCTATAAGCCGGTCGCCAGCCTGCATGACCCATGCAAAATCGGCAAAGGGATTCAATGAAAAGCCGATGTAGGGAGTGCCGTCCGCTGTTACGGGATGGGCAGCCAGGAAGGCCTTGATGGCCTCAAAGTATTCGGTGGCGTTGGTAATGATCTTATTTCCGTTTGCTTTCACCGCTTCCCGGCTCATCCAGAACGCAGCGTTGGGATAGCCCACTGCGGGAGCGGCCACAAAGGGCGAGTAGCCGCCGTAGAGCGTGCCGTCATCGTTGTACTGCATGGCCAGAGTGTCACCGTAAAGCTTCACCAGGTTTGGCATCTTGCCTGCTTTTACATAAGGCGCCAGATCCACCAAAACGCCGGCATCCTTGTACACGTTATAGGCGTCGTGGGGGTTGATCAGGTCAGGCAGGCTGTTGCCAGCGATCTTGAGCGTGGCTTCGGATTTTTCTTCCGTACCGACGATGTATTCCACCTGTAGCGTCACATCACCCACGATCTTCTGAATCTCGGGCCAGATCTCGGTATCGCCGGGCTGTACGGGATTGGACACGGTGTTGGAGTCGCCATGGAACACCGTGAAGGTGACGGGCGTACGCGTTTCCTCGCCGGTCGCCGCGGGAATGGCTGCAAGTGTGAGCAGCATGGTCAGTGTCAATACAGTAGCAAGAAACTTCTTCATGGGCCTACCTCCTTCTATCTTTGATGCCGCAGGATAAAAACTTATACAACATGAACCCAGAGCAAGTCGAAATCGTTTTAGTTCACGTGAAAAGCTTTTTTTGCCCGGCGGCAACAAGCACGTATGGCACGCAGGGAGCGGGATTTCTTTACGCACAATTTTATTAGCTAAATAATACTATTCTGTTAGCTTCCCGTCAAGCACCATTTTCTTGATTTTTAGAACAATTCGTATGAATGCTTTTGGCTTCTCTATATTTGTCGATTATTGTCATGCTATTTTGTACATCTTGTCCACTTTTTCTTATGACAAACAGGATGAGGCCTATCTTTTAATCAGATTGCCTCATTTCATTACCTAAATTGTTACCTAACATTCAAAATACGCGTTAGACAATAAAAAATTCCAACCATCTTCATATGGCTGGAATAACATGATTTCACCGTTCATTTTTTAATGGATACCGTACTCCTCTTACCCTTAACCGGCTGACCTGACAGCAATGCACTCCATTTCAATCGCCGCGCCAAGGGGCAGCCTGGAAACCTGAACACAGGTACGGGCGGGAAAATCCTTGCCGAAGGCTTCGCCGTACAACGTGTTCACAGGGGCAAAGTCATTGAGATCCGTCAAAAACACCGTAGCCTTTACCACACGGCCAAGGTCCAGTTGAAGCTCCGATAGCACGGTGCGGATATTTTCAAACATTTGGGTGGCCTGATGAAGCACACCGCCTTCCGCAAGCTTACCGGTTTTGGGGTCGGTACCCAGCATACCGGACATATACACCGTGCCGTTTGCCTCCACAGCGGTGGAATATGGGCCGACGGCCTTAGGTCCCTTTTCCGTCAGAAAGCGCTTGATCTCCATATTATTATCTTTCCTCCGTGCCCACATAGATTCTTTCGGCTCTGGCCTTGTAGGTATCCTCCGCTACAGGGGTGCGTTCCACTTCCACGCCGTTTACCTTCTTGATAAGCTCCGAGGCCACCACGTGGCCGTCACGGGCTTTCATGGTCCTGTATTCCTCATCCACATAGGTAACATATTGGTGCTGCTTATCCTTGATGATCTCCGGTTCCTTCGGCGCAGGGATCGTTTCAATTTCCTTGGTGACAAGCTCATAACTTACGTCGCCCATTGAAATGCCATAGATGGAAACTTCGCAATAGAAGCGCTTACGGTT
Source organism: Bacillota bacterium (assembly GCA_023415715.1). GTDB lineage: Bacteria > Bacillota > Clostridia > Christensenellales > Aristaeellaceae > JAEWAH01. Next base: position 10,048 of record JAEZJP010000166.1, read on the forward strand.
AGCCGGGTCTGTTTTCACGGCGGCGGTGATATAAATCTTACCCTCGGTATTGTTTCTGAATACAAAGTCAATTTTGCGGTTGCTTGACATAAATACGGTGGCGTCTTTGCCAAATGACGTATAGCTAACGGGATCCGAATGGGGTTCACGGTCAACGATCTCCAGCCCCGCGCTGACAGCCGCCAGATACACCGTGCTGCTTGCCTGGCATACGCCACCGCCAATGCCCGTTGACAATTCGCCGTAGGCATACTCAGGAGCGGGGAAAAAGCCGTTCTTTTCTGTCCTCCAGCCCACGATATTATTGAAGCTGAACTTGCTTCCCGGTTCCAATACGGTGCCGCTGATCAGTTCAAATGCGTGGCGGATGTTATTGGTACGGTTGTCCTCGCTATCGGGAGCAATCGGGGTGGTGGCCCTAAAGCGAAGGGCCACGGTCTCCCGGAGCATGGCCTCCGTAACCTCCGGCGTGATAAACTCAGGCATGATCTGGATATCGCCGCTTTGCATGGCGTTCACTTTATCGTAAATCTGCTGCTTCAAAGGCTCAATATCAATGGTTCTGCCCTGCACTTCTGGAACAAAGGTGAACGGCTGTGATGCATCATGTTCAAAGGAAAAGGTAGCATTTTGAGGCGCGCGGTACAGATCATTCTTAAGCTGTGCAAGCATCGCGTCAACAGGCTGGGTATTGGCACCGGGCGTGGCGGAATAAGCCTTGAAGCCCTGGGCCTGATACATGTCCATATCCCGTTTCCTGTCAAACACCGTACCCTTGTGGCCTATAGCCCAAGCCTGGTTCAGAGCCGTATCCGTATCGTATGTGATCCCGAGCATGGAGCTGGTTATTTCAGTATATACCTGATCCCCTGCCATCAGGCGGATGGATAAGCTTCCCACCCTGTTTTGAGCTCCGGCCCGGACGGCAGCCACGCCATCCTTGGCCGACATGCCGCCCAAGGGAATATTGTCCACATATACATTGGGTGCAAACAGGTTGTCATAAGGCCGCACTTCAAGCCATGTCTTTAAATAAAACGAACCGAAAGCCATAACGCCCAGGGCCAAAATCAAAAACAGCACACGCCCTACACCGGACTTGTGTTTTTTGCGCCGGACCACCGTTCCGTTCGCGGGTTGCCTATAGTTCGCCGCCACAGGCTGCGATGAGGGCTTTTCCTGCGGAGGCATCGATCGCGACTGCACACTTACTTTTCCCACAGGCTTTTTTGCCGTACGGGTTGCCGCCGGAGAGGGGGGGCGGTATCCTTGCTGATACATAAGGCTTCTCCCTGTTCATCAGGCTTATCTATGGTGTATCATCTATTTAACGTTTGAAGTGACCCAAAAACTTCCAACAATTGAAAAGCATCCTCGCTTGCGGTTGGCCAATGGGGAAGCATGGCGCCAATGTCCATATGCCGCCCATCCTGGCCGTGAAAATCGCTGCCGCCTGTAACCAGCAGGCCGCTTTTTCGGGCCAGGCCATCCCATGTTCTCGTCATCGACGGCAGGTGTGCGGGATGGTAGGCTTCCAAGCCCATGAGCCCTTCATCCTTCCATTCTTTCAGCAGCGGCCTTAAGTCTTCCGGATCCATTTTAAGCAGCCCCGGATGAGCAATCACCGGCACTGCGCCTTCTTCCCTAAGCAGCCTGACAACCTGGGACACCTTGCGCTTTGGCCTGGGTTCAAATCCAGGCCGGCCGGGAGACAAGAATCTCTCAAATGCGTCATAGATGCTGTCTGCCAAGCCCTTCCTGACCATCGCCCTGCCGATATGCGCGCGCCCCAGGCTGTCCGCCTGAGGCGATGCAATTTCATCAAGGTCAATGGGCATGCCAAGCGTTTGCAGCTTATCAATCATCCGCCGGACACGTTCTTCCCTTTCCTTGCGCATGTCCTGCAAAAGTGCATGCAGCCGCCTCATGCCTTCATGTATCCCATAGCCCAGAATATGAACTTCATTGTCGCCCCCCGCGCTGATTTCCACGCCCGGAAGGATATCAATGTCCGTTTCCAAAGCTTGTTCCCTGATCTTGTTAAGCCCGTCCAGCGTATCGTGGTCGGTGATGGCAAGCAGGTTCACGCCTTTTTCTTTTGCAAGGCTGATAACCTGAAAAGGGGAAAACTGGCCGTCGGAAGCGTCGGTATGCACATGAAGATCGGGAATGAAATGTTTCGGGCTGGGCTGCATGAAGTGCCTCCTTCCGGGTATAAAGGGACGGGCTATATCTGCCCGCCCTGGTCCCCGGTAAGGATGCGGCGCATATCCGGCTTGGGCGCGGCAGGCTTTTCCGTCTTATCCGCGGCCTTGTCAGGCTCCGGGCGCAGAGGCTTGGGTTCGGGTTCCGGCAGTTCCTTGCCTTCCATAATGGCCAGGAATTCCTTGCGGGACAGAGTCTCGTGCTTTAAGAGCGCGGCTGCCAGAGCATGGAGCTTGTCGATATTGTCCCTTAATATCTGGCGGGCCTTTTCATAGCTTTCGTCCAGCAGGCGGCGTACTTCCTTGTCAATCTGGTAGGCCACTTCCTCGGAATATTCCCGGGTATGGCCAAACTCCATGCCGACGAACACTTCCTGGTCATTGCCCAGGTAAATGGTGCCAAGGGCATCGCTCATGCCGAATTGGGTGACCATGCGGCGGCACAGCTCCGTGGCGCGCTTCAGGTCAGAAGAAGAGCCGGTGGTAATGTCCTCCAGCGCTTCCTGCTCGGCGGCATGGCCGCCCAGCATCATGGCGATTGTATCCTTCAAAGCATTGCGGCCCATATTGTCCCGCTCCTCGGTTGGCAGCGCCAGGGTATGTCCGGCCGCCTGGCCGCGGGGCACGATGGTAATGAGGTGCACTTCGTCACAGCCGGGAAGCGCGTTTCCTACGATGGCATGGCCGGCTTCATGATAGGCAACCTGCTTGCGGTCCTTTTCGTTCACCTTGTGGCTGCGCTTTTCAGGGCCCATCTGCACACGGGCGATAGCGTCAACGAGAAGCTGCTGGTCGATTTCCTTCTTGCGGGTACGGGCAGCCAGGATGGCGGCCTCATTCATCACATTTTCCAGATCTGCGCCGGTGGCATAGGGCATACGTTTGGCAACGTTCTCCAGATCCACGTCACGGGCAAGAGGCTTGCTCCTGGAATGCACCTTCAATATGTCGACGCGACCGTTCATATCGGGATAGTTCACCGTCACCTGCCGGTCAAAGCGGCCGGGCCGCAGAAGCGCGGGGTCAAGAATATCCCGGCGGTTGGTGGCAGCCATTACGATGACGCCCTCGTTGGTGGTGAATCCGTCCATCTCCACCAGGAGCTGGTTCAACGTCTGTTCCCGTTCGTCATGTCCGCCGCCAAGGCCTGCGCCGCGGTGCCGGCCGACTGCGTCGATTTCATCAATAAATACAATGGCTGGGGCGGAGCGCTTGGCCTGGTCGAACAGGTCGCGTACGCGGCTGGCGCCTACGCCTACGAACATTTCCACAAAGTCGGATCCGGAGATGGTAAAGAAGGGTACGTTGGCCTCACCCGCCACAGCCTTTGCAAGCAGCGTCTTGCCCGTGCCCGGAGGGCCTACGAGCAGCACGCCCTTGGGTATACGGGCGCCCATCTCAATATAGCTTTGGGGATTGCGCAGGAAATCAACCATTTCCCGCAGTTCTTCCTTTTCCTCATCAGCCCCCGCCACATCGGCAAAGGTGATGCGGTTTTTGCTGGCATCCACCACGCGGGCGCGGCTCTTGCCAAAGTTCATGACTTTGCTGTTGCCGCCGCCCTGCTGGCGCATGATAATGACCCAGAAAAGAACGGATACGCCGATAATCAAAAGGAATGGCAGAAAATCAAGATACCAGGGTGTTACAATAGGGGCGCGGTATTCAATGCTGAAGCCCAGGTCGCTGACGGAAACCTGCTCGATAGGCACGTTCCGCTTGGTAGCTGTCATCTGGCGAACAGTTTCAATAAAGTCGTCGCCGATGGTTGTTTCAAAGTCATAATTCCTGTCGGGGAAATCACTCTGCGCAACATTTGTGTCGCGCTTCATGCCCACCAGGCTGTTGTTGCGGATGGCCACCTTGGCCACCTGATCACTCTTGATCATATCCAGCAATTGGGGATATTCGATCCTCTTGTTTTCTGTAAATCCAAAACCGCCGTTCAGCAGAACA
>JAEZJP010000171.1 GCA_023415715.1 Bacillota bacterium
CTTCCGCCTTGAAAAACACGCCGCTGCCGATGACGATGCCGACCACCATGGAAATTGCCGTGAAAAGACCATACTTCTTCTTAAGGCCGCTTTCCATACCATCCGTCCTTCTTACGTTTTTTGAGCAGGCGAAAAAGACCTTCCGGTCCATCCGCTCACCCTTTGCTTTATATATGATAGTTTTTTTTGATACGTTTGTAAACAGAAATGGCGGATTTTGGCGAAATAATTAAACGGACGAAGGGATGACCCCTTACCGATCGGTAAACAAGCAGAGGGAGGATTTCGTGCCTGCGGGCACGACCAGGGCTTTCCGATCGCCCTGGACCTTCGGATTGTATGTTTTATGTAAGCGAACTGTATGCATTTTGTTAGTTTCATGTTGTACTATGAGAAATGAAGGAGTATACTTATACCAGTTTCTTGGCAGGAGAACAATTCCATAATACTATCGGGAGGTAAGACAATGAAAAAGTATCTCGGACTCTTGCTGGCCCTCTTGCTGGTGCTGCCTGTTGTTTCGGGCATGGCGGAAGCTGCCGGCACGGTGGTTGTTTACTCGCCCCACGACGCCAATCCTCTGAACGCGGGTGTGGCGCTGTTTGAAAAAGCTTATCCCAACATCAAGGTGCAGGTAGTGGCTGCCGGCACGGGTGAACTGCTGCAGCGCATTGCCGCCGAAGCCGAGAATCCCCTGGCCGACGTGCTCTGGGGCGGCGGCGCCGACTCCCTGGCCGCTTTCAAGGATTATTTTGAGCCGTATGTATGCGCAAATGACGCCGTGATCGGCGACGCATACAAGGATCCCGACGACAAGTGGATCGGCGAATCCCCCCTGCCCATGGTGATCTTCTACAACAAGGATCTGGTCAAGGACGAGGAAGCCCCCAAGACCTGGGACGACCTGCTTGATCCCAAGTGGAAGGGCAAGATTGCCTACGCTTCCCCCGCCAAGTCCGGTTCCGCTTTCACCCAGCTTTGCACCATGATCTTCTCCCACGGAGGCCCCGAGGGCGGCGGCTGGGACTTTGTGAAATCCTTCTATGCCAACTTGGACGGCAAACTGCAGGATAGCTCCGGCAACTGCCACAAGCTGGTGGCTTCCGGCGAATACCCCATCGGCGTAACCATTGAAAAGTCCGCCGTGCTGTATGCCGACAAGCCAAACCTTGCTTACAACTATCCCGCCGGTAACAGCGCCGTGCCCGATGGCGTGGCATTGGTCAAGGGTGGCCCGAATCCCGACAACGGCAAGCTGTTCATCGACTTTGTGACCGGGCTCGAGTGCCAGACCGACCAGTCCACCAACTGGAGCCGCCGGCCTGTGCGCAGCGATATGAATCCCGGCACGCTGCCCGCGCTGGATACGTTGGACCTGTGCAATTATGACTTCGACTGGGCGGCCAATAACAAGGAAGCCATTATTGAGCAGTGGCAGGATATTGTGACGGGTGAATAGAGGGGTTTCGCGCCTGCGGACGCGACCAGGGCTTTCCGGTCGCCCTTTGGAAACCTTCGGAGGCATACTTATGTAATATTCCATATGGAATAGGCATAAAAAAGCTTTCATCACAAGCACTTCACTGTTTCCGTAGTATTTTGACCCGAGGGGGGTTCAAATTGAACTCCCCTCTTTTCCAATTTATATCGGAGGGATGTCCATGCAAAGCCATAGCGTAGTGATCCGGAATGCCACAAAGCGGTACGGCAGCTTTACCGCCGTGGATGACGTAAACCTTCATATAGAAGAAGGTGAATTTTTTACGCTGCTGGGCCCCTCCGGATGCGGCAAAACCACCCTGCTGCGGATGATCGCGGGCTTCAATACCGTGGACGGCGGGGAAATCTGTTTTGGGGGCCAGGTCATCAACCAGGTGCCGGCCCACAAGCGCGGAATCGGCATGGTGTTTCAAAACTATGCCATCTTTCCGCACCTGACCGTTTCTGAAAACGTGGCTTACGGCCTGAAGGCGCAAAAGGTGCCCAAGGCGGATATACAGCGCCGGGTGGACACTGCACTTGAGATGGTGCAAATTGCGGCGCTGAAGGACCGGCGGCCCAACGAGCTTTCCGGCGGGCAGCAGCAGCGGGTGGCACTGGCGAGGGCTTTCGTCATCGAGCCCAAGGTGCTTTTGATGGATGAGCCGCTGTCCAACCTGGACGCAAAGCTTAGGGTGCAGATGCGCACCACTATCAAAAAGCTGCAGCGGCAGCTTGGCATCACCACCATTTATGTGACTCACGATCAGGAGGAGGCGCTGTCCATATCCGACCGCATTGCGGTCATGAAAGACGGGCGCATCATGCAGGTGGGGAAACCCTCCCAAATCTATAAAAAGCCGGAAAACCCGTTTGTGGCAGGCTTTATAGGCATCTCCAACTTTCTGGACTGCGAGATCGGCGGGGATAATCCGGAATTTGCCGAGGTCCGCCTGAACGGTTTCGATACAAACCTGCGCGCGCGCTTAAGACGCCCCTATCAGGGAAAAGGCAAGCTGTCGCTTAGGCCCGAACAATTGACGTTTCAATCGGCTGAAGGTCAAGGGCTTCCGGGCCGCATAGAGCTTTCCACCTTCCTGGGCGATTTTATTGAGTATGAGGTGCTGCTGAAAAACGGCCAGACGGTACAGCTTAACGAATATACGAAGGATTCCCTGCTCATAAAGCCGGATGGAACGGAAGTGCTTGTCGGCTTTGATCCAAACAGTGTCAGCGTGTTTTCCACGGATCAGGAGGTGCTATCATGCTAGGCAGCGCACCTGTCCGCCCGCACCGCACGCTTTTATCCCGCCCAAGGTTTGATTTCTGGTTCTTTGTCAAAGTGGCGGTCATATTGGCCATGGCGGCTTTTTTGATCTACCCATTTTCCTCGCTGATCACACGCAGCTTCTTTTCCAAAAAGGTGGACGGGTTCACGCTGTACAACTACCAGCGGTTCTTTCAAAGGGCGTATTACTATAAGGCGCTTTCGAATACGGCTGTTGTGACGATTGCCGCCACCATCACCTGCACGCTGATCGGTGTGCCCCTGGCATACCTCATGACGCGCTACAATGTGTGGGGCAAGAAGATGCTCTACATTTTCATTGTGATGGCGCTCATGTCCCCGCCCTTTATTGGCGCGTATTCCTGGATACTGCTGTTTGGCCGGGCTGGCTTTATAACAAAGCTGTTTGCAGGTATCGGCATCACCTTGCCTACCATTTACGGTCAGGCCGGCATCGTGCTGGTGTTTACGTTCCACCTGTTTCCTTACGTGTATCTGTATGTGTCCGGCGCGCTGACAAGCATCGACAGCTCCCTGGAGGAAGCAAGCGAAAACCTGGGTGCGTCGAAAATGCGCCGGCTGTTCACCGTTACGCTGCCGGTGGTGCTGCCCTCGATACTCGCCGGGGCGGTGATGGTGTTTATGACCGCACTGGCGGATTTCGGCACGCCCATGCTCATCGGCGAAGGCTATACGGTGCTGCCGGTGCTTGTGTATAACGAGTACATGAGCGAGATGGGCGGCAACGCCAACATGGCCAGCGCCTTGTCGGTGATCATAGTGGCCTGCTCCCTGTCGGTGCTCTTTATACAGAAATTCTTTATTGCCAGGCGCAACTATATCATGACATCACTGCGGCCGCCCAGGGAAGTGAAACTTTCTGGCTTCAAGCGTTTTCTTGTCACGCTGCCGGTGGCCGTGGTGGCCTTGATCGGGCTGCTGCCGCAGATCACGGTGAT
>JAEZJP010000243.1 GCA_023415715.1 Bacillota bacterium
GGATAATCCTGCACGGCCGGCTGTCTTTTCGCGCACCATGGGTTCATCTGTTTGCTGGTCGATTCGCACACCTGCATGCGCCGGAAGAAATGCCTTCCCGACACCATACCCACATAAACGGGAATGCGCAAGCACTCGCCATTTTGCTGTTATGCCGATATCAGACGGAATTTGGAAAAATCAGTCATTGGATGCGTGAAAATACCGCTTCCCTGATCTTGCCATCCGCCTGCTCTTCCATACAAACCGCACCGGAGCCAAAACTGCTCCGTAACGGAGAAGAATAGGAATGGTTGCTTTATACGAAAAACAGCGCAGGCGCATTTTAGCGTAAGCCAGAAACGCCTTTCAGCCGATCATAATCATTGTAACGGGCTGCATCCCATCTGTCAAGAAAAATTGTTCCATTGCCGAAAATCTATTGCCCATGTACGGGCAGTTTGCATAAAGATGAAAAGAAGGGAAGGTAATTTCTGCCGCTTTTTGTTTTTCCAAATGCGGCAAGATTTTGTAATTATTCAGCGTTAAATGGATGGATCCCGTTTTTTACGGTATGCTAAACAACAAATTGTCAAACTGGTCTAATAAAGGAGGCATTTGCATGAGGAGGAGAAAATGGTTTGCGGTAGTTCTTACGGTTGTGCTGATGATGTCTGCTGCTCTACCCGCATTGGCTGACTTGCCCGGTGTAGAAACGGGGGAGGTGGTCAGCCAGAACGTTACCTTGCGTGAAGGCCATACAATTGGTTCAGCCTCGATAAGAAGCCTGCACAACGGCGAAACATTTGAGATTCTTGACCGGTGGGAAGACTGGCTGTATATCGCTTATTTTGACATGGATACGGCGCAAACCTTAAACGGCTGGCTGCTGAATTACTACGTGGTAGAAAACCCCATGCATATCACGCTCCGCAACAGCAATACGGCGGCATATGCCTATCCGTCTTCCGACAGCAAAAGGGTAGGTTCCCTTTCCAAATACACGAGGCTCACGGTAATTGCGCAACTGGACCGGTACTGGGTTGTCAGCCTGCGGGAGGCCGCTGCAGCTATCCCAAAGACTGCCAAGGTATGGCTGGATGAGGACCTGGAGGGCTGGACCACAATTGCGTCAACGGCGGGAACGACGACCAGAAGGACTACCACGCGCACAGGCCCCGGTACCAACTGGACTTCCGTAAAAACGCTGAATACAGGCGCTTCTGTGGAAATCGTCGGTTCGGAAGGCAACTGGTATGTGATCCGGTATGAGGATGCAGTCGCCTATATCAAGATGGCGGATGTCACTTACTGATGGAAAGCTAAATATGAAGGCGGCAGTCAAGGCGACTGCCGCCATTCCATTTTCACAAATAGCAAATATTATTCCTCGTCCAGAAGCGCAGGATCGTCCTCTTCGTCATCCGTTTGAGGCAGGACGGCGGCCGAGGCGTTGAGCATTTCCTGACGGATCATGTTTTCGATCTCCCTGGCGACTTCCGGGTTTTCCTTCAGGTATTGCTTGGCGCTTTCACGGCCCTGGCCGATCCGCTGGTCGTTATAGCTGAACCAGGCGCCGCTCTTGTGGATGAAATCGCGTGTTACGGCCAAATCCAGCAAAGAGCCTTCCCTGCTGATGCCCTGGCCGTAGATAATATCAAATTCACAGACCCTGAAAGGCGGAGCCACCTTGTTTTTGACGACCTTTACCTTGGTGCGGTTACCAATTACTTCGGCGCCCGTTTTGAGCTGTTCGCCTTTGCGCACATCCAGCCGAACGCTGGCGTAGAATTTCAGCGCCCGGCCGCCCGGCGTAGTTTCCGGATTACCGTACATGACGCCGACTTTTTCACGAAGTTGGTTGATGAAAATAGCGATGGCGTTGGTCTTGGAAATGACACCAGCCAGTTTGCGCAGCGCCTGGCTCATGAGCCTGGCTTGTAATCCCACAAAGCTGTCGCCCATTTCACCGTCGATTTCAGCTTTGGGTACCAGCGCTGCCACGGAGTCAATCACCACCACGTCAATGGCTCCGGAGCGGATAAGCGCTTCGGCGATTTCCAGCGCCTGCTCTCCGGTATCGGGCTGGGAAATGTAGAGCTCATCAATGTTCACACCCAGCTTTTTGGCGTAGGCGGGGTCCAGCGCGTGCTCGGCATCCACAAAGGCGGCGATGCCTCCCTTCCGCTGCGCTTCCGCCACCACATGCAATGCAACAGTCGTTTTACCCGAAGATTCCGGCCCAAAGATTTCCACCACGCGGCCTCTTGGAAGGCCGCCAACGCCCAGCGCCAGGTCAAGGTCCAGGCAGCCGGTGGAGATGACTTCAATGCCGCCGCTGGCGGAATCGCCCAGCTTCATGACGGCTCCCTTGCCAAACTGCTTGTCCAGTGCGCTGAGCGCCGATTCCAGGGCGCGAAGCTTTTCCTCCTGTGCGGCTGATACGGGAGATTTTTCCTTCTTTTCCAACGTTTCCTTCTTTGCCATGGAGCGGTCCCGCCTTTCTTATGAATGCCTGATATTGGATATTGCCCCCGCGGCAAGGCGCAGGGCATTAAGTGCGTGCAAGGTTGCGATCGTACGTATGCGGTGACGGCTGCCCGCCAGGTGAAGCGGAGTTACTGTGACGCATTCCCTGGTAGCAAGACCTATAAACACTGTGCCGACAGGCGAGGCTTTCGTGCCGCCGTCCGGTCCCGCAAAGCCTGTGGCGGATACTGCAATGTCGCTGCCGGCGATCCGGCGGGCGTTTTCCGCCATGGCTTTGGCGCATTCTTCACTGACAGCACCGTAAGTTTTAAGAATTTCTTCCGGTAAGTTCAAAACCCCCATTTTGGTCTGTTCCGTATAGGTAATGAATCCGCCCAGAAGCACGCTTGAAGCGCCGGGGATAGCCGTAAGCGATTCACAGATCATGCCGCCGGTAAGGCTTTCGGCCACAGCGATGGTGAGTCTCTTTTCTTGAAGCGCCGCCATCGCTGATGCGGCCAGGGAGCCTTTGTTGTCAGGATCAACGGAGTAAACCACATCGCCCAGGCGGGCTTTTACTTCCTCCACCCTGGGCAATAAAAGCGCCAATGCGTCCTCCCTTGTGGGCGCTGCGGCTGTGGCACGAAGCTGCACCTCGCCAAGCGAGCAATAGGGGGACAGGGTAGGGTTGCTCTTCTCTTCCAGGTCGTATAGCCTTGCGTCCACATCGCTTTCGCCCATGCCAAATATACGGATATATCGGCTTTCAAAGCACGTGTGGCTATGTCTTTGAAGCCAGGGAGCAATATGCAGGTCAAACATAGGCTCCAATTCGATGGGCGGGCCGGGCAGATGGAATATCACCTTGCCGTCCCCTGCAGGCACCATGGCTCCGGGAGCGGTTCCGTTGGGGTTGAACAAAACGGTGGTATCCGGGGTGAACATGGCCTGGGAAAGGTTGTTTTCCGCCATGGGGCGGCACATAAGCTTAAAGCGCGCCTTTACCATTTCCTCGGCCTCAGGGCGGAGCACCAGGGGTTTACCCAGCACCTTGGCAGCCGCCCGCTTGGTGATATCGTCCACTGTTGGCCCAAGACCGCCGGAGGTAATGACGACATCTGCCCGGGCGATGGCAGTACGGTAGGCGTCTTGAATACGCAGGTCGTTGTCGCCCACGGTTGTTTGATGATAGCAGCTGACACCAAGCTCGCTTAAACGCCGGCTCAAAAATTGGGCGTTGGTGTTTACAATTTGACCCATCAACAGCTCTGTGCCTACGCAAAGAATCTCGGCAATCATTTTTTACGCCTCCTCGGCCGACAGCACTGACCGGTTTTTAATAAAATAATCGATCCCAGACCAAAGTGTGAAGGCCACCATCACATAGGAAAGGATTTCTTTCATGGGGAACGCGTCAAACGGCCAATTGTGGATAATCGCCAGGGAGATGGCAGCCATCTGGGATACGGTTTTTATCTTGCCAAGCTTTCCTGCTGCGATCACACGGCCCTTCAGGGAAGCCACCATGCGCAGGCCATCCACCGCAAGCTCCCGGGCTAATACGATGACCACCATCCATGCAGGCATTTTCCCCTGGGCGGTAAGCAGGATCAAAGTACTTAGCACCAGCAGTTTGTCTGCCACCGGGTCCATAAACTTGCCAAAATCGGTCACCAAATTCCGGGAACGGGCAATGTGCCCATCCAGAAAATCGGTGAAGGAGGCAATCAGGAATACGGCTAGGGCCAGGATATCAAAAAGCGGTGTGCCAATATATAAGAACCCAAGGCAGACAGGGATCAGCACAACGCGCAGAAGGGACAGGCGATTGGGCAGGTTCATGCTTTTTCTCCCATCAGGTCATAGGTCTTGGCCTTGGTGATCAGAACATTGGAAAATGTTCCCGGCTTAAGGGGAGAAGGCGAAGTAAACAGTATTTCTCCGTCGATCTCCGGGGCTTCCCATTCGGAGCGGCCAACATACCAGCCGTTACCCCTGTCGCCGGTGACGAGCACTTTTGTGGTGGTGCCAACGCGAAACTGGTTGCGGCTATGGGAAATGGAGGATTGCATCTTCATCAGCTTGTCCAGCCGCTCTTCCCGCACTTCCGGTGGTATTTGATCTTCCATATCCGCGGCAGGCGTTCCCTCCTCGGGGGAGAAGGCAAATGCGCCAAGACGGTCAAATTGCTGCTCCTGCAAAAAGTCGCAAAGGCGGTTAAAGTCGTCCTCAGTTTCGCCGGGGAAACCTACGATAATGGAGGTACGAAGCGCGAAGCCACGTTCCCGGGCGGCCGTAAGCAATGAGCGGATATGCTTGGGATCGCCGCGCCTGCGCATGCGGCGCAGTATCTTATCATCGATGTGCTGGATGGGCAGATCGAGATATTTGCAGATATTGGGCGTTTGGGCCATGGTATCCAGCAGCGAAATATCAGCTTCATCGGGATAGCAGTACAGCACCCTTAGCCAGTCCACGCCCTCGATTTTGGCAGCCTTTTGCAATAGTTCCGGAAGCAGGGAGGATTTTTGCCAGTCGGTGCCGTAGCGGGTGGTATCCTGAGCCACCAGCACATGCTCCCGGACACCCTGGCGGGCAAGGCTTTCCACCTCGCTCAGTACGCTTTCCATGGGCCGGGAACGGTAGCGGCCCCGGATTAGGGGAATAGCGCAAAAGGCGCAGCGGTTGTCGCAGCCGTCGCCGATGCGGATGTAAGCGGAATAGGTGGGGGTGGTTAAAACGCGGTCTGTTTCCAGAAAAGCATCGGATGATGCGCAATAGGCGCTGCGGCTGCCATTGAGCGCACCTTCAATGGCGGAAACCAGCCGTCCGTATTGATTAACGCCAAGAATAAGGTCTATTTCCGGTATATCGCTTAACAGCGCGTCGGAATACCGCTGGGCCAGGCAGCCGGTGACAACCAGCAGTCGGCAGGCGCCTGTTTTTTTGTATTCGGCCATTTCCAGAATGGTATCTATGGATTCCGTTTTTGCCGATTCGATAAAGCCGCAGGTGTTTACGATCAATATTTCAGCGCTCGAAGCATCAGGAATAATTTGATATCCGCTTTGACGGAGGATACCCAGCATTTGCTCGGTATCCACCCTGTTTTTTGTGCAGCCAAGGGAAACCACGACGACTGTTGCGGGCATTGACATAACTCCTTCAAGGAAACAAATGGGGAATATCCTTTTGCATTACCTTTGATATTGTACCATAACGCCTGTGGAAAGTAAAAGAAAAATGACCTTTTTGAAAAAGGCACACTTTATAAAACACCCCTCCGCCAACTCTTGTAAGTAATGCCGGTACATTGTGTTTCCGATGTGTATAGTGTACAATCAAGCCAAACCGATGATGGGGTGACAGGGTATGACAAATATCGGGCCGGCAAAGCGGAAAGGCCTTCCGCTTCGGCAAAAGCTGTTTTTAGGTACCGCCGGCATATCCATCGTCCTTGTGCTTCTGGTCACCTTTTTTGCCATGCGCACCACATATGATGCCTTGCACAGCCAGGTGATCGGTGTAAGGCATATGAGCATAGGCTGGCTGCAAGAGCGGCTGGAATTAAGCCTGAAGGAGTATGCCGATCAATTTTATACCCTGGAGGTCGACAAGGTAACCAAGGCGGATATCCAGGAATGGTGCAGGCCGGGTGGAGAACTGGATTATGCCGCACAGTGGCGGCTGATCACCGCATTGAATGCCATCTTCAGCATGGATGCCAATATGAACTCCATTGAGATATACAACCTGCAAAATGATACGGTTCTCACGGCCAGGCGATCCGGGGCCGCACTTTCGGAAACGGGCACAAAGCTTACGCTATGGAAAGCACGGGATGAGGGCTTGCAGACCAACATGGTGCTTATGCGCGAAAGTGAAGAAATCCTGGTGGCGCATCAGATCAACCGGTTTGAAACGAATACGCCCCTGGCGCTTGCGGTGATGCGTTTAAAACCTGCCGCCTTTGTGGATCTGATGAACAACATCCGCTCCAGTGTGGATGAGACGCTGCTTTTGTTAAACGATGCGGGGCAGCTGGTGGCAGCGACCGATGAGGGTACGCATTCATGGGATGAAAAGCAGATTGCAAAGCTTGCTGCGTCATTGCCTGAATCAAGCAGCAAAGAAAGCAGCTATGAAAACAGCTACCTGTTTTATCGGCCGGTCAGCCGTGGAAAGCTTCAAACAGTACAGCTGGTTCCAGGCAGTGTGATTGCATCTCCGCTCCGCCAAACGCTGCTTGTCGGTATGCTGGCTGCCGCCTTCGGGCTGCTGGGAGCGTTGGGCCTGTCCCTTCTGTTTACACGGATCGTATCAAGGCCTATCATCCATTTGGCGGAAAAGATGCAGCATGTGACCATTAGGGAGTACAGCGCCGGGGAAAACGGAAGCCTGCGCGCAGATGAAATCGGCCTTTTGGAGGAAAGCTTCAACCTGATGATCATCAGAAACCAGGAGCTGATCGCCCAGAAATTCCAGACGCGAATTGAAAAGAGGTCCGCCCAGCTCAGGGCCTTGCAAGCCCAGATCAATCCCCACTTTTTGTATAACACGCTGCAGAGCATCGGCGGTATGGCGCTTAAGAAGAACGCGCCGGAAATCTATGGCGTTACTTTGGATTTGAGCGATATCCTACGCTACTCTCTTAGCTTTTCTAAAGAAATGGTTCCTCTTAAGGAAGAAATCAAATATCTGGACAGCTATCTTGCCATTCAAAACCAGCGTTTCGGCAGCCGAATCAAGGTTATCCGGGACATTAGTCCAGAATGGCTTGAGGTTTTGATCCCAAAGCTTATTTTGCAGCCTATCGTGGAAAACAGCCTGGAGCATGGCCTTATGGAAAAGCCCGGAGCATGGGAAATCACCCTTTCCGCCAGGGCGGCCGGTGAAAATGATTTGCTGCTGGCCATCTCTGACAATGGCCTGGGCATGGCGCAGGACCGGCTCCAATACGTAAGGGATGAACTGGCAAAAGGGGAGGAGAACGCCATCGCCTCCAGCGCTCATATAGGGCTTAACAATGTCAATTCCAGAATCCGTTTAAAATATGGCGTGCCATATGGCGTAACAGTCGAAAGCGAGCCCGGGCAGGGGACGAAAGTAACCGTTTTGCTTCGTGCAGTCAGGGAGGGAGACACATGGCCTACACAGTTGTCCTGATCGATGACGAGCCCTGGACCAGGGAGGTAATAAAAAGCCTGGGACAATGGGAAAGGCTGAATTTGACGATTGTTGGGGAAGCCTCC
The DNA here is from genome assembly GCA_023415715.1 of Bacillota bacterium. Lineage (GTDB taxonomy): Bacteria > Bacillota > Clostridia > Christensenellales > Aristaeellaceae > JAEWAH01. The sequence continues at coordinate 7,701 of JAEZJP010000243.1, forward strand.
GACGGCGAATACGGCCTGGAACTGATCAGGCGATTGAAGCCGGATATCCTGTTGACAGACATCAAAATGCCGCGCCAAAACGGCATCACCCTGTTGGAAAAGCTTAGGGAAACCGACAAACGGACAAGGGTGATCGTCATCAGCGGGTACGATGATTTCACTTTTGTTCATAGCGCCATGCATCTTGGTGTGACGGATTATCTGTTAAAGCCCGTAAAACCCGAGGAATTGAACAAGCAGCTGGAAAAATGCGTGCGGGAACTTATGGAAACAAAGCGGGCACCGCTTGAACAGCCGCAAGGGTTGGACGGGTTTTTGCATGTGAGCTGGATAGGGGATTACTTGACGCAGCGTTCCGTCCTGTTAAATTGCCTGCGCGTAAATAATCCGGAGTTATTGGAAAATTGCTTTGACCATTTAAGCGCACTACCGGGTACAAAGAACGAAGGGGATTTGGTAAAGGGGCTGCTGGTGGCACTGTATTATGATCTGATGGGGGTGCTGCAGCGCCATATCGTGGGGGAAGGGTTTACAGTTTCAGAAGTGCTTTCTGGCATGGAATCCACGTTTGTGTTCAGCCAGGATGCCTCCTTTATCTCTATGCTTGATCATGTGCTGAAAGTATATCTTACCGCCACCGCCCAAATGGAAAAACTGATCCGCGCGCGTGGCAGGCTGGATTTGGATGCCATTGTCCGCTATGTGAAGGAAAACGCCTGCAAGGGCATTACGCTGGAAGAGACCGCTGCCCGGTTTTTTGTGACGAAAGAGTATTTGAGCAAGATTTTCAAAAGCCATACGGGAGAGACTTTTTCCGACTTTGCGATGCGCCTTCGAATGGAAAAGGCCAAAGAACTGCTGTGCTCCCTGCGCGTGCCTGTCAAAGAGGCGGGCGAGTTGACCGGCTTTTTGGACCCTGCCCACTTTTACAAAGCTTTCAAACGCTTTTATGGCGTAACGCCGGGAGAAATGGCAAAGGCGTCTTCAAATAAGTGATACTGCCTTAAAGTTTGACAATGTTACAGGCTATGAAACGACAATGCATTTGCAAATGCGGCAGGCTATAATCAAGTTACCGTATGTGACCGGTTAAAATATCCGAAGGAGGGTTCCCATGAAAAAAGCGGTCGTTTTGGCACTTGCCCTTGCACTGACGCTATCCCTTTGCGCGCCGGCTATGGCTGCGCAATCTCCCCGGGAAGCCGAACTGAACATCATGATGAGCTTCCCCCAGTACATGGAAAAGTGGCAAGCCTATGTGGAACAGTTCGAAGCCAAGATGCTGGCCGAAGAGAACGTCAAAGTCAAGGTGACCTTGGAAATGCCCAGTTCCGACCAGTACGAAAGCGTGCTGCAGGCCCGCCTGGCCGGGGATGACGCTCCCGACCTGTATACACTGCATGCAAACAACATCGGTCTTTATAACAAGGCCGGCCACCTTACAGACCTGAGCAATGAACCCCTGGCTGCAAAGATCTATGAAAACGTGAAGGCCACCGTATCGGTGGATGGCAAGCTGATGGCAGTGCCTATCGAGAGCCAGGCCTGGGGCGTGCTGTACAACAAGGCCATCTTTGAAGAATGCGGCCTGACGCCTCCCAACACTTTGACTGAGCTGAAAGCCGTGTGCGAAACGCTCAAAGCCAAAGGCTATACGCCCTTCCTGCTGGCGTTTCAGGAACAATGGGTGCCCCAGCTGATGACCGCTTTGACCCTTGGCGGCAAAGTGTCCGGCGAGATTCCCGACTGGGTGGACAGGATGAACAAGGATGAAGGCTCTTATGCAGAAGTCCGCGACATCTTTGGCCCCATTGATGTGATCATGCAAAACGGCACCGAGCGCGCCATGGAGGAAGGCTCCCAGTCCGGCGCGGCGAACTTCGCAGCCGGCAAGGCCGCCATGTTCGTGCAGGGCACCTGGGCTGCCGGCACCATCATGGAAACCAATCCCGATATGAAGCTGGGCGTATTCCCGCTGCCCGTGAATGACAATCCCGACTGCACCAAAGTGAACTTGTCCACCTCCACCACGCTGGCTGTGTATCCCGGCAGCAAGGAAATGGACCTGGCACTGAAGTTTGCCAACTATGTGCTGGATGACAAGGATTCTTCCGCCCTGTTTCAAAGCTGCACGTTCAACCCGTTGGCTACTATCCACACATTTGAAGCTAAACCCTGGGTGGCCGACGCCTCAAGTTACGTGGCGAAGGGCCAAGCCTATCAGGACCTGGTGCTGCCCAACGCCGTTACCGACGAACAGGGCAAGCTGCTGCAGGAATACTACGTTGGCACTGTGACCCAGGATCAGTTCATTGAGCAGATGGATAAGGCTTTTAAGAACGCCAACAAACTGAATTAATTATTCACACTTTTAAACACACTGCGGGCAGCAGGCACCGCCTGCTGCCCGCAGTGTATAAAAACCGAAGGGAGGGATTGGTTTGAAGTCAAAAGCAAGGCAGAATATTCAGCTTCTTTTGTTCGTTTTCCCCGCCCTTTTGGTGTATGCGGCCTTCAAGCTGTATCCCGCCGCATCAGGCCTGTACTATGCCATGACCGATTGGAACGGTATTGACAAAACTTTTCAATTTGTCGGGCTTTCGAATTTCAAAGAAATACTATCGGACACATATTTCTGGAATTCCATGGTTTTCACAATGAAATATGTGGTTGTCATGGTGCTGCTGGCCAACGTCTGCGCTATGGTGCTGGCAGTTGTCATAGAATCCAGAAAGAGGATGAAAGGCTTTTACCGTACGGTGTTTTACATGCCTAATATGATTAGCATGGTCATCGGCGGATATATGTGGATGTTCATATTCACAAAGGTTCTTTATTATATGGCAGACAATTGGGGCTTTGCGTTCCTTGACCATTCCTGGATCGGCGATCCCAATTATGCCTTTGTCGCCATCGTGACAGTATCCATTTGGGGTATCGCAGGATACCTCATGATCATCTATATGGCCGCGCTGCAGGGCGTATCCCCACAGTTAACCGAAGCGGCCAAGCTGGACGGCGCCAATGCCTGGCAGATTTTCTGGCGCGTTGTTTTCCCCATGATCACACCGGCACTTACCATTTGCATTTTCTGGACGCTCAATGCCTCCTTTCAGGTGTTTGACGTCATTTACACATTGACCGGCGGAGGGCCGGGCCGGGCTACCCAGGCCGTTGCGGTCAACATTTATGAGGAAGCTTTTAAGGGCAATGTGCGCAATGGTTATGCCACAGCGAAATCCACTGTGCTGTTCCTTTTTGTGCTTACTGTCACCATGGTCCAATTGAAGCTGATGAAAAGCAAGGAGCTGGAACTGTGAAGACGAAAAAAAGCCTTACTAGTGCTGTGGCTTATGTCTTTTTATCGGTTGCAGCCTTCTTTTGTTTGTTCCCTCTCCTGATGGCTTTGATGAACTCGCTCAAAACCAACGGCGAGCTCTTGCTGAATGTAATGTCACTGCCTAAGCAATTTCATGTTGATAACTACATACGCACGCTGGACAAGATGCACTATCTTCGATCTCTTTTGAACACACTGACCCTGGCCGTATGCGGTGTGGGGATGATCGTACTGTTTTCCGCACTGGCGGGCTGGCGGCTTTCCAGAACAAAGACCAAGCTTTCCGGCTTCCTTTTTTCCTTGTTTGTTTTCTCTATGCTGATCCCTTTCAGCTCCATTATGAACCCCTTGTACAAGGTAGTACTTACTCTCGGCATCAAAAACTCGCTTTTGGGCCTGTCGCTTGTGTATGCAGGGCTTGGCGTGAGCATGGCTGTCTTTTTGTACCATGGCTTTGTGAAGAGCATACCGTATGAACTGGAGGAGGCTGCGGCTATCGACGGGTGCGGTTTGCTGAAGACTTTCTTCCGTGTGCTGATGCCTCTTTTGACCCCTATCACCGCAACGGTAGTAATCACCAATGTGCTATGGGTATGGAATGATTTTCTGCTGCCGTTGATTGTTATAAGTCGCAGCGAAAAATACACGCTGCTTTTGTCTACCAATACGCTTTTTGGCCAGTACAGCAGTGACTGGACGGCAATACTCAGCGCTCTGATTTTAGCGGCAGTGCCCATGATTCTATTCTATGGCCTTTTCCAAAGGCGGATTTTGCAGGGTATTGCCGACGGCGCTGTAAAAGGGTGATATGATGGGATTTATAAAAGCATCGGGACAGAAATTGACACTGGATGGAGAAGCCATCCTCCTGCGCGGCTTCGGGCTGGGCGGCTGGTTCTTGCCCGAAGGGTACATGTGGAAACTGTACGGCAAGTGCGACCGTCCCCGGCGGATGGAATCATTGGTAGAAACCCTTTGCGGCGAAGCATATGCACGCAGTTTCTGGCAAAGGTATGGCGAAAAGTATATCACTGAATGGGATATGGATATCATTGCACGGCAGGGCTTTAATTCCGTGCGCCTGCCGGTCAATGCCCGCCACCTCAAGGAGGAGGAAACGCTTGAACGCATCGACAGGCTTATTGGGTGGTGCAAGGCCCGAGGCCTTCTTGTCATATTGGATATGCACGGCGCGCCGGGCGGACAGACAGGAACGAACATCGACGACAGTGCCCACGACAGGCCGGAGTTGTTTGAAAACGATGATTTTGAGCAGGAGCTTATCGATTTGTGGCGTATGCTGGCCCGCCGCTATCAAAATGAAACAACTGTGGCCGGGTATGATCTTTTGAACGAACCGCTGCCCGAATGGTTCGGAGGCTTCAATTCCCTTGTTCTGCCTTTGTACAGGCGGCTGATTCAAGCGATCCGGGAAGAGGATCAAAACCATCTGATCATCACGGAAGGCGTTCACTGGGCCACCGATTTTTCCATATTTGATCCGCTGGAAAAAGAGCCTTTGGATGGCAACTGCATGCTGCAGTTTCACAAATATTGGTCCAATCCGGACTTTGAGAGCATTCAGCCCTATTTGCAGTACCGTCATAAGCTGAACATGCCCCTTTTTATGGGGGAGGGCGGGGAGAATAACCTGGCCTGGTATACGGCTGCCTTTCCGCTGTATGAGCGGGAAAACATCTCCTGGTCCTTTTGGAGCTACAAGAAAATGGACTGCAAAAACTCCCCCGTCACCTTCTTAAGGCCGGATGGGTGGGATGAGCTGATCAATTATCTGGATGGACTTACGCAGCTTGACAGGCAGCGGGCAGAGCAAATTTTCGAAAGCTTTCTGCATTCCATTACAAAGCCAAAAGTCAATCTAGATGTGTTTCGCGCGTTAAAGCGGGAAGCGCCCCTTACCATACCTGCGGAGCATTATGATACATGCAGACCCGTTTCCCAAAGGGTGCCCGGGGCGGAATATAGAATGGGTGACGGTCTGTCTGTTTTGTTTGCAAACGGCAAAACAGGAAAGCCCAATTATCAGCGCTATGGCGGGGAAGACCAGCCGGAGGAAGAGAACCTGATCCTGCGGCTGTTGCCGGGCGACAATGCATCGTATAGGTTTCATGGGGACAGGGAAGGCACGATTGTGTTCTTGGCCCAAGGACCAGGCAGCCTTTCTCTTAGGCTGGGTATATGGCAGGAAACGCTTGAGGTTTTGCAAGGCTGGCAAAAGCTGCAGGTCAAGTATAGAAATGGAGGCGACGTTGAAAGCTTGCTCATTGTCACATGCATAAATGGTGATGTGATGCTGGATGATATTAATATCCAATGACCTTCGATCCTGCATGAGGAAGAAGCGCAAAAAGCGCTTTTTTTCTTATGGACGGATACCATATAGGATATGAGAATATTCATACCTGCGGATATAATTTTATGTCTGCAATAAGACCATCGCAAAATCCGATTTTTGCTTGCAGATTTCCCCAAGCTGGGGTACAATAAAACGTACTGCGCGCCCTTTGCCGCGAAAAACGCAGAAGTTTGAAAGGATGGACGCGATGCGCGTATATCATCCG
>JAEZJP010000288.1 GCA_023415715.1 Bacillota bacterium
ACGTGATCCAGTGCCTTTACGCCGGGGAAGGCTTTGCAAATATCCCGCATTTCTACAAGGAATTCTTTCATAAGTCGCCCTCCCTTCCCGGCTTTATGATCATCTTATTCTGCATATGTTCTAAGTATATGAAATAATCTCACAAAAACAACCTGTGATTTTTGGATTGGGGGGGACATTCTTCGTAGCTTTGATTTTTCCGCGCCGGATTCACCCGCCGCTTTGCATGGTATAATTAAAGAAGAAATCCAATTAATCTTCCCGCCGTTTAGGGACGGGAAATTACAACGAATATGGGAGGATGGCGTATGAAAGTCATTGCGCAGCCGAAAGCAGGTACGGTGAACGGAGAAGAAAAGACGGTGCGGCTTGAAAGACCGTTGGATATGGCGCTATGCACCATCATTCCAAAGGATAACGGAGCGCTTTCCATACAGCTTCCGTTAGCGGACTGGGAAGACGGGCTCCAGGCGGTATATACCTTCACCTATGACGGGAAGGCGGGCACCGGGGAGGCTGTTTTGCCTGCTGCCATGAAGGTGGTGCCCGTTCTACAGAATTTTGAAAGTCACTGTGCGGACGCGACCGACGGCCAAATCACCGAGGATTGTGTTTTGCGGTTTGAAAACGGCAGAACTATTGATATTGCGTCAGATGTGATCATACAATTGTCAGGGGAAGAAATCGGCAGGCTGAATACGTTTCTTGAACAGTGGAACAGAAGATAGAATACATGAAGGATCATGGTGCGAATCCTTTGTGCTAAAAAAAGCTCCGGTATCGCCGGGGCTTTTTTATTGGAATGGATCATGAACCCATAGATTTCCTTTTGTGTTAGTTGGAAAGGAGCGAAAGATTTCTATACATGACAGAAAGTTTTTCAATTCCCTTCACAAACCTTACGTGTCATACTCTATACACAATGCGGAGAATATCCCGCTAAAACAAGGAGGTTTTGGGAAATGAGGAAATTGCTTTCTCTGGCCCTGGCGTTAGTCATGGTGCTGAGCATGACTGCGGCCGCTTTGGCAGCCGACCTGCCCAGCGTGGGCGTGACCATCTACAAGTTTGACGACACCTTCATGACGGGCGTACGCAACGCCATCACCGAGGCTGCCACCGATGTGGCCACCATCGAAATCGCCGACAGCCAGAACAACCAGGCTACCCAAAATGACCAGGTCGACCTGTTCCTGACGAAGGGCGTGAGCTCCCTGGCCATCAACCCCGTGGACCGCACCGCCGCCGGTGTCATCATTGACAAGGCGATGGGCAAGGAAATCCCCGTTGTGTTCTTCAACCGTGAGCCCCTGCCCGAAGACATGGCCAAGTATGACAAAGTGTACTATGTTGGCGCCAAGGCCGAAGAATCCGGCACCATGAGCGGCCAGATCATCGTCGACTACTTCACCGCTCATCCCGAAGCCGACAAGAACGGCGACGGCATCATCCAGTACGTAATGCTCAAGGGCGAACCGGGCCATCAGGATGCCGAGCTGCGTACCGAGTACTCCATCAAGGCCATCGAAGCCGCCGGCTTCAAAGTAGAAAAGGTTGCCGAAGACACCGCTATGTGGGACCGCGTAAAGGGCCAGGACAAGATGGCCGCTTTCCTCGCCGCCCATGGCGATAAGATCGAAGCCGTGCTTGCCAACAATGACGACATGGCTCTTGGCGCGATCGAAGCCCTGAAGGCTGCCGGCTACTTCTCCGAAGGCAAATTCATGCCCGTTGTTGGTGTGGATGCCACCGCTCCCGCTCTGGCCGCTCTGAAGGAAGGCACCCTGCTGGGCACGGTTCTCAACGACGCCGTGAACCAGGGCAAAGCCACCCTGCTGCTGGCTGCATTGCTGGGCGCCGGCGAAGAAGTCACCGCTGACAACTTCCCCTACACCATCACCGATGGCAAGTACGTGTGGGTTCCCTATCAGAAGGTCACGCTGGAGAACGCGGCGGACTTCGAGTAAGGGATACCTCTTCCGGTTCCATCTCGCCAATATCCGCGGGTCTTTTCCTCGCCCGCGTTGCCTCGTCCGCTTAACGTAGCACGGCGTTGTTGCGCTACCTCGGCTTAGCGGGCAAGAAAAATCCCTCGCGGCTCTTCGGCGATCCGGAACCATCATCGGTATCATTCCTCCTTTTGTTCTTTGATTAGAATATAGAAGGCAACGATACACATCATTTAAAGTTACCACGAAAGCGGGGGGGAAGGGAAAACATTTCCCTCCCTCCCCGCGTTTTTTCTGAAACCATCCAAATGGTGGATGCAACCGAAGGTTTCCAAAGGGCGACCGGAAAGCCCTTTGGTCGTGCCTGCAGGCTCGAAATCTTTTCCGGAATGGATATGGAAATCATTCCGCATGTACGCGGGCGGGAGGCGGATGCCATTGACCGGACAGCAAAACCCATACGTGCTTGAAATGCGCAGCATCAGCAAGGAGTTTCCCGGCGTCAAGGCGCTGGATGACGTGACGCTGAATGTGAAGCCAGGCACGGTCCATGCGCTGATGGGCGAAAACGGAGCGGGCAAGTCCACGCTGATGAAATGCCTGTTTGGCATCTACCATCAAAACAGCGGCGACATCCATTTGGATGGGCAGAAGGTGGATATCCGGGATTCCAAGACGGCGCTGGATTTGGGCATCGCCATGATCCACCAGGAATTGCACCCCATTCCGTACCGCAACGTGATGGATAACATCTGGCTGGGCCGCTTCCCCACCAAGGGTGTATTGGTGGATGAGGCGGAGATGTATAAAAGGACCATGGCTCTTTTGAAGGATTTGGAGATCACCGTGGATCCCAGGGTCCAGATGCGGCAACTGTCGGTCTCCACGATGCAGACCATTGAGATCGCCAAGGCCATCAGCTACAATGCCAAGATCATTATTATGGATGAACCCACCTCTTCCCTTACGGAAAATGAGGTGGCGCATTTGTTCAAGCTGATCCGCCGCATGAGGGACCGGGGCGCTGCCATCATCTACATCTCCCACAAGATGGAGGAGATTCTGGAGATCTCAGACGAGGTCACCATCATGCGGGATGGCAAAGCTGTGGGCACATGGCCGGCGGCGGAACTGACCACGGATCTTATCATCAGGCGCATGGTGGGCCGGGATCTGACCCACCGCTTCCCGCCCAGGGAAAACGTGCCGGGCGAGCCCATTTTGCAGGTGGAGAACCTGACCAGCCCCAATCCGCGGTCTTTCCGGAACGTTTCTTTTGATCTGAAGCGCGGTGAGATCCTGGGGGTGGGCGGTCTGATGGGCGCACAGCGCACCGAGATGCTGGAGGCGTTGTTCGGGCTCCGGGCGGTAAAGGAAGGCCGGGTGTCTTTGAATGGTACGGAGGTCAAGATCGATTCACCTTTGACCGCCATGAAGCATGGCATGGCGCTGCTCACCGAGGAGCGGCGCGCTACCGGCATTTTCCCTATGCTCAGCGTCCTGGAAAATACGGTGATGGCCAGGATCCGTTCCTATGTGAAGCGCCCGTTCTTCGCCCTGGATGAAAGCCGGCGGGTGAAGGATACGAAGGATTCCATTGCCCAGCTCCGTGTCAAGACGCCTTCCTTCCGCACCCTGATCAAGGACCTGTCCGGCGGCAACCAGCAAAAGGTGCTTATCGCACGCTGGCTGCTGATGGAGCCGGATATCCTGATTTTGGATGAGCCCACCCGGGGCATCGACGTTGGCGCCAAGTATGAGATCTATACCATCATCGCCGACCTGGCCAAGCGCGGAAAGAGCATTATCATGGTCTCCTCGGAAATGCCGGAACTGCTGGGCATGTCCGACAGGATCATGGTGATGTGCGAGGGCCGGCTCTCCGGCATCCTCTCCGGGCAGGAGGCCACGCAGGTGGATGTGATGCGGCTGGCCACGCAGTTTTCTGTTTAATACCAATTCTTAACCTTAATGCATCGTCGCTACGGATCTTTTCGCATATGACCGCGTCGTCTTCCGCTCCACGTAGCGCTGCTACGCTTCGCTCCGACTCCTTGTCCTGCACGAAAATCTCTCGCAGCTTTGGATGCATTCAGGTTATTCATTGGTATAGTATAACATGCTCCCCGGGGGAGCGCAGTTTGAGCAAGGGATGGATGATTCATGAGTACGATCCCCGTCATGACCCCCGAAAAGAAAGGCTCGCTGCTCAATTCCGCCACGATGCGCAGGTTTGTGACAATTGCCTTGTCGCTGCTGGTGATTTTAAGCTGCTTCATGAGCTACATTTCCTATCCCGTTCCCGCCTATGAAGGGTATGACAGCGCCGCAGCCGCCACAGAAGCGGAAGCTGCTTATCAGAAGGATCTTCAGGCCTATTATGACAATGTGGCACTGCGGGATAACACCCGGCAGAACATTGACGATGTGCTGCAACCTGCATATGACGCGGCCAATGTCAAACTGAAAGAGCTGCAAAGTGCATCCCCCGTGGATGAAACGGCTGTGGCTGCTGCCCAGGCTGAGGCGGATACCGCCAAAACTGCGCTGACGGATGGCCGCAAGGTGCTTTCCGGCCTGCAGAACCTGATCGCCCCCGTGCCTGTGCAGGACCCTGTCCCGGCGGATTCCAAGCTTTTGAAGTACGCCGGCGACCTGCAAACCAGGGATGAAACGCGGGTGCTGATTGAAAAAGATTTGAAGCCTGCTTATGATAAGGCTGCGGCCAGTTTGGAAACGCTGAAAAGAGCCGCCAAGCCTGACGAGGCGGCCATACAAAAGGCGCAAGCCGAAGCTGATGCGGCTTTGGAAGCTCTGGAGAGTGCAAAAACCAAGCTTGCAAAGCTGGAAAGCCTTACCCCGCCCATTTTGGTGAGCGACGCAACCCTTGTGGATACCAGGGAGGAAATCATTGCGGACCATGGCGTTACGGGCCTTGCCCTCATCGGCCGCAAGCTGGCCGCCGCCAATGCGCTGGGTGCCATTTGGACTTTGACCCCGGGCTTGGCGCTTATCGCGCTGCTTATGATCCTAACGCTTTTGAACGCCCCATTAAAGTTCCGTAAACCTATTGCACTGTTTGGTGTTCTGCTGTTCTGCTTCTCCGCGCTTCGCATCGAGACCGCAGGCGCCAAGGAACTGGGGGCCATCGCCAAGGGCTATTCCTTCGGCCAAGGGTATTCCCTGGGCATCATCGCAAGCGTATTGCTCCTTTTCAGCGCCATGTTTGAAGGCAAGGAGCTTGATTTCTCCATAAAGAGCATTTCCCGTTTTGCCTCCGACAAGGCCATTTACCTGGTGCTGCTGGCATTGGTGGGCGCCATAGCCGCCGTCAATCCGAAATTCCTGACCACCGGAACTTTCATCAACATCGTGCAGCAGTCATCCACCCGCCTGATCATCGCCATGGGCATGAGTTTCGTCATCATCGGTACCGGCGGCGTGGACCTGTCTGCCTGCCGCGTGGTAGGCATGACGGCCGTCATCTCCGCATCAATGCTTCAGAATGCCGATTATTCCCGCATCTTCTTCCCCGGCCTTCCCCAATTGCCGGTGATCGGGCCTTTTGTGCTGGCGGTGTTCATCGCGCTGCTGTTCGGTTTGGTGAACGGCGTCATCGTGGCAAAGCTGAATGTGCCGCCCTTCATTGCCACGCTGGCCACCATGGTCATCGTGTATGGTGCGAACTCCATTTATTTCAATCTGCCCCCCAACAACAGCCAGCCCATCGGCGGGCTTAGGGATGATTTCACATATCTTGGCACCGGCAAGGTGTACGGCTTTATCCCGATCATTGTGCTGATTGCATTGGTGGTATGCTTCCTGGTCTGGTTCCTGCAGAACAAGACGGTGTTCGGCAAGAATGTGTACGCCATCGGCGGCAATAGGGAAGCCGCCAAGGTTTCCGGCATCAACGTCCCCCTCACCGTGATCATCATCTTTGCCCTTGCTGCAGCACTGATCGGCATGGCCGGTGTGCTGGAGGCAGCCCGTACAGGCGGCGCCACCAACAACTATGGCGTAGGCTATGAATTGGACGCCATCGCAGCCTGCGTGGTTGGCGGCGTATCCTCCTCCGGCGGCGTGGGCACCGTGGGCGGCGTCGTCTCCGGCGTGTTCATCTTCCAGGTCATCAACTATGGCCTCACCTTCATCGGTGTGGACCCCTACTGGCAGCAGATCATCAAGGGCATCATCATCGCCAGTGCCGTAGCCCTTGATATCCGCAAGTATGTGAATAAAAAGTGATATGAAAGGGGAAGGGTGCGCACCCTTCCCCTTTTTCTTCCCGGCTGCGTCGCCCGGCAGCACAAACCGCCCCCAGGGCATTCTCCCCTCCGGAATGCCCCGGGGCAACAAGAGCCCGCCTTCCCCCGTTTGCGGACGGGGAGAGGCGGGCTTAAAATGCTTTGGAATAGTTTTGATTTAATATCAGATAGGCCGTTCCTTACCTAAAAAGCAGCTGGCCAGCGTACCCGGGCCGCAGTGGGCGCCGATCACGGGCCCTACCATGATGGTGCGGATTGCCTTGATATTCGGCACCTTCAGGCGGATCAGCTCTTCCAGGCGCTGGGCATCCTCCAGGCAGTCGGCATGCATAATGATCAACGTTTGCGATTCGGGATTCTCAATGTTCTCCGCTGTGCGCTCGGCCAGAATGCGCACGGCCTTTTTGCGGCCCTGAACCTTTTCCGCCGGCACGATCTTGCCGTTCCTGCCCAATACCACGATGGGTTTCAGGTCCAGCATGGTGCCCATTACCGCGGCGGTGCCAGAAATTCGCCCGCCCCGTTTCAAATACTTCAGGTCTTCCACCGTGATCCAGGCCTGGGAACGCATTTTGTTTGCCTCCACCCAGGCTGCTACTTCTTCCATGCTCTTGCCCTGTTTGTACAGTTCAAAAGCGGGCAGGATCAGGTTGGTTTGCGGTGCGGAGATGCTCCATGTATCCACTACCAGGATCTTGCGTTCAGGATACTTTTCCGTTAGTTCCCTTCGGGCGACGAAAATATTCTGAATGGTAGCGGAAAGCTCGCTGGAAAAGGCCAGGAACAAGATGTCGTGGCCCTCCTTGAGGATGGGCTCAAAATACTCGAGATACGCTTCGGTGGGAAGAAGGGAAGTGGCGGGGGCTGCCCCGGCCCGCATTTTTGCGTAGAATTCCTTGATGTCGCCGCCCCGGCCCATGTCATCGAGGTAATCCTTGCCTTCCAGCATGTAGGGCATCCGCACCACGGGGATCTGCATCTCGTCTGCCAAAGCAAAGCCTAGGTCGCTGTCTGAATCAGTCATGAATATGTAGTCCATGTATGAATCCTCCCCATCGAAAAAAATGGCAAATGGAAAAGAGCATATAATCCATTCTATTGTAGCTGGTTTCACAAAAAAAAGCAACTGATGCAAATTCAGGCATTGGAGAGCGTTCACAATTGACTTAAAACTGTATAGGCAAACAGGCCATGCTATGGTAAAATACTGACAGATTTAATGGATTGGAGATGCAGATATGGGGCTTTTTGATTTGCCGGTGGAAAAACTTCCCGCCTATACCGGGCGGAATCCCCGCCCTGATGACTTCGACGAATATTGGAACAGGGCTCTTGCGGAAATGGCGGCGCTTGACCCAAAACCCGTGCTGGAAAAGTCAGCTTATGTTCATCCGGCGCTTGACAGCTTCCATCTCACCTTTACAGGTACCGGCGGCGCACGCATTTATGCCAAATATATGAGGCCCAAGGAAATAAAGGGCAAGCTGCCGGCCATACTGTGTTTCCACGGTTATTCAGGGGCCAGCGAGGGCTGGACCTCCCTGTCGGCCTGGGCCGGCGCGGGCTTTTGCGTGGCGGCATTGGATGTGCGCGGCCAGGGCGGACGCAGTGAAGATGTGGGCGGCGTGTGCGGCAATACGCTCCAGGGGCAGATCATTAGAGGCCTGGATGAGGACGATCCCCACAAGCTGCTGTTCCGCCATATCTATCTGGATACGGCGCTGCTTGCCCGGGTAGTATCCGCCTTCCCGGAGGTGGACGCATCACGCCTGGCGGCCCGGGGCGGTTCCCAGGGCGGAGGCTTGACCATGGCCTGTGCAGCGCTGGCAGACATAAAAGTTGCGGCTCCCGTTTACCCCTTCCTGTCCGACTACCAGCGGGTATGGGAAATGGATATGGCGGAGGATGCGTATGTGGAGTTGAAGCAGTACTTCCGCCGCTTTGATCCCACCCACTTAAGGCAGGAGGAAATCTTTACGAAGCTGGGCTACATCGACATCCAGCATCTGGCATCCCGCATTAAGGGAAAGGTGCATATGTTCACCGGGCTGATGGACAAGATCTGCCCGCCATCGACCCAGTTTGCATGCTACAATAAAATCACATCCCCCAAGGAAGTGACTTTCTATCCGGATTTCGGCCATGAGCACCTGCCCGATATGGATGATGCGGTGCTTCAGTGGTTTGTAAAGGAACTAAAGGAAATCTAACTGAACTATGCTGAATGATCAAATGCCTTCTTGATAAAAGCGATGTCCCTTTCCGCATAGCTAAGCACCGCCTCTTCACGCAGAAGTGGCAAATCCGGCATTTTTTCCTTGATCCACCGGAATATGGGATCAAAGTGCATCACACCTTGGTCAAGCGGCTGCGGGATATACCGGGAACCCTCCCAGCAGCCGTTTTTTATATGCATGGCAATTACTTTGTCCCCAAAATAATCCATACACCTGTACCATAGATCATCCTGTTTTTCAACATCACCGGGGGATAAAAGGTTGATTGGATCAAAAATGATGCGCAAACGGTCGCTGCCCACATCATGAAGCAAACGCCTGACCATTTCGGGGGTGTGTATGGTATGGGCAAGAACCGGCTCTATGGCAACAAAGGTGCCGGCGTCTTCCGCCTCCTTTGTCATTTCCCGTACAAAGAACAAAATGCGGCCATATGCGTTTTCGCGTTCCGTATCGGTACCGGAAAAAGCTGTGGTCTCTGTAGCCACACAGGCTGCGCCGAGCTTTTTTGCGATTCGGACGTGCTGGCGAAATTGATCCATGCTGTTTTGCCGAGCGGATGATTGTACTGCGCCCGGGTCAACGTAGCAGCCAAGAACAGAAATCTCAAGTCCCGCGCTTTCAAAGGCATTCCGGATCATTAATAGCGTATCCGGCCTCATCATCTCTTCCGCCCTTATATCGAGCGCTTTATAAAGGGCAAGCTGCACGGCGTTAAAACCTGCTGCACGGATTTCTTTTGCAAGGCTCTCGGGAGACTGTTTGGGAAAGTCATGGGCACGCACACCAATTTTCATTGCGATCATCCCCCTTTTTTCTTCTGTTATCTGATATAATTCCCGTATACGGATGATTCGACTCTCTTACATGGAGGGAAGCTTGTGATGGGAGAACATGAGGACCTTGTTTTGAAATACGCTCCGCGCATTTATTTCGACGAGGCGGAGCCCTTTCCCTTGGCGGGAATAGGGACCACCATATTCACATCCGGCGGGGAAAGCCCTTCCTTTGGCCGGAAGGTGGTATTGCCCGAAGAGGCGGTACTGGCCATTGAGTACGCCTATTTTTGGGATTATGACATCGAGCATATGTATGACCTGGAGCATATCTGGATTTATATTGACAAAAATGGCCGGGTCATCGACGCGGAGGCCAGTTTCCACGGGCGGTACTTCAAGGCATTGCTGCCTTTTGTGCAGCCGGCTTTGGAAGAAACCCATCTGAATATCTACTGTCAGCCCGGGAAGCATGCCTTTCTGCCACAGGGCGAATGGTTTCAATTGCTGCCCAACTTTACAAGCTGCTGCAGCGAAAGCGCAGGCAGCGCCGGTTTGCTGGTAAATGACATGTTCGCAAATTACCTTCCCAAGGATAATAAGACGGACGAGGCGGTTATGCGCTATATCAAAGCCCGCTTTTCTTTTGTGCCTACCCTTTGCTTTTCCCCAATGCTTCCGGACAGCAGCCTGTACATGCCTTGGGCAGAGCTTTTTGCCCTGATTCCAAGGCGCATCAGGGCGCAGCTTGATTTGATCCTGTGACGGCAAATGGAGGCGCCGCTATGATGAACGATTTGCCGCTGCACGAAGGGAAGTATGAGATCCGCTTCCGGCAGCCTACCGATCCGTTTTTCTACTATTTCGATTATGACGAGCGCAGCTACAGCGTCAATATGGATTTTCAGCATTTCCATTCGTTCTATGAAATGTTCATTCTTCTGGATGACGAGGCCTACCATATCATAGAAGGGCAGCTGTATCCCCTGCAGCGGTATGATATCGTGTGCCTTCGGCCCGCTCTTTTGCACAAATCCCATTATCCCGTCGGCGCCCCGAAAAAGCGTTTGATCGTCAATTTCAATTACCCTGGGCAGTTCAATGATTTTTTGCCGGAATTCGGCAAACTGTTGGATGTTTTCAACGAGCAGGTGCCTATTTTCCGGTTTGATCAAAAAAACCGCCATATGATTTTTGCGGCGCTGAATGAGATATTCTCTGATGACGCATTCTCCGACGCCATCAGGGACCTTCGTATGCACCATTGCTTCGTGAAAGTGCTGATGTCCTTATACGAGCACCGCAGCCAGAACCTGTTTCATGTGGAAGCGGGGCAGAGCTCCCTGACGGATAAGATATACGATATATGCGCCTATATCCATTCCAGCTTTCCCGAGCAGCTTTCCCTGGATGGGCTGGCCCAACGTTTTTTCATCAGCCCGTGTTACCTGAGCCACCAGTTCAAGCATGTTACGCACTTCAGCGTTACGGAGTACATTCAACGCACACGCATCCGTAATGCCCAGCAATTTTTGATATTTACGGACGACGCCGTCTCCGAGATTGCCGATGCCTGCGGCTTTAAAAGCTTTTCCCAATTCAACCGTGTGTTTCATAAGCTGTGCTGCTGCTCACCGTCCCATTACAGGAAATCGAACCGGCCCTTCATTGCCAAGGAGCGGTGATTTCTTTGCCGGTTGCGCAAACCAATAAAAGACTACTGTTGGCAAGGAGTTTTTCCATGAACACATGGATCGCTGTTGATCTTGGCGGAACAAACCTGCGTACTGCCCTTGTAAATGATCAGGGGCAAATCATGAGGTCGGTAAAAACGGAAACACAGGCAAAACAAGGCGTGACCCATGTTCTTTGCCGGATGGCGGACGCCATACGGACGCTGCCCGGATGGGAAGAAGCCAGGGGGATTGGGATGGGGGTTCCCGGCGGCGTTTCCAAAGACGGGGAGACGACCGTACTCACAAGCAACCTGGTTGGTTTTGAAGGTTTTCCTGTGCGCAGCTATTTAAACGGGCTGACGGGCAAACCTGTGGCGATGGAAAATGACGCGAATATGGCATGCCTTGCAGAAGCGCTACTTGGCGCAGGGAAAGGTATGGAGACGGTGGTGTATGTTACTTTGTCCACGGGCATAGGCGGCGGCATATGCGTAGGCGGACGGCTCCTCCGCGGCGCCCATGGCTGTTCGGGGGAGTTCGGATGCATATCCTGCGACCCAGGGCGTGAAAGGCTTGGTGACTTGCCGCCTGGCGCCATCGAAAGCGAAGCTTCCGGCGAAGCGCTTGTGCGCAAGGCTGAAGCTTCGTTGCATGCTGCATTTTCCCACGCGGGCGAAGTATATGCTTTGGCTGATTCCGGAAATCCCGCGGCGGTTGCTTTGGTGGACAGGGCGGCACGGGATCTGGCCGTTACGCTGTCCAACATTGCATGTGTGGTGGATCCCGATATCTTCGTACTTGGCGGAGGCTGCCTGGAAAGCGCCGATATCCTTTTGCCAAGGCTCACATCCTTCTACAGGGAGTTTTCGCAGCCTGTGTTCCGGGATATTCCTATCCGCCGGGGCTGCCTTGATGAACCGGGGCTGATCGGTGCGGCGCTGTATGCCGGAAGCGTGCTGTTATAAAACTGGCTGTCCGGCTTCCACCTTGCAATCTTGCCCGCAGCCCATTAGGAGCTGAACATTTTTTCTGTCAGCATCAAAAATGCCAGCCCCTGCCCGTATGCGGTGGGACGGATGGGAATGTTTTTGTAAAATTCCAAATCACCGCCCATGGGCGTTCCGTAGGATACATTGAGAACCGTTCCATTCTCCGCCACCTGGTCAAGTACTGCCTGAACCGCCTTATCCGCATATGGCCGGTAGCTTTCAGGCAGGAAGCCAAGGCGGATACCCTTCATGAGGCCATAAGCGATGGCTGCGCTGGCGCTTGTCTCCAGATAGCTGTCCTCCCGGTTAAGAAGCGTGTGCCATAGACCAGTGGGGGACTGCAGTTTGATAAGCGCCTCGCACTGGCACTTGTATGTTTCCAATATGATGCGGCTGACACTGTCATCAGGCATGATTTCCAGCATATCTGCCGCTGCCGCCGTATACCATCCGTTTCCCCTGGCCCAAAAGGCATCCGCGAAATGATGCCTGCCTAAAAAGCTGAAGCCATGGTACCAGAGGCCGTTTTCCTGGCAATGCAGGTATTTGATATGCAGTAGAAACTGATACTTCGCCTCCTCGACCCATTCTGACCGTTGAAACGCTAGCCCGGCCTTATATAAAAACAGAACAGTCATATACAGCGTGTCGTCCCAAAGCTGCTGATCGTTCACATCGTGGCTGGTCACATGCTGCAGGCCGTTTTCCTGTGTGCGGGGCATTCTAAGCACGATCCATGACGCCCAGTCGGAAATGGGCTTTTCATACTTTCCGTTCCCTGTGATTTCATAAAGCATTGCCATGCCGATCATTGGCGCGGTGGTATTGACATTACAATGCGGCAAGCCCTTTTTAAGGTGCCTGTCATACCATGCTTCAATTTGTTTTAAAATCTGCCCGTCTTTCGATGCCAGATACGTTTTACACATCGCATAAAGTGCTACGCCCTGCGCCCACTCCCATGTGTCCAAAGACATGTGGTCATCCACGCTGCCGTTGCCCCGGGTGGATGCCAGCTTTCCGATAATTTTGTTGGATATGTCACGATATGGATACGTCATGCAGCCGATACCTCTCAATAACAGCACTTATTTCATCTGCGCATCATATGCCTGTGATCATGTAAAGGTCAGGATGGATGTATCATATCACCCTCTATCCGCTTCAACGGGTCTGCTTTATGGTAAGAACATTATACAGCAATTGCTCATTCTGTAAAGATCCATTTGCATAACTTTAGATCATATATTGATAATGTGTTCTTTTCCTTTTTCTCTGTCCTTGGAGAAAAATCCTGCATTTCTTTTGTGTATGCAAGTAAAAATTGGACGCAATCATTGCTGTTATTTTAGTTTAAAGAATATAAAACATTGCATATTAGGCTTTTATTATGGCAAAATTGGAGAGGATACAGGACAAATGAACGCGGTTATGTCCGGAATGCATAGCACCACCTAATGATGTGCGCCAGCCCATATGTCTGTAATGTTAGCAAGATATGCTCATTGTTTTTCCTTGCAATTATAGGTAAATCATGATAACATTTTTTTAAGTCAGAAACGTGATTATACATATCCATATCGATAGACGGGGAGAAATAGCGTATGCTCCACATGCCTGAAATGCTTTCTGCGTGGGACCGTGAAATACCTGGGCTGCTTTCGTCACAGATCCTGGATGAAGGAGACTCGCGCTTTGGCGGATTTATGCTGGAGGAGCTCCATGTGGATCCGCGCCGCTGCGGTTTTGTGCTGTCAAGGCTGATCATTGTCTATTTGACCCCCGCTTCCGCCTTCTATAAAAGCGATAGGATCAGGCAGGCAATCCTGTCGTCATTTCTCTATATGGAAAGGTATCAGCGCCCGGATGGCTGTTATGATTTGACCAATTGCAATTTTGCTTCAGCCCCAGATACGGCATTTATGGTCAATGCGCTGCTGAACGCCTGGTGGTTGTACGAAAAATCGGCAGAACCGGCTTTTGACTGGCTGAGGGAGCCCTTTTTACGCCTGATGGACACCGCAGCCACAGGCATCATGAACGGCGGCTTCCACACGCCGAACCACCGCTGGGCCATTGCATCCTGCCTTCTGTCCTTGGCCCGGGTCACCGGCCGGAAAGAGCTTAAGGTAAGGGCGCAGGATTATTTGAGGGAAGGCCTTGATTTAAGTGAGGACGGCGAGTTTGCCGAGCGCAGCGCCGGCAATTACAACCAGGTGAATGACGACCAAATGATCCGCCTGTATCTTGCCACCCAGGATCCACAATACCTTCTGGCTGCCAGACGGAACCTTGAAATGATGTATTGCTACATCGACCCCGACGGCAGCGTATTCACCAACAACTCCACCCGTCAGGATCTCGGCGAAAAAATATACACCGGCAGCTACTATAAGCTGTATCTGCTGGTGGGTTATCTGCTGAAGGAACCGCAGCTTGGCGCCATGGCTGAATGGATCTACCAGGACCTAAAAAAACGCGGTCAGTCAGCCGCGTTTCACGGCGATGGCCTGGAATGGCTGCTCCTTTTCCCCGAAATGGATGGCTACGGCGCATCGGAAACATTCGAGCCGCCCATGCTTAAGTACCGGCGGCTTTTCCCCGCCTCCAATATAGCAAGGGTTCGCAGCGGCGATTTTTCCTATACGCTGCTTAAGGGCAAGCCCAACTGCTTTTATTTCCAATCCGGCTCGTTCAGCGTATATATGAACATTTATGCCAACGTTTGCGACCGCCGGCATTTCATCGCCGACACGCTGGAGCAGACAGAAAGCGGATACCTCATGACAAGCCGCAGCGAAAGCTGGTACTACCTGCCGTTTGAGGAAAAGCCGGCAACCTCAGACTGGTGGGCCATGGACAACGTTCATACCCGAAAACGCATGGAGGGGCTGGCGCTTAACATGTCGCTGGAGGCTAAAGATCAGCCCGGCGGCGTCGACCTTCGTCTTGTAACGGACGGATTGGACCAGGTGCCTTTACGGATCGAGTTTTCCTTTTTACCGGATTGCAATCTTCGCACCGAGCATTTTATTGTAAAAGGCCGCGGTGGACTGTATATCAATGTTCTGAATGGCATGGTGGAAGCCACGACGCAAAAGCGGGAAGTGATCACCGTCGGCCCCGCATTCGGCGCCCATGATGTGACTAGCCGCATGGGAGGCGCCTATCCGCTCAGCGAGAAGCACGCAACTGTTTATTTTACAGCCTATACGCCTGTTGACCGTGTCATCAGCATAAGGACGCAGCCGCTTTTAAAGCGCCTGTGACCTAAGGATATTTCGTTTCGGAGGTGCAGCCGTTTGATATCGCCAAGCCATGCGCAATTAAAACCATACAAGCGTACGTCTTTGATCAAGCGGTATTGGAATGCCAGGTATCTGGTATTGCTGCTGCTGCCTTCGCTGGCTGCACTGATCATTTTCAAGTATGTTCCGCTCTATGGCCTTCAAATAGCATTTCGCAATTTCAAGATCGCCAATGGCATTTGGGGAAGCGAATGGGTTGGGTTTGATATCTACCGGCAGATTTTCGCATTGCCGCAATTCATGAATTCCTTTTTGAATACCCTGATCCTCGGGATCATGAACCTGGCCATCGGCTTTCCGGCGCCCATCCTTCTGGCCCTTCTGCTCAACGAGGTGGCCCACTTAAGATATAAAAAAGTGGTGCAGACACTTTCCTATCTGCCCCACTTTATCTCCTGGGTTACGCTTTCGGGCCTGTTTGTTCAACTATTGTCCCCATCCAACGGCCCGATTGCCGCGCTTACAAACGCGCTTGGCGGAAAGCCCTATTACTTCATGGGGGAACCCTCCACCTTCCGTTGGGTCCTGGTGGTAACGAATATTTGGAAAAGCTGCGGCTGGGGTTCCATTATCTATCTGGCCGCGCTGGCGGGCATTGATCAGGAGATGTATGAGGCCGCGGTCATTGACGGTGCGACCCGGTTCCAGCGGGTATTGTATATCACTTTGCCTTCCATTGTTCCGACCATAACCATAATGCTGATCCTTAATTCCGGAAGCATTCTCAATGATAATTTCGATCAGGTATTCAACATGATGAATCCGGCGGTTTATAAAGTATCAAACGTATTGGGGGTTTACACATATCAATTGGGCTTGAAATCGCTTAAATACGCGCAATCCACCGCCGTGGGACTTTTTAAAAACGTAATCGCTTTCGGGCTGGTGTTGCTGACCAACGGCATTTCAAAGAAAATCAGCAACAACGGGATTTGGTAAGGGAGGCGAAGTGCGTGCGGATTAAAAGAAGTGCCGGTGAGCGGATTTTTGACAGCCTCAACTATCTTTTCCTTGGGATCCTGGTTTTTTCAATGCTCTACCCTTTCTGGTATCTGTTTGCTTTGTCTTTGGCAAATCCGGGGCAGGTTGCGCTGTCAAGAGTGTACTTCTGGCCCGGGGCGGTGACGCTGCAGGCATATCAGCAAGTATTCAAATCGGTTTATATCTTATATGGTTTCTTCTGGTCCATCCTGCGGACTGTTTTGGGAACAGCCATTGCGACCTTTCTTGGCTTCAATTTTGCTTATGTCTTGTCCAAAAAAAATTTTCCTAACAGGGGCTTCTGGACGGGGCTTCTGGTTCTGACCATGTTTTTCAGTGGCGGGCTGGTGCCTGAATACCTGAATGTCCAGAACCTTGGTTTGATCGATACGGTTTGGGCGTTGGCGCTGCCTGGATGCATCAGCGCCTACAACATCGTTATCATGCGCAATTTCATCCAGTCGCTGCCGGATTCGCTGGAGGAATCGGCCAGGATCGATGGGGCAAACGATATACTGATTCTCTATAAAATCATCATGCCTTTGTCCCTTCCCATTATCGCGACCGTCAGCCTGTGGACGGCCGTCGGCCATTGGAATGCCTGGTTCGACGGCATGATATACATCCGCACGCCGGAAAAGCAGATATTGCAGGTTACGCTGCGCAGGGTTGTATTGGAAGGCTCATCCCAGCTTGTTTCGCTCGCGGGCGAAACAGAGGATCAAAAGAACCTGCTGGCCAACGAAACAATAAAAGCAGCCATGGTTATCGTTACGACGTTACCGATATTGATGGTGTATCCCTTTATACAGAAATATTTCGTAAAGGGGATCATGATCGGTTCTTTGAAGGGCTGAGCCCTTTGAGAATACATAAAAGGAGGAAGACCCACATGCGTAAAACCCTGGTATGGCTGCTGGCTGGAGCGATGATCGCTGCGTGCCTGCCCGCTATGGCTGTGGCTGAAGCCGGCAAGTACGAAACACCTTACACCATTACGTGGACAACGTACCTCAAGTACCCCTTTGCTGAGGATGCCGTGATCGTTAAAAAGATTGAAGAGAAGTTTAATGTCGACATCCAGATGCTCAACATTGAAGATTCCACCTTCATGGAAGTATTGAACACTTCCTACATTGCCGCCGGGAACACGCCGGACGTCATCCGCATGAAGGATCCTGCCCAACTGCTGACATACGTGGATCAGGGCGTCATAGCCCCCATTGATATGGAAATGGTGAAGACATATGCTCCCCTGACTACTGATCGCATTACCAATTTCAGCAACGGCGAATATTGGAACATGGGTGTTGTCGATGGCAAGACCTATGCCATCCCCTCCATCAACGCTACCAACGCCTTCCATCTGCCCATCGTTTACAATCAAAAGTGGTTGGATAAGCTTGGCGTGACCGAGCTTCCCAAAACCCTGGAGGAGTTTGAGAAGCTGATGTATCGCTTTGCCAAGGAAGATCCCGATGGCAACGGTAAGGATGATACCTATGGCCTTTCTTCCGACGGCTTGCGCGTGCTGTTTGGCGCGTTCGGCATCAACCCTGGCGCTCCCGACGGCCGTACAGACCACAGTTACTTCCAACTGAACGACGAAGGCAATGTGATCTGGGCCGCCCAGACCGAGGAATACAAGCAGGC
This sequence comes from Bacillota bacterium, assembly GCA_023415715.1. Lineage (GTDB taxonomy): Bacteria > Bacillota > Clostridia > Christensenellales > Aristaeellaceae > JAEWAH01. Next base: position 17,838 of record JAEZJP010000288.1, read on the forward strand.
GCTTGCCTATGCCCAGAAATGGTATAAAGATGGCGTGCTGGATCCCGAGTTTATCACCGGCGAGAACACCGGCGGCTACTGGGCGATTTCCCACTCCTTCATCAACGGCCGCATCGGCATGACCTGCCGTGGGAACTATTACCACTGGGAAGAGCTCGGTTCCTACGAAGGTATGCCTGAAACAGAAGAGGGCGCCGTCATTAAGGAAATGCGGGCGGTTGATCCCGAAGCGAATATCACCTTTGGCGATCCCGTCACCGGACCTGAAGGCAAGAGCGGCGTAAAAGCCTGGAACATGCTGATGAACTTCTACTGCTTCGGCTCCGGCGCCACCGAGGATCCCGGCAAGTTCCAGCGGATACTGGAGATCATGGATTTCATGAACCAGCAGTATCTGCACAATCCCTCCCAGAAGGAATTCATGGATTTTATTTACGGCGACTATTACACAGTTCTTGACGAAGAGAATTTCGTCTATAAGCTCACGGATGATTACTATGCGAAGTATCCCATGGATGCTGCCGTTGACCAGTACGGCCCGATGCAGTGGGGCCCCAACCTGCCTTTCCCGCTAAAGACAAAGCAGCAACAATGGGCCTATTCTTTGGGATATGCAGAGCATGGCATTCTGAACCTGATGCAATTCTCGCTGCCGAAGATGGCTGAATTTCAGACCAATATCACCAACCTGAAGGACCAGATGATGATCGAATTCATCAAGGGTGACCGGAACCTTACGGACGGCTGGTCAAGCTACATTGATGAGCTCAACGCCAATGGCCTAAAGGACATGGTTCAGGAAGTCGTGGATTGGTATGCCTCAACCCATTAATGCCGTCAAGTAACAAGCAACACCCCGGAGTTCAGCGCTCCGGGGTGTTCATTTTCCATCCGACAACAGGCTCATCAAAAAGGTACAGATATCATCCGTCCTCTTAACCCAACGACCTGAAAAGAAAAGCGCCATGGATTCCGTCGGCAACGCCAGCGCCATAGTAAGCACCGGAGCGGCCGGGTCGCCCCGGCTCAGGCGGAGGATGCAGCCTTGCGTGCATTCCCAATCGATGAATACGCCTTCGGGAAGGATGCTTGGGGGCTTCCTGTCCGAAGAAAAATCATCTCCAAGCTCCTTCATCAGATAGCCGTAAAACGCCGGCGCGGCTTCCGGCCACCGGCGGGAAAACTGATCGGCCATATCCCTGGTGGGTATAGTAATGGTCATATCCAGCAGCGGTGAATCCTTCTCCATCAATCGAAGCCTGAGATCATACTTCCCGTCCTCGCGGCGGTGAAAATCTGCAAGTATCTGCGTTTCCCGTGCAAACCTGGGTTTCCATTCGGGAACGGCATCGTGTATTAGCGCACGCGTGCTATGGGGCAGGCGATGCAAAAAAAGGGCTAAGGATTCCCGGCCCTCGCTGGAAAGCGTAAACAACGTCCCCAGTGCGTGGGGGATGCTGCTTAAGTGGCCGGTGGCTATCATATCCCCCAAGGTCAGCTGCATGGTGATATAGTCCATCAGGTTATATTCCGCAAGGATCTGCAATAGCTGCAGACTGGTCAATGGTCCCAGCTCATCAACAGCAAACAGGATCAGCAGCTTGTTTTCAAGGTCGGGGGTTTTGCGGCTGATCATTACCTGCATCACCCTCCATAAGGAATCACTGATTTAATGAGGACAGCGAAGATTCGAGGCGATTTTTCATCCCCGCAAGGAGCCGGAAGGGAGGCGTAGCAGAGCTGCGCTGACCGAATGAGCGACATAGCGGGGGTGGAAAAGCGTCCGTCAGATTCGTTGCCCGAATATATCAGAGCTTCCCTAATAAATTTACAGGAAAAATCCCCTCAAACCAGAAGGCTGAGGGGAGATGAGACAATATGCAATGCCTGCCTCGGCAGGCTGCCCGTACCCTGATCAGGCGACGAAGGGCTTGATGTCGGCCATCAGATCGTCACAATCGTCGGCATACACTTCCAGGGCAATGGGTTTGCTCAGATCCAGACTGAAGATGCCCAGGATGGATTTGGCATCCACCACATGGCGGCCTGCGCGCAGGTCCATGTCGTAGGGGTAACGGTTGACGACGTTTACAAACGTCTTCACATTTTCAGCCAAGCTGAGACGGATATTGACGGACTTCATAAATGAAGCACCCCCTTTATTTGGTACAGAATAAATGATACACCATTTTTATGGAAAATGCAATAGATTTTCGCTATGTAACAAAAAATCCATGAACAATAATAGCTTGAAACAAGAGGCTTTCAAGTATGCTCAGCATATTGTGCCATGTATCAATTTTCAGGGCGGGGGAGGGAAGCTTTTAAAGCTTCCCTCCCCCGCGCTTTTCACGCTTGTCCCAAGGTCTGATATTCCCTGAGGCAGGCGGCATACTCCGCTTCCAGCCGTTCCTTTTCCTTGGGATTGGCGTGACCGATACTGTCGGTCAGCTGGGACAGGCGCATTTGCAGCCGGGTGCGGTCAAAGGCTGTGCTTGTATTTGCAGACAGTTTTTGCTGATACGCCGTAAACGTTCCTTCAAAGGATTGAAGCCGGCCGTTTTCCAGCATGAGCAGCCGGTTCGCCACAGCCGATACGAAAGCCTGGTCATGGGATACGAACAGCACCGTGCCTTCGTATTCCTTGATCATTGTCTCCAAAACCGACAGGGAAAGGATGTCCAGGTAGTTTGTGGGCTCATCCAGCAAAAGCACATTGGCTGGGCCAACGAACAACTGTGCAAAGGCCAGTTTTACCCGCTCGCCGCCCGATAAGACGGAGGCGGGCTTGTTCATTTCGTCGCGGGAGAACAGCAGGCGGCTTAATATGGTGCGCACCACCGTTTCGCTTTGTATGCTGTGCTTCAAGGCATTTTGAAGCACGGACTTATCCATGTCCAGCGTTTCAAAATCCTGGCAGAATACGCCAAGTGTGGCCTTTGGCGTCTTGCGGATGCCCTCTGCTTCTTCCCTGATCAAACGTAAAAGGGTAGTTTTGCCTGCTCCATTAGGGCCTAAAAGCCCTGTCTTGCTGCCAAGCGGCAGTTCAAAGGATGCGTCCCAAAACAAAGGCCTGTCATAACCGAAGTTTACATGCTCCGCCCGGAGCACGGTCCGGCTTTGGGGCGGATCGGTAAGGGAAAAATCAAGGTGGATGGCAATCTCATCCCTGGGCCGGTCCACCTTTTCAAGCTTTTCCAGCCTGGTCTTCATGGCATTTTTGGCATTGTGCAGCTTTTCCTGGGATTTGTTATCGCGCCTGTGCAGCCTGGCTTCGCTGTTGCCCATGCGCTTGGGCGGGCCTTTCATCTTGGACGCCTTGGAGGATACATTGTCCAGCGCGTCCTCAAGGTGTGCCTTCTCCGAAACGTACCGTTCATAATCCCTGGCTTTTTGGGCTTTTTCCGTCTCCTGGATGCTCAAAAAATCGTCGTAGTTGCCAGGGTAGGCCGTGACCGTTTCATCGCTCAAATACCAGATGCAGTTGCACAGCCCGTTCAGCAGTTCCCGGTCATGGCTGACAAGCACGAAGGTATCGCACTGGTTAAGTTTCTTTTTAAGCAGCGCCCGGCCCTGCGCATCGAGATTGGCGGTAGGCTCGTCGCAAAAAAGCAGCTTGACGCGGGTAATGTCTGCTTCCGCCAGGCGCAGCCTGGTCTGCTCTCCGCCGCTCCGCGAAGTGCGCAGCGCTGCTTCCGAAACGCGGAATTCCTTCAGCGCCTGCGCCCCATCCGATTGATCGGGTGCGCCGAACTGGTGCACAAGGTGGATGGGGACTTCCCGTTTGATAAGGCCCTTGTCCGGCGCCGCTTCCCCGCTCAAAATGGAAAGAAGCGTGGATTTTCCCGCGCCGTTTCGGCCGATCAAACCGATGCGGTCCCCCTCATTAATCTGCAAAAGCGGGATGGAGAAGAGCCTGCGTTGTCCTATATGCTTTTCCAATTGCGCTGCGTTCAAATAGCAAAATGACATCAAAAAACCTCCCGAATAATTGCATCGGAAGGCGCAAACATAACGCACCAAAACAAAAAGGGCGTTTATTTTACGCATGAAAATACCGATGCAAAACAAGGCTCCATAAGGAGCAGCATTGTGTTGACAGCGGTTATTTGCGCATGCGTGAAACCTTACCCTTTCCACATTTGTCAGCATTATTGTAACGGCGGCCTGAAACTTTGTCAAGCCCTGGTTCGTGTGATATAATCAATGGCATAAATTGCATCTGGAAGCGGGGCGTGGCAGTGGAGCAGCTGGAGGCAACGGTATCGGATATCACCTACCGAAATGCGGAGAACGGCTATACGGTCATGCAGGTACGAGCCGGCAGGGAAAAGGTGACGGTGGTGGGTGCTCTGCCGGAGTTATCCTCAGGAGAGCAAATCATATTATCCGGCGGCTGGGTGGAGCATCCCCAATACGGCCGGCAGTGGAAGGCGGCCGGCTGTGAGATCGTGAAGCCCACCACGCTGCTTGGCATAGAGCGGTATCTTGGTTCTGGGCTGATCAAGGGTGTTGGTCCCGCTACGGCCAAGATATTGGTAGCGTATTTCGGCAAGGATGCTTTGGATGTATTAAGCGAGCACCCGGAGCGGATGGCGGATGTGCCCAAGATAGGACCCAAGCGGGCCGCGCAGATCGCCAAAAGTTTTCATGAGCAGATGTATGCACGGCAGGCCATGGTATTTTTGCAAAGCTACGGCGTGAGTGCAGCCCTGGCAGTCAAGATCAGCCGGCTGTACGGCGACCAGGTTCAGGCGGTGATTCGGGAAAACCCCTACCGCCTGGTGGAGGACATAGAGGGTGTAGGTTTTCTGACCGCGGACCAGATCGCGCTGTCCATGGGCATGGCGATAGATTCACCACACAGGGTGAAGTGCGCGCTGAAGTATGTGCTTCAGGACGCCGCTTCCACCGGCGGGCATGTGTATCTGCCCAGGGAGGAGCTTGTCATACGCACGGTCAAGCTTCTTCGGGTGAACGAGGAGCTGGTGACAGGCGCACTGGCGGAGCTGCTTTTGCGTCGGGAGATGATCACATCGCCCACGGAGGATGCGGAGCAGGGGATATACCTGCCCCAATATTTCAATGCTGAGCGGGAAGTGGCCCAGCGGCTGCACGAACTGATGGCTGCGCTGCCTTACCGCAAAAGCCAGGCGGCTGAAGAATCCATCCGGCGCTTTGAAAAGGAGAAAAAAGTAAACTTTAGCCCTTTGCAGCGCAAGGCGGTGCAGGCTGCGGTGGATGAAGGCGTGCTTGTCATCACTGGCGGCCCGGGCACAGGCAAGACAACCATCATCAACTGCATCATCCGCATCCTTTCCAAAGAGGGGGAAGTGCTTCTATGCGCGCCGTCCGGCCGGGCGGCCAAGCGCATGACCGAAGCTACCGGGATGGAATCAAAAACCATCCACCGAATGCTGGAGTACGGCGGTGACGAGGGCAGCTTTTCCCGAGATCAGGAAAACCCTCTGGAAGCCAACTGCATCATTGTGGATGAGATGTCCATGGTGGATATCCTGCTTATGCGAGGCCTGCTTAGGGCCATTACACCGGGCACCAGGTTTATTCTGGTGGGCGACGCGGATCAATTGCCTCCCGTGGGGCCGGGGAGCGTACTGGGGGATATTCTGAAGAGCGAAGCCGTGCCCAGCGTACGGCTTACGCAAATCTTCCGTCAGGATGAAAACAGCATGATCGTTTTGAACGCCCACCGTATCAACGGGGGCGAGATGCCTGTTTTGAACGGCCGGGCCACGGATATGTTCCTGGAGAAAAAAACGGCTCTGAGCGATGCGGCGCAGACCATCGTATCGCTTTGTACCCAGCGGCTGCCCGCATTTTTGAAGATGGACGAAAAGGACAAGTTATCAAATGCAGTCAGACAGATCCAGGTGCTGTCTCCCACCAAAAAGGGCGATTGCGGCGTATGGGCACTCAACCGTCTGCTGCAGGAGGCGTTGAATCCTCCGCAGATGGGCAAGCCTTCCCTGGTATTCGGCGACGCGCTGTTTCGTGTGGGCGACAAGGTGATGCAGACGAAGAACGATTATCAAATCGAATGGCGGAGATATAACGGAGTCACCTGGGAGGACGGACAGGGTATCTTCAACGGAGACGTCGGTTTTATAGAGGCCATCGATCCGGAGGAGCGCACCTTGACTGTTCGCTTTGACGAGGACAGGCTGGTGGACTACGAGGAGCAGCAGCGGGAAGCGCTGGAGCTGGCCTATTGCCTTTCGGTGCACAAAAGCCAGGGCAGCGAGTTTCCCGTGGTGGTGATGCCCGTGGTGGGCGGGCCGCCCATGCTGCTGACCAGAAACCTGCTCTACACCGCTATTACGCGGGCACGGCAGCTGGTGGTATTGGTGGGGCGGGAGGAGATCATCGAGGCCATGGTACGCAACAACCACATCGCCAAACGCTATACCACGCTCAGCCGGCAATTGAAGGAGTGGGTGGGATGGGTTTCCTGACGAATCTCCTTTACCCACCCTACGCCCGCTGCTATTGCTGCGGCCATCCAAGGCTGGACGGCATGGGGGATCATTTGTGCGTGCCTTGACGGGATGCGCTGGCATCCATACAAAAGCAAGAGGTCTTCTTTTATGTGGAGGGAGCGGAAAAGGTTTACGCGCCTTATCCTTACGAGGGCGCGGCCAAGGAATTGATACATTGCCTGAAATACACATGCGTTAGGGACGCGGCAAAGGTGCTGGGTACAAGGATGGCATCTTGCCTTCAAGAAGACAGCTTTGATGCTTTGGTGCCCGTGCCGCTGCATCCTAAGCGCCTTATGGAGCGTGGCTTCAATCAGGCGGAGCTCTTGGCGCAGGCGGTGGGTAAGCAAAAAAGCATCCCCGTTCTTCCGGCCTTGAAAAGGGTTCGTGAAACGGGGCAGCAGGCAAAGCTTGAAAAAGAACGGCGCATCAAAAATATGGAGGATGCCTTTCAAGCCTGTGAAAGGGTGAGGGGAATGCGGCTGCTATTGGTGGATGATGTCTGCACCACAGGCGCTACCGCCAGGGCCTGTATAAGAATGCTGCTTCATTCGGGTGCGAAAAGTGTCAGCCTGCTTACGGCGGCGGTTACGCTGAAAATGGGGAATGGCCTATAAATGCACGTTTGCTACTTCCTATACCTTCCGCAACACGCAGCGCTGCGGCGGAAGGAGGTTCGGTGTCACCAATTTCATTCCTTGGGAAGGCTAATTCATGGGTATCTGTTCTAAAAATAGTTTGCATTGCTGTAACGCTAACCTCCTCCAGCCTCCTTCGTCGGCAGCCCCCTCCAGGAGGGGGCCTTTATTTGAGCCTCCCTCCGCGGGGGAGGTGCCGCCCGCAGGCGGCGGAAGGAGTAGAAGGAGCGTTATTTTTTTCGAGATTGGAGATTATTTCCGGATGCCCGTCCGGACAAATGAAAGTATCATGAATCCTTGTTGGGATCCAACATATAGTTTATCAATTCTTTTTTAAAATCCTCAATATAATCAAGCAGTTCCTGTTTGGTTACCCTTGTTGCTCCGCATAGCTCCACATCGGTTTTGGCGGAAAAGTGTTCGCCATATTCCCTTTCCATCAGCGCCAAAAATCGTGGCCGGCAGAAATCCCCCTGGCAAAAGCCCATGGAGGCCCTGGTGCGGCGCTTGATGCCATCCACCGTATGGACCGGAATACCCCGGCGGAGGGCATCCAGGATCGTTCCTTCCGTCACTTGCTCGCATCGGCATACGATTCGCTCCTGCCCGGAAGGCAGGGCGATCAACTGCTCCACTTCCGAAAGAGGGCGCATTTTTTTGTCTGTTTCAATGATTGGTTCCCGATTGGGGTTGTAATCCTCTTTGGAAATAAGGGTAAGGCCTGCATTTGACAGGATATCCGAGACCCTATCCGCGATGGCCGGGGATGCTGTAAGACCAGGTGATTGTATGCCCGCTGCCTGGATAAATCCCTTTGTTTTTGATTCTTCGATGATGAAATCGTCTCCCGTGGCCACTGCCCTTACCCCGGCAAAGCTGCGGATGAACTGATTGAGATTGATTTTGTCCGTGGTTTTAAGCGCATGAAAGTAAATTTCCGCCAATCGCTCAACGTGGGTGGAACGGCTGAACGTGCCCGGCTCGTCGATGGCGTCCGGTCCCAGAAGCAGATTGCCGTGCACGGTGGGCGTGACCAATATGCCCTTTCCCATAGGCGTGGGCATTTGAAATACGACGGTGTTCAGAATCTTGCCCGAACCGCGGTTGAGCAGTATGTATTCTCCCGTGCGGGGCTTAATTTCAAACTCCGTCGGGGCAGCCATTAAGGAAACCTCCGCAGCGTTAAGCCCGGCACAGTTGACCACATACCGGGCTTTGACCTGTCTTTTAGGCGTGGTAAGCGAAAATATATCTTTGTATTTTTTGATATCGGTGACGGGCTCATTCAAAAACAGATGTGCGCCGTTTGATACAGCGTTTTCCGCCAGGGCGATGGCCATTTCATAAGGGGAACAAATTCCCGCACCCTTGCAATAAAGTGCGTACAGAACATCAGGGTTCAGGTTCGGTTCCAGCTTCAATGCTTTGTCTTTGTTCAGGATTTCAAGGTCGTTCAGGCCGTTGCGCCTGCCGTTTGCACGCAATGCCTCTAACTTGCTCAAATCTTCCAGCCGGGTGGTAAAAACCAGGGAGCCGGTTTCTTTAAAGCCAAAATGAAGCTCACTGTCAAGCTTGGCAAATTGCACCCGGCCTTTATAACAAAGATTACCCTTTTGTTTTTCGCTGCTTTCCGCGTACCCGCCGTGAACGATGGCGCTGTTGGCCTTGGTAGCCCCCATAGCCACATCCGGCTCTTTTTCCAGGATGCAGATGTGTAAGCAGTACCTTGAAAGCCTTCGGGCAATGGATAATCCCACGATCCCCGCGCCGATGACGGCTACATCGTATATGCCTTGCTTCATACTTTGCTTCGCCCCCGCTTATTTCATAGTGTATCAAAGATTATGCCGGACGGCAAGGCGAAAGAGGTAAACAAAAAAGCTTTGAAGCCCTCCTTTTTGAAAAGGAGGGCTCCAAGGAAGACGTTCTCTAATATGCGAATTCGTACAGCTTCAAACCTTCTCCGGTCAGTATGACCAACTTGTTACCTTCAAACCAGCTATAGCCGGAGGGATAGGCGCTGCTTTGCGGGATCCCGTTTCCGCCGCACAAGGATGCTGCTCCCGGAGGCGACTGTACTTTTTTAAGTTCCAGCGTTTCCAAATCCATCATCATAAAAGCACATGTTTTGCGGTCCCATAGTAGCAGCAAGGCGTAATGGCCATCCGGAGACAACTTGATGTTTGCGCACTGCAAGACTTCGCCTCGGGAAATTTTTTCGTTGAATTCGATGCCATCCCCATAGGCCGATAAGGGCATAACAGTGGCCGCAGTTGCATCCGTACTTGTAATGAGAAGCAGTTCGTCATAGCCTGTGAAGCTTTCATCTGCGAGAAAACGCCCCGGCAGCGTACCGACCAGACCATTGTATATAACATTTTGAAGAAGGATACCAAAGTCCGCGTTGCCAATATCCATATACTGTGGACGCACACATGCTAACGGCTGTGAAAAGGCGAATGCATTGGCAGTCCATACGCCGTCTTTTTGCTCAAACACGTTAAGCCCCAGGAATTCATCCGCGCGTCTTGCATCCGTAAGGTTTATGAGACGGCCTCTGGTGTCCGTCACCAGCCTTGGGTAAGCGGTGTCCATCGGGCATGCCAAAAGCCGTTGCTTTTCACCGGTTTCCATATCATAGCACATCAGAGATACGCGGCTATCAGGATAAATATTGCCATACAGCATGTAATAAAGGTGCAGTCCAGACGCATCAAAGCAGGCCTGAACAACCGATGACGCACCTTCGCTGATTTTGCTGGGGTATGTTTCGGCGCAGAACAGTTCCCCCGTATCTGTATCTATGATGTACAGACCATAGATGAACCGCATCATCATGAAGACCTGCCTGAAGCTGGTCAGCACTGCGTACCTGCCATCCGGCGACCAGGTGATGCCTTCAATGCCCACCCATTGGGCAGGCGGCAATTTGTTGAATTGAGAAAAACTGCCATAGGTATCGTGCACGCTGCGCACGTAATTTGGAAGGATCATGGTTATGACATTGTCCTTCAGTATGTATGCATGTTCCTCATCCATCAGGATGGCCTTGCTTCCGTCGGGGGAAAAGGAGTAAGGTGCCGGGTGGAAATCCTGCACGTTAAGGTCAAGGGATACCCACGCGCCATCTGCCTGATTTAAAGGCGCCGTCCCCTCCATTTCAGCCTTTTGCGCATAGGCGGCGGCCGATACGCGCAGTGTGTATCCCGTGAAGTCGGGTATGGACTGTACGTCCCGCAGCGCCAGCGTATTGTTTTCAAAGGAAGCCTGAAGACGTGGGTCCCCGGCGCCTTGAGCCGAAGCGCCAAACAAAACACACTGGTAGAGCAGGCAAAGTATTGCAAGAAGCAAGCACCATTTTTTACGCATGTCGATCATCCTTTCAAATGAATGCATAATCGAGAGCTTCTGCTGCGGTTTTACAAATCAAGCAGTGTAAAATGGCTGCGCCAAACGCTGTCCAGCAGCGCATGACATGCATGCAATACTTTAGCCGCATGCATCGGCTGTAGGAGAAAAATGTAGTCCCGGACCGTGCCGCCGGAGAATTTTATTCCAAATAGCTTCGTTTGATGAAATATCTCGTTCCTGTGAAGATTTCGAAACTTGTCCAAATAGACATATTCCTGTTTGCGTTCCCTGTGATTATAGAATACGACACTTTTACCCAACTGGGTATAATTTTGAAGCTCATGAAAACCGATATACTTGTTGCCTTTCCTGCCTGTAAGGGAAACACTTTTTACCTGCAAGCCGTTGTCGGGATCCAGAAAAACAAGGTCATTATTCATCATTGCCGCAAGCGCCTGTTCATGCCAGGTTGCCCGGTATGAGGAACGGCTGACACCGCAGGTTATATTTGTCCAGTCCAGCATATGTGAGTAGTACACAGTATTGGTTGGAAGAATGCCGGAGGATTCGATTTCTTTGACATCGCGCCGCTGCTCATTCACCAATCGACAGAGCAATGAAAAAACTTCATCATCATAGCCGGCCATGCGATCATTCTGTAAATAAGCGGTGTGCCGGCCGTCGTTGCCGTGGCTCTCATCCGGCGTCAGGTACCAGTTGACTCCAAGTGATAAGTTTGTTTGTGCAAGACAACGCAGCAGCGCATACTTGCCAAAATCACCAAAGTCTCCTACATATTTGTTCTGCATGAAGATTTACTTGCTCCCCTCCGCCGAGCGGGTATCCAGGAACACTTCCAATGCGGTGGGGTTGAGCGGCGGGCAGAAGTGATAGCCCTGAGCCATGTCGTAACCCAGCTTCATCAGCGTGTTCAAACGCTTGAAATGCTCCACGCCAACGGCGGCCACCTGAAGGTTCAGGTTGTGGGCCAGGTCTACCAGCGTCTTTAATATGAATTCCTTGCCCTGGCTGGCAGTTGCACCTGTCAGGAAACTTTTGTCCACCTTCAAAACATCCAGGGGCATGTTGTACAAATGGGTAAGCGCACCGGTGCCTGCGCCGTAATCGTCCAGCGCAATGCGTACGCCCATCCTGCGCAGGACGTGCAGCTTATCGGACTGGGCCATGAACACATCCATGATCCGCTCGGAGATTTCGAGTTGCAGCGCGGAGCCGGGCAAGCCAGCTTCCTTCAAGGCAAGGTATACGGTATCGGCAAAGTCCGGCTGTTTAAGCTGCACCGCGCTTACGTTTACAGAAACGTACAATTCCTGTCCCTGGCGCTGGCGCAAATTCCGGATCTGGCGGCAGGCTTCCTTCAATACGTAGCGGCCCACCGGCAGCATTAGATCATTGGCCTCCGCCAGGGGGACAAGCTCACCGGCGGATACCATGCCCAGCTCTTCCACTTTAAGCCTTACGGTGCATTCAAAACCCGTTACGCAGCCTGTGTGCAGTTCAATGATGGGCTGGTATTCCAGCGACAGGGAATCGTCGGGCTGGAAGGTGGAAAGCGCCTCCACAATGCGGCGGTTTCTTAGCGCGCTTTCCAGTGTGATCCGGGCGGTATCCGCGTCTTCCGCCTGCCTTGTGACGTCGTACAGCGTCCAACTGGCGCCATCCAGCGCGGCGGCGGCGGACAATGCGGTTTGAGCCTGGCTTACAAGCAGCTCGGAGGAGACTTCTTTTTGCGGGTAAATCGATGCGCCTGCCAGCATTTTAAGCGACAGTGTTGTTTTTTGATACGGAATGGGTGCGGAAAGAACCTGGCCCAATTCCGCCATGCGCCCTTCCGCCATGGATGCCGTACCGCAGTGTGGAAGGTGCATGAGGAACCGGTCATCGTAGAACCTGGCTGCCATGCCCTCCGGCCCTACAAAGGCCCGTAACCTGTCGGCACTTATGCGAAGCGCCAGCACATAAGCCATGCGCTGCGTATCCTCCGGAGGCAGGTTTTTAAGGCTTAGGCACACCACCAAGCCGCCCTCCCGGCGGTTTTCCTCTGCCAAAAGATGCTCCGACAGCGCCTGCATGAAGGGTACTTTTGTAGTAAGACCTGTTGTGCTGTCTGTAAGCGCATCTTCACCGGGAGCCTTGTAGTCGTCAGTAACATCCAAAAGTGTTGCGGATACCTTGGTGGGCTCGCTTTGTGTGTTGTAGAAGACCCTGGCGTGCACCTGCACCCATAGCATCCCTTCCTGGGTGTGGATGCGCACAAGCTGATGGAGCTGGTCTGACTGCTGCTCGATGCTTTCGTGAAGGGCGGCGGCATCCTCCGGCTCAGCCATGTTGTTCAAAAATTCATTCAGGGAAAGCCTGGTGGTAGAGCGGTTCAGGTGCAGCATGGCATAGAAATCGTCATCCGCCAAAAATTCCCCGGACAAAAGATTGAATTCCACTTTGGCCCGGCGCACATTCGCGCTGCTGGGAGTATCCTGCAAAAACTGCATCCGGTCCCGTTCCACTTCCAGTTCCGCAATGGTGGTGGCCAGCTGGCGGTTGGAATCGCTTAAGCGCGTAATGTTCCTTTCCAGGAGGCCGATCATAGTATTGTACCCATCAGCCAGTTCCACCATTTCCGATGTGCCGCCAGGGGTCAGGGGCGTGAATTGGTTGAAGCCAACCTGTCGGAATGCTGCATTCAGACGCTTCAAGGGGAAAACCAGACTGCGGGACACGATCCGGCTGATCAAAAAACTCAGTAGTGACAATCCCAGTGTGGCCAGCACCGCGAACAGGATGATGAGGACCTCCTGGGATCTTAGTTCGCTTTCCGCTTGATACACCACAAGCATCCAGGGCATGTTGCTTAGGATGCGGTAACCGTACCCCTGCTTAACGTCAAACAAAACGGTGCTGCCGTTGCCACTGCGCTCCGCCAGCCCGCTTTGAAAGTTTGTGAATATGGACAAAAGCTTGTCGCTTAGCAGCGCTTTGCCTACCTCTATCGTATCCGTGTGGGAAAGGATCATGCCGCTTTCATCCACCAGCATCATCCGCCCCGTTTCCCCCTGGCTTAAGGAGGATGTTTTGCGGTCAAGAACGCCAAGAGGCATTTCCCGTACCAGTGTTCCCAGCAGGCTGTTTCCTGACAAAATCGGCACGGTGAAATAGATCGATTGCTTTCCGGGCTCGGATAGCGACGGTAAAAGCCCGCTTACCTCCCGCTCTCCGCTGAAGGATGCGTCGGTACCCAGAAGCAGCGCCAGCGCTTCGCCCGTATAAGACTCCTCATTGCTGGAGGCAGCAACCTTCCAGCCGGCCTTAACAAGGGCCGCGCCCCGGCAGCTTTCATTCACCATGGACTGCAAATAGTTTTCCGCATGGGATTTGGCAAGGGCCGCATCTTCGCCGGAGGGTGTGCGGAGCACATCTGCCACGCGCTGGTCCAATGCCAGGCGCTCCCCCTCCCGCAGAATGGAATCACCCATCTGTTCCAGGTCGCTGACGTTTGCGTTAGCCAACCCCTCCAGGGCGGCCATGCGGCTTTTGAGCATGCTCCCCTGAAGGTATGGAAAAAACACAAGAAAGAACGTCAAAAGTGGCAGCACGGAAAAAGCCAGGAAGCAGGCGGTAAGCCGGCTTTGGAGGGAGAGCCTGCCATGCATACGAACACCTCTTTTGTGCGTGTATATGCTATTCGTTAAGCCATGTGGTCCAAACATCCTCTGCGGCGCCCAAGGTAACTTTGCTGCCGTTGCGTACAAGCGGCGAACGCATGAGGGCAGGCTTTTGCAAAAGCTCCGAAAGGATAACTTCATCGTTTGGCGCGTAGCATACGGGATGTTCTTTCACCTTTTTGTCCTCCCGGTCCACCAGCGCCCTGGCCGTAAGCTTTTGGGCAAAAAGCTGCAGCTCCCGCTGGCCCAGGGGGTGCCGCGTCAAATCCACCAGTTGGTAGGGTATGCGGCGTTCCTTGAAGAAGCGTTCTGCCTTTTGCACATCAAAATTCTTTTTGCTTACGTAAATTTGAATGTTCATGACATATCCTTTTTCAGTTCATCACCGGAAGGGATGGAGCCTTTTTCGCTGCGAAAGTGATGCGCATAGCTTTGGATGGCGGCTTTGATGATCTGCTGCGCTTCGGCCCGGCCGGCGGTGCTTTTCACAGCCGTTATTTTGCCCTCCAGGCTTTTGTAGACCTCGAAAAAGTGGCTGATCTCCGAAAAGGTATGCTGAGGAAGCTGGCTGATATCGGTATATTCCGCCATGGAAGGGTCGCCCACGGGGACGGCGATGATCTTTTCATCCGCCGATTCGTCGTCCACCATGGTGATCATGCCAATGGGGCGGCACTTGACAAGCGTGAGGGGCAATATGGCCTCCTGGCACAATACAAGCACATCCAACGGATCGTTATCATCTGCATAGGTGCGGGGAATGAAGCCATAGTTGGCCGGATAGTGGGTGGAGGTATACAAGACCCTGTCCAGCATCAGCATGCCGGTTTGCTTGTCCAACTCATACTTGTTCTTGCCGCCCTTGCTGATCTCGATCACGGCAACAAATTCCGCATGGGAGATGCGGCCGGGATCGATGTCGTGCCAGATGTTGCCCATATTTTGAACCCTTTCTATACCTTGCGGCGGATGTCTGCACCGATGAAGGCGATCAGTTCGCATTGACCGGCAGAGGATAACAAGCGGGAGCTGATCCTCTCCGTATAGCGTTCATGGAACTGCACGCTGTTCAAATTGGTGCTTAAGACGGTATGCTTTCCTGCGTTCTGCCGTTCGTTGATGACATGGTACAGCTGGGTTATGGTTACGTTGTCCATTAACGGCTCGGTTCCCAGGTCGTCGATCAACAGCAGATCCGATTCAAATAACGGCGCGCTCTCCTCAGAGTTGTTGTTGAAGTACGATTGCCTGGTCATTTCCACAACCTTGAAAGCGCTTACGCACAATGCGGAAAACCCGCGTTCAAGCACCTTGTGGGCAATGGCCTGCATGAGAAATGTTTTTCCCAGGCCGCTGGTACCCATAAACAGCATATCCGGCGTGGTTGTATCCGGGAAGGTTTCGGCGTATTTTTTGCACTTGTCCCGCAAAAAACACATGAATGTGCGCTGGCTTACATTGGCGCCCGGAACGATCTCCTGGGAAAAGACATCCTCCCGGAAGGCTTCAAACGTTTGGGGTATGCGCTCATTCAAGCCGATCAGCTTGCCCATTTGGCTGAAGTATTCCTTGTTCAGGCAAGTACAGCGCTTTTTGACCGATTCGCCCACAAAGCCCGTGTCATGGCATATGCTGCACTGGTATACCGGCTGCAGGTAATCCCCGGGCAGCCCGTTGTTTTTCAGCAGCTCACGAATTTGGCGGTTGTAGTTTTCCATATCTTCCGCAAGGCGGTTAACCGACGCGTTTTGCTTTCCGGGATGAAGGGCGGAGCGTACGGTGGTAAAGAGCGCATCCCGGCGGGCCTTGGCCAAACGGCCGATCTCCGGGCAGAGCATAGCCGCCTCCTTCAGGCGCCGCTCCTCCTCCCGGGCGTTTTCCTGCTGCCGGGCTCCGTACTTCATCATAAGCGCATTTATGATGGCGTTAGGCATCTCTATCCCTTGCCTCCTCGATCATGCTGGCAGCCCACTTGTTCAGGTCGATCTCGTCATACGTGCGTTGTGTGTACAGCTGCTCCGTGACAACTTTTCCCTTTCGCTGAGGGGCAGCGGCGGCCGGCGCTCTTTCAAAGCGCCCCCTGGCGGCCTGGGCTGCCTCCGGTGTTGCAATTCCCTGCTCATGCCAAGCCTTCAGCATGGCGTCCATATAGAGCATTTTCTTTTCGGCGGCCTGGGAATAGGTGGCGGCAAGAAATAGCATTTCGTTGGAAAAGTTCCACTCCTTCTGCCATTTTGAAAGAAGGGACCTGTCCGGGGCGGTGGGCTTTTCGCTTTTGCCGCATTGCTCGAACAATTGAAAAAGAAGCCGGTTGCTTTCGTAGAAGGCGGCTATGTACTCTTCCACCTGCCGGGGCGTTGTAAGGCCTTTATCGTGCCAGGTGGTCAAAAGCCTAAGCACATCATCCATGCGGCCCCCAAAGCGTGCGGCTTCCCTGGCGGCAAGCAGTATTACCTCATGAGCGGCCACATCACGCATCTGCCGGTAAACGGATAGCGTGCCTTCATTCACGGTGAGGCCGCTTATGCCAAGGACACGGAACAGCTCCTTTAAAGGCGCCGCCTCCTCCTGCTCCCTGCTTAACTGGCTTTCCACCTGCTTTGCAGTAGCTGGCG
Organism: Bacillota bacterium; assembly: GCA_023415715.1. Lineage (GTDB taxonomy): Bacteria > Bacillota > Clostridia > Christensenellales > Aristaeellaceae > JAEWAH01. The sequence continues at coordinate 34,619 of JAEZJP010000288.1, forward strand.
TTTTTTCACCACGCCTTCGCAGGCCGTTCAATATACCGTCCAAATAAGCCATGGTAGGGTCGCCCTTGGTTGTTTCACGGCAGGCGGCCTCGATGGCGTCGTGGTCGTAGCCCCAATCCCTGGTCCACTTGTGGTACAGCGCCATCTCATCCTCAGAAGGCTGGTGGCGCTTGCCCAGGCGGCGCAAAATCTTGCGGGTGCCCTCCATGATGGCCTTGGAGCGGGAGAGCACGATTTCCGCGTCCTCAATGGTACGAACATTTTCTTCCGCCAGCTGTACCGCCAGCTTTTGCGCGCCCTTGAAGCTGAAATGCTTGCCCCGGGTGGAAATCAGATGCTGCACCAGCATCAATACCACCTCGGGCGGGAGCTTCAAATCTTCGACCCACTCGTAGGCCAGGCTGGTTTCCTGACCGTGAAGCTGCCTGTCCTCCCCAAAAGCGGCATAGAGGGCATCTGCAAACTGGGTATAGTGCTTGTCCTCCGTAGGACACTGGCGCATAAAAAGAAGCTGCTTGGCGTTCATGTACCGGAATGCGGGAGGGTTGTCCGACGTGCGCTGCACCAGCCCCTTGCGTTCCCAATAACGGTATGCGGACAGAACATCTTCTTCAGACAGGCCCAAATCCCTGGCCATCACCGTAAGGTTCATGCCCGCGGTGGGATGATATGTATGCATCAGCCCGTATAAATATACTTTTACATAATCGCCTTTGGCCGCGGGGAGATATTCCTGCACAAACAGGTTCTCCACGGGCGTGGCGTCAAAAAGCGGGTATTGCTCGTCAAACTCGAATAAAGGCATCCAACCACCTCATTGTCCCGTACAGTATACCATAAAAAATTGTATTTGTCGCTTTTTAAAGCTTACACAGATGGGTATGGGAAGGAGGGTTCAAAATGCCCCTTTGTTTTAGCAACTATGGGCTTTTCACTTTATTACTGTAAAGACATGCCGTACAGTATACCATAAAAAGTTGTATTTATATCTTTTTAAAGTTTTTCAGGGATGGGTGCGGGAAGGGGGATTTTTTCAAAAAGCCCTCTTCCCGCTGACCTATACCATTCCTGTATGTTATAATATCCCCGAGGTGAACGAAATGGCCTTTACCCACCTGCATTTGCATACGGAATACAGTTTGCTGGACGGCGCATGCCGGGTCAAGCATCTTATAAAGCGCCTGAAGGAGCTTGGGATGGACAGCTGCGCCGTAACGGACCACGGCGTTTTATACGGCGCGGTGGAGTTTTATCAGGAGTGCGTGGCAAACAACATTCGCCCCATACTGGGCTGTGAGGTATACATCTGCCCGGACATGGAGGACAAGCAGGTGGTTTCCCGGGAATACAGCCATATGGTGCTGCTGTGCGAAAACAACAAGGGCTATCAGAATTTGATGGCGCTGGTGAGCGAAGGCTTTTTGCGCGGCTTTTACTACCGGCCCCGCATCGACTATAAGCTGCTGGAAAAGCACGCGGAAGGCTTGATCTGCCTGTCTGCCTGCCTAAGCGGCGACCTGCCCAAAATGCTGTTGATGGGAAGGCGGCAGGAAGCCAGGGAGTATGTGCTGCGCATGCAAAGCCTGTTCGGCAAGGACAGGTTCTATATTGAGATCATGGACCACGGTATTCCGGAGGAAAAGCAGGTGCTGCCGGAACTGGTTCGTTTAAGCCGGGAGACGGGAATCCCCCTGATCGCCACCAACGACGCCCACTACTTGAGGCGGGAGGACGCGGCGGCCCAGGAAGTATTGATGTGCATCCAAACCGGCAAAACGCTGGAAGACGAGACCCGTATGCGCATGGATACGGAAGAACTGTACGTAAAAAGCGAGGAGGAGATGCGCGCCCTTTTTGCTGCCTGGCCCGACGCCATCGATAATACCCAGAAGGTTGCAGATTTGTGCCATGTGGCGTTTGAGTTTGACAAAATTCACCTGCCAAGCTTCAAGCCCATTCCGCCGGGGGAAACGCCTCTTTCCCTATTGATCAATCTTTGCAGGCAGGGCCTTGAAAAGCGGTATCCTGGCGAATCGGGGGAAGGCAGCGCGCCTTACCGGCGCCTTCAGTACGAGCTGGACACCATCAAAAACATGGGCTATGTGGATTACTTTCTGATCGTGTGGGATTTCATTCACTACGCCAAGAGCCATAACATCATGGTAGGTCCCGGCCGCGGCAGCGGTGCCGGATCCATTGTAGCCTATACCCTCGGCATTACTGCGCTGGATCCGCTGAAGTATAACCTGCTCTTCGAGCGGTTTTTGAACCCGGAACGCATCTCCATGCCTGACCTGGACATCGACTTTTGCTATGAGCGGCGCCAGGAGGTCATCGACTATGTGGCCTTAAAGTACGGCGCGGACCATGTGGCCCAAATCATCACCTTCGGTACCATGGCCGCAAGGGGCGTGGTGCGGGACGTGGGCCGGGTGCTGGGTATGAGCTACCAGGATGTGGACAAGGTCGCTAAAGCGATTCCCTTCGAGCTTAACATGACGCTGGAGAAGGCGCTGAAGGTAAGCCCCGACCTCGCGGCCGCATATGCCGGGGACGACAAGGTAAAAAGGCTCATCGACACGGCGCTTTCCCTGGAAGGTATGCCGCGCCACGCCAGCACCCACGCTGCCGGCGTACTTATCACCAGCGCCCCGGTGACCGAATACGTACCGCTGCAGAAAAACGACGAAGTCATTACCACCCAGTATACCATGGGCATTTTGGAAAAGCTGGGCCTTTTAAAAATGGACTTTCTGGGCCTGCGCACGCTGACCGTCATCCGGGATACGCTGGATATGCTTAGGGATGCGGGTACGGACTTGAGGCCTGAGAACATTCCACTTACTGACCCGGAAGTATACGACATGATCTCCCAGGGGGATACCGATGGGGTGTTCCAGTTGGAAGGCGGCGGCATGCGCAGCTTTTTGACCAACATGCGGCCGGAGAACTTTGAGGACATCATCGCTGCCATATCCCTGTACCGCCCGGGTCCCATGGAGAGCATACCGCGCTACATCCAGGGTAAGCACAACCCATCCACAGTTCAGTATGCCACGCCCAAATTGAAGCCCATCCTGGATGTGACCTACGGCTGCATGGTCTACCAGGAGCAGGTGATGCAGATCGTGCGGGACCTGGCGGGCTATTCCCTTGGCCGCAGCGACCTTATGCGCCGGGCCATGTCCAAAAAGAAGCACGACGTGATGCAGAAGGAACGGGAGTATTTTGTACACGGCATGCGGGACAAGGAGGGGAAGCAAATCATCCCCGGCTGCGTCATAAACGGCGTGCCGGAAGATGTGGCGGAGCACATTTTTGATGAGATGAGCGCCTTCGCCTCCTATGCCTTCAATAAAAGCCATGCAGCAGCCTATGGCGTGGTGGCCGTTCAGACAGGCTGGCTCAAGCGCCATCATCCGGTGCCCTTCATGGCTGCCATCATGAACAGCGTGTACGGCAACGCTACAAAGATCGCCGGGTATATCCAGTACTGCCGCGTCCACGATATACCCATCCTGCCGCCGGACGTGAATGTAAGCAACTGGCGCTTCAGCATGGACGCATCCTTATTAAAGCCCGGCATCCGCTTTGGCCTGGGCGCGGTGAAGAACGTAGGCCAGGGTGCGGTGGAGGCCATTGTAAGGGAGAGAGAAAAGGGAAAATTCAAGGATATTTTCGATTTTTGCCGCCGGGTGGATACCGACAGCGTGAATAAGCGCGTAGTGGAAAGCCTCATCAAGTCCGGGGCCTTTGACGGCACCGGCGCCAGGCGCTCCCAGCTTCTGAATGTGTACGAGCCTGCCATGGAGGCCGCTGTAAGCCGCCGCAAGCAAAACGTATCGGGGCAGATGTCACTGTTTGACCTTGGCGGGGGCGCACCCGCCGGCGGATTCCTTCAGGAAAAGCTGCCGAATGTAGAGGAATTTCCTTTCCGCTCCCTCCTGTCCATGGAAAAGGAGATGACCGGCGTGTATATCAGCGGCCATCCCCTGGATGAGTACGCGCAGCTGCTAAATCAACTGGAATGCAATACTGCCTATGTGGCGGAGCTTTCCGAACGGCCGGACAAAGGCCAGTCCATGGACGGCATGGCTGTGCGCATGGGAGGTATTCTCATTGACGCCCATGGCAAAGCCACTAAGAAGGGCGCTTTCATGGGCTTTATAACACTGGAAGATCTCACAGGCCAGATCGAGGGGCTGGTTTTTCCCAAGATATATGAAAAGTACGGCGGGATGCTGAAAACGGACGAACTGGTGATCTTGACGGGCAAGCTTTCCATCCGGGAGGAAGAAGAAACAAAGCTGCTGGTGGACAGTGTGGCGCCTCTGAAGCCTTCTGAAGAGGAGAAGGATCACGGTCTTCCACTGCCAAACGGGAAGCGGCCGACCTTGGACGACGACCCGGATGACTTGTTCCCGCTGCCATTCCATCAGCATGACCCTGTTTTGACAGATGCGCAATTGGCCAAACAGGCACCCATGAAGCTGTACCTGCGGGGCACCAGGGAGCAGATGGAACAAATGAAACCTGTTCTTGTTGGCCATCCCGGCCCGGTACCGGTGTATTTCCATATTCCGTCCGAACGCATCACAATGCTTACGCCAAGAAACCTTTGGTGTGACGGGGACGAACCCGTGCAACAGGAATTGGAAAAGATGCTGGGCATGGATAACGTTAAGGCCGTTTTATAACGATTCATTGTCCACTGTAATCCGGCCATCCTTGCAGGGGTACACGGTATCCCCCAGCCGGTAGGCTTCGGAGGGGTTGGAAGAAAGGATCAGTACACAGGTACCCTGCCTTGCGTACTGGCCGATCAGTTCCTGCGTCACTTTGCTCAGGTGCGGGTCTGTTACCGACAGGGGTTTCCATACAATCAGAAGCTTGGGATGGCACAGCAGCCATTTGCAATATACAAGCCGCTGCAGTTCCTCGCTGCCCAGGGTGCGTATGTCCTGACACTCCAATATCCCCTGCGGGAGCAGCTCCTGAAAGCTTTGTGTAAGGCTTTTTTTGTATTTTTTGAGGCCAAAAAAGAAACGCACGCGCCCGGCCATGCCCAGGAACAAATTTTCCTGCGCGCTCAAATGCGGGAACAACATGGTTTCCGTTGGGTTTTCACTGATTACACATACGCCCAACTTCAGTGCATGTTTGAGTTGGCGGGGCTTGTAAGCTTTGCCTTCCAACGCAAGTACGCCCTCATATGCTGCTTCCCCGGTGAGTACCTGTAGAAGCGCCTCATTCGTGCTGTCGTCCATGTCCAAAAGGCTGACAATTTCACCCTTGTGCAGCGTGAGGGAGATATCCTGCAGCTTATCCGTACTCACATGGCGGATTTCCAGAACCAGCGGCGCAAGTTCATGGTTTTCGCCGCTTGACATCTTCTCCCCGCCGCTTATAAGCACGGCTTCCACTGTTTTTTCATCGTACATATCCTTTTCAAAAGCCCGTATCATACGCCCGCTGTCCATGACCAGCATGCGGTCGGTGTATTGAAAAAGCACATCCAGATATGTATCCACAAGCAAAAAAGCAATACCGTCCCGCTTGAGCGTACTCACGGTTTCAAAAACCGCAGCGATATCCGCCGCGCTTAAAAATCTTGAGAGGTCATACAAAATGATTATCCTGGCCCCCGTGGCGCTGGCCTTGATCAGCTCAATTTGAATGCGCTGGGTAATGGTAAGGGATTTTACGGGTGTGGAAGGGGAGGTGTCCACCGAAAATGGCTTCAAAAGGATAGCGGCTTGCTTTTCCAGTGTGCGCCTTCTCACAAACATCTTTTTGAAACGGCTGCGGATGACAAATATGTTTTCAGCCACGCTCATGTCCTGAATCAGAAAGCTCTTGCCGCCCACACAAGCTACCCGGCGGCGGCTCAACATTGTATACTCCTCCGGGTCCACCTGCTGATCGTGGTAGTAGATGCGCCCCAAATCCACTTCCCGGTTGCCGCAAAGCACATCCACCACCAGCGACCGTTTGTAGGCGTTGTTGATGATAAGACCCAGTGTTTCCCCCATGAACAGGTACATGCGGAAGCCGTCCAGCAGCCGCACGCCATGGCTGGAGGCGAAAACGTCCTCCATCCTCAGAATTTCCGTTTTCATGGATGAACTACTCCTCTATCGGGTGGTGCAGGGGAAGAGTGATCTCCACATCCGTACCTACGTTCGGTTCAGAATAGATGTTCAGGCCGTACTGCTCGCCAAACAAAAGCCTCAAGCGGTTGTTGACGTTCACCAGCGCGATGCCGCCCTCTTTTTCGGCTTCGCTGTCTATATAGTCAAACCGGGTCTGGGTCAAACGGTCGGTTAAATTTGTAAGCGCATCCCTGTCCATGCCCACGCCGTCATCCGATACATGAAGCAAAAGGCGCGATTGGGTTGTCTCCGCCGTGAGGCGTATGTGGCCCTGGCCCACCTTTCTTTCCAGGCCGTGGATCACCGCGTTTTCCACAATGGGCTGCAGTGTAAGCTTGGGGATGCGCAGCGTGAGAAGCTCCTGGTTTTCTTTATCATAGGAGAGCGTCATCTGCATCCTGTCGCCATACCGGTAGCGTTGGATGCGGAAGTAGTTTTTGACGTTGTTCAGCTCTTCCTCCACCGTTACCAGCCTGTTCATTTTGCTGATGGTATAGCGGAAGTATGTTGCCAGCGCTTCCGCGATTTCCGCCAGGGATACCATGCCGCTTGCCAGTGCATCGCCCCGGATGGCTTCCAGTGTATTGTACAGAAAATGGGGGTTGATCTGGTTTTGAAGAGCCAGGTATTCCGCCTGCTTCATGGAATCGCGCAGGGCGGCCTGACGGTCAAGCATGCCGCTGACTCTTGCGAGTGCCTCCTGAAGGTCCATAGTCAGCGGGTGCTTCAGGTGGAACAGTTCCTCCACCGTTCGCCCTGCCCAAAAGCGCTTGAGCACAGCGGATACGCGGAAATAGGGCATGAGAACATGGCGGAAGCCCAAGTAAAGCAATAGGAAAAGCGCTGCGCCAAGCCCAATCACCACCAGCATGGCAGGGTGCAGGAGCGACCCTTCCACAAAAAAGACCCATGCGATCAATACAATCAAAAGAGCCAGAGCAACAGCGCATACGCCCAGGAAGACGTACACGCTCCGTCTGGCAAGGGACCACGTTTTTTTCGTTTGCATGTCTGCCTCTGGATTCTTTAGTAATACAGTTTTCGATATTCCTGCGGCGTGAGGCCGGTAGATTTCTTGAAGAGCTTTACGAAATATTTGGTATCGGCGTAGCCCACCTTTTCCGCTATGTCTTCAATGCGGAGATGACCGTCGCAAAGCAGTTCCCTGGCTTCCTTCATGCGCAGCTGACTCAGGTACTCCAGAAAATTCTCTCCCGTTACTTTTTTGAATACGGTGGAAAAGTAGGTGGGGTTGAACCCTGCAACAGCCGCCACATCCTCCAGGGTAAGGGGCTTTTGATAATTTTCCTGCATGTATTTTTTCGCCAGGCGGATGGGCCGCATCTCCGTTTCGCTGCGTTCACGGGCGATTTCAGCAACATGGCCGCACAGCATATTTTGAAGGCTGTCCGCCGCCTGGGCAAGAGAAGTGGCAGCATTCCAGGATGTCTCAAATCCATTCAAGAACGTTTCCGTTGCTTCCTCGGTCTGGCCGCGGCCCGTAAGCCCGAGAAAGTGCAGGTATATAATCTCCTTCATAACATCGTGAATATCCGTCATGGGCAGCCTGTCCACCTTTTTGAGCGTGTCCAGCGTCTTGTTCAGATGGGCGCGGTAAGCCTCCTCATCCAGGATCTCCAGGGCGGCCAGAAGGTTTTTGCGGACCTCCGCATTCAAAAATACTTCCCTACCGCCGGGTAAGCCCGCTCGCGGCGCAAACACAATCATCTGCCCGGTGCCCCGGCGCAGCCGTTCCATGACAGCCTGGCGGGCTTCACGCATGGCGGCGGGGAGGCTTGTAAGCATTTGGTTTGCGCGGCTTAAGCCCACCGTTACCGTAAGGCTTGGGAACAGCGCCCGCAAAAGCAGAATATCCTCCATCAATGCGCGGAAGGTGCTCAGCACGTCTTCCCAGGGGATGGTGCCGGTATGGAAAACGCAGAGCACACCTTCCGGCGAGGCGCAGGACAAAAGAACGGGGAATATGGGGCTTAAGTGCCGGCGCAATGCGCTCAGCGTCTTTTCAGCCGCCAGGCCGTGCAGCCTGTCCTCCGGCGGGACATCATTCAGATCAGGCTTTACAATGGCGCAGCCATAGCCGAAACCCACGGGGAGGGAAAGCTGCTCCGCCTCTTTTTCCGGGAAGATGTCTTCCCTGAAAAGGCGGAGCACAAAATCCTCCTTCAGCCGCTCGCCCAAATGGAGGGCTTTGAGCCTTAACTGTTCCGTTTCCTGCTTTTGATTTGTTTCCTGATCTTTTTTGTCTACAAGCTTGCGCAGCGTTAACAAAAATTCCTGCTGGTTGACGGGCTTTAAAAGGTAATCCTCCACACCGTAGCGGATGGCGTTATGGGCATAATCAAAATGCCTGTAACCGCTGATGATGATGCATTGCAGATCGGGCTTAAGCTCCTTTGCCCGGCGGATCAGCTCAATGCCGTCCACCCCGGGCATGCGGATATCGGTGATCAATATATCAGGTTGGTGCTTTTCCACCATTTCCAGTGCGGCAAGGCCGTCGTTGGCGATTCCAGCCACGTTAAGCCCCAAAGCATCCCAATCCGCCAGTTTTGCAATAAGCTGGCATACCTTCATTTCATCGTCAGCGATGATGACATTGCGCATGATGTATCTCCGTTTTCTTAGGTCTCGTTTGCTGGCATCAATGTAACGGATTTCCATCCCTTTGTCAAGCGGCGCAGAAGCGGTACGAAAAATTGGGGGAATTGTACATTGCGGCAAGTCGTTTTGCCTGTTACAATACAGGAAACGTTCTTTCATATACAGGAAAGGAATGCACACAACATGCCAAGGCGGACGATGCGCAGGGAGATGCTGCTGTTTTTTATCCTGATCACGGCAGCAGCGCTGGGAAACGGCCTGAGCGACTCCATTTATGCCAATTATTTTAAGGATGCCTATCAGGTTGACGCCATCAAGCGCGGGTTTATAGAGTTCCCCAGGGAACTGCCGGGCATGCTTTGCGCGCTGGTGATCGCATCCCTCTCCATGCTGGGGGATCTCAAAGCCAGCCTTATTGCCCAGGTGCTGGCCTGTGGCGGCCTGACGGCGCTGGGAATTTTCACGCCCTCCTTTGGCGGGATGCTTGTTTTCCTGTTCATCAACTCCATGGGCATGCATCTTTTCATGCCTTTGCAGGATTCTATCGGCATGGCGCTGGCAGAGCCTGACCAGGTGGGGCGGCGCATGGGCCAGTATGCCAGCGCGAAAACGGCGGTAGGCTGTCTTGCCGGGATTATTGTATACTTTGGGTTCAGAAGCGGGGCTTTTTCCTTTACTACGCCTGTAAAGACCGTTTTCCTGCTGGGTTCCGCCTCCTTTTTGGTAGCCATTGCTGCTTCCATGATGCTGGTTCGAAGGGTAGGCCCACAGCCGGTTACCATAAGAAGGTTCAGGCTGCTTTTTCGTAAAAAGTACAGTTATTATTATTTCCTGACCATACTGCACGGTGTGCAAAAGCAAATCGCTTTCGTGTTCGGCACCTGGGTTCTGGTGGAGCTTTTGCGCAAAGGCGCCGATATCATGTCCCTGCTGCTGATTGCCAGCAGCTTTGTGGGCATCTTCTTCATGCGCTGGGTCGGCCACTGGATGGATAAGTTCGGCATCAAGCGCATGATGTACCTGGACGCGCTTTCGTTCATCTTCGTGTATGTGCTGTACGGCTTTGTGGTGTGGGGGATCACAAGCCGTGTTCTGCCGGATAACAGCTGGCCTGTGATGGTGGTGTATGCATTGTTCGTGCTGGACCGGCTGTCCATGCAGATCGGCGTTGTCAAATCCCTCTATCTGCGCTCCATAGCGGTGAATGATGAGGAAATCACCGCCACGCTTTCCACCGGCATCAGCCTGGATCATATCGTGGCTATCCTGGCGGCGCAGCTGAGCGCCGCCATCTGGGTACAGTGGGGAGCCCAGTGGGTATTCTTCATTGCTGCTTTTATATCGCTGGGCAATTTGTTTGTTGCTTGGCGGCTTCCATCCGACAAAAAGACTTCGGCGTTGGCAACTGAACCTGCTTCTGAGGCGGTTGAAGCTTAAAATTTGTAAAAACCCTTGTCCTTCCGCTGCCCCTGTGATACAATATATTGAGTGAAAAGTACATACAATGTCTTTAACTCGGTACATTGATGCCGGCAAGATGTTGAGCGAGTCTTAAGCGAACCGCCCAAAGACATTCAGCTTGCCTGCGACTCTAACGCGGACAAGCTTTTTTGATGAGCAAAAGGGAGGATCAATATGCGGCTGAAAGCACAAATCGCCGATGAGATGAAGATCCACCGCACGCTTTCCCGGATGGCCCACCAGGTGATCGAGCATCATCAGGACCTAAAAAGCGTATGCCTGGTAGGCATCAAGACCCGCGGCATCCCCCTGGCTCAAAGGATAGCAAATAACATCGCCCAATTTGAGGGGACCGAGATTCCCGTAGGCGAGCTGGATATTACATTGTACCGGGACGATCTTACCGTATCCAGCGATCAGCCGGTGCTCAGCGAAACCCGCATCCCCTTCCCTGTGGCCCATAAGAATATCATCCTGGTGGATGATGTGATCTTTACCGGGCGCACCGCAAGAGCGGCCATGGACGCCGTCATGGCCCTGGGCCGGCCGGCTACCATTCAATTGGCGGCACTGGTGGACAGGGGCCATAGGGAACTGCCTATCCGGGCGGACTACGTGGGATTGAACATGCCCACCTCCCGCAGCGAGGTGGTGGCTGTGCGCCTCATGGAAACCGACGGTGAAAATAGCATCCAGCTATACGAAAAATCATAATCACTTATTCATCGCCTGGAGCGCCCCCTAGGGCGTTTCATAATAAAGGAGGAATCTTCATGGCATCCAACGCTCCCCACATTGGATACCTGCCGGATGAGAGGCCGCCAGTTTGGAGGCTGCTTCTGTATGCTCTCCAGCAGGTCGTCGTCATGTTCCCTGCCACCATTGCTGTTGCACTCATTACCGGCTTCCATGTATCCACCACCATCTTCGCCAGCGGCCTTGCCACAGTCTGCTTCATACTCATCACCGGGCGGCAGCTTCCTCTTTACTATGGCTCCAGTTTTTCCTATCTGTCTGCTATCATGGGCCTGATGGCTGCCCAGGCGGCGGCCGGCAAGCCCCTCAACGACCAGATTGCTGTTGCTCAGTTTGGTATCATCATGTCCGGTCTTGTGTCCATTGCGGCTGGTTTCCTGGTAAAAGCCGTGGGCAAGGATGTTATCGACAAGATCCTGCCCGCCTCTGTGACAGGCCCCATTGCCATGGCCATCGGTCTGACCCTTGCCGCCGTCGCGCTGGGTGACGCCGCTACCGCCCCCGCCGGTGTGGCCGAAGGCACTGCCGCCACGGCTTCCAACCTGGCTTGGGTGATTTCCCTAACGACACTTGTTTCCACCATTCTGTTTTCCGTGTACCTCAAGGGCTTCTGGAGCCAGCTTCCGCTGCTCTTTGGACCCCTGGTCGGCTGTTTGGTAGCCTTTATCGCAGGCCAAATCTCCGGTATCAACTTCTTCCAGGTGCTTTCCGGCTCCTCCACAAGCCTGTTCGCCCTGCCTGAGTTCACGCTGCCTATTCCCTCCTGGGCGGCAGTTGCAGCCATCATGCCCATCGCCATCGCCACGATTCCCGAATCCACCGCCCATGTGTACCAGCTAGACATTTACGTCAACGACCTGTCCCGCAAAAAGGGCGGCAAGCATTACAACATTGCTGACAAGCTGGGCCTGAACCTCATCGGCGATGGCATCGGCGATATGGTTTCCGCACTTTTCGGCGGCCCCGCCGGCACCAACTACGGCGAAAACATCAGCGCCATGGCCATCACCAAGGTGTTCTCCACTGCCGTGCTTCTGGCTGCCGCTGTGATCGCCATGATCGTTTCCTGCTTCACACCCCTGATCAACGCCATTTATGCCATTCCCAAGGCTGTCATCGGCGGCTTGGAAGTGTACCTCTTCGGCGCCATAGCTGCCCAGGGTATCGCCATCATGATGGACAAGAAGACCGATATGTTCAGCGCAAAGAACATCGCTGTGATCGCCACCATTATGGTGATCGGTGTTGGCGGCCAGTACCAGTTCGGCGGCAGCATTCCCTTCTTCGGCATCCAGGTGCCCTGCATCGCCGGCGCGGCCATCTTCGGCATCCTGCTGAACCTGCTGCTCAGCATCGGAGAAAAGAAGCATAAGAACGCGTAATTTCCCATCATTGATAACAAGACCGGGTGGCTCCTTTAGGGGAACCACCCGGTTTTTATTATGCTGCCCTGAATATTGGAAGCGAAGCTTGCATATCAAGATGAAGGTTTAAAAGCGCACCATACACACATTTTCACTCCATGGGGTCACGCTTGCATCATGGTAAATCAGTATTACAGGGGATTCCAAAGGGATGATATCCCTTTGGCAGGGGTCCAGGGGACAGCGTCCCCTGGTTACAGGAAGTCGGCACGCATGGGGGTGAACACATCTACCAGGATACCGGATTCGAGGCAGACGGTGCCGTGGGGGATATCTGAGGGGAAAGCGATGGTGTCGCCTTCGTTGACCACCGCGTCCTTGCCATCGATGGTAAAGCGGAAGCTTCCGCTTTTCACATAGGTGCTTTGCACATGCGGATGGGTGTGCACGGCTCCGATGCCGCCTTTTTCAAAGCGGACTTCCACCATCATGATTTCGGGGGTATAGGCCAGCACCTTGCGGCTGACACCGCCGCCAAGGTCCTTTAAGGATATTTCTCCATTATGTACGACGATTGCTTTCAAATCATCCACTCCCTTTGGGTTCAGTTGGGCCAGTCAATCAGGTATAGCTGCACCTTGCCGCCTAAGTCACTGGCGTACAGAACCGCGTCATCCTCCCAGCTTACGGTGGGGTGGCAATGGCTCTTTTGCCCATACCAACTGGTTCCGTGGCGGCACAGCTTTGCAATGCGGGGGCCATCCTCGGCAAGCTCAATGCGCACCAGGTCGTCCACCTCGTCGCCCACCAGAAAGTCGGGATCACTGCCACAATGGTAGTGATTGCAGTAATGAGGCAGCAGCGTATTTTCAAGCAGCGCGCCTGTCTTGTCCGCCAGGCCCACATAGGGTATGAACCCGCTGTCTGTGGGCGTCGTGGCTACCGCCTGGGTTCGGTGGCTGGTGATGGTGCCGTCGTGGCCTGGACCTCGGTTGTCAAAAAAGACTTTGCCGTCCCGCGTCCAGAATTCATGGCCCACGCTGTCTTCCTTATTCTGCCGGAAGCAGGGGAATACCTCCAAAGTATCGGTATCTATAATAAATATCCGCTGCATGACCAGGTGCCACGGGCCTTCATGGCAGTACATGCATTTGTTCCGGTCCGTAGGCGAAAATTGCAGGTGCCCCAATTCGCAGGTGTCACGAACACCGATATAAGGCGTGCCGGCCTTGCCGTCTTTAAGCGGTATGAAAACGATGCGGGAGCGCTTGACTTTGTACATTTTCTCTTCAAACCCGGCGTAGTTGATGCCGTGCTCCACCTGCACATCCTCGTTCATGAGTGCGCCCACCAACGTGTGGTCGCAGTTGAGGGAAAGCCTGCCGGGCCTGAAATCTTCGGGAAAGGTATAGAGCACCTGCTTTTCCCCTGTCACAAGGGAATGAAGCACCACATCCCGGCCATGATTGTACAGGATCACAGTGCTATCGGGGTCTTTGGTCAACTGAGAAATCCCCTCATCCGTATAATCTGTGACGCGGGTGATGATGCCCGTTTCCCGGTTCACGGTGAATACATTGTCGATCCCCGGCGTATCCCGGTCGGAGGCGAAGAAAATTTCCTTGCCTCCCCTGGTGAAGGCGTTTTCCGTAAAATACAGATGTACATTGTCGTAAGCGGGGCTGTTTGTAAGCTGAGTGATTTTCCGTCCCGTAAGGGGGTCGGAAAACACCCGCATTTCAGATGGATATGTTTGAGGGAGCATGTCTGTTTCTCCTTTTCCATGGCAATGTATTATCCCTTCACAGACCCCAACAGCACGCCCTTGGCGAAATGCTTTTGCAAAAAGGGATATACGCAGATGATGGGCACGGTGCTTACCACGATCGTGGCATACTTTACCGCGTCGGTGGCGGCCCACACCACATCCTGCTCGGACATATTGTCATTGCCCATGCCGCCCAGGGACAGGATCACGATTTGCCTTAGCCATACGGTGATGGGCCACATGTTGCTGTCATCCAGATAGATCATGGGGCGCATATAGTTGTTCCAGTGGCCTACCGCGTAAAACAGCGAGAAGGTTGCCAGTGAGGCCTTGCTCATGGGGATGACGATGCGTATGAAGGATTGCAGTTCGTTGCAGCCGTCGATGCGTGCACTTTCCTCAATGCTTTCAGGGATGTTCTGAAAGAAACCCTTCATCACCATCAGGTTGTAACCGGAGATAGCTACCGGCAGCCAGATGGCCCAGAAGGTATTTTTCAGATGGAGCTGGTTGGCAGTCACGATGAAATCCGGGATCAGCCCGGCCGAAAAGAGCATGAAGAACACCACGACCCGAAGGAGCCACTTGCGGCCGGGCAGTTCTTTTTTGCTCAGGGCATAGGCGGCGGTGGAGGTCATCAGGATATTGATGAACGTGCCTACGATGGTGATCAGAAAGCTGTTTCCCAGGGAGGACAGCGTTTTTCCGGACTGGAAGATCATGCGGTATGCATCCAGGGTAAAGGCCGTGAAGCGCCCGTAGGCCATACCGGTCACGGAAAAGGAGCCTACGGTGCAGTAAATGAGCGGAGCCACCATGATAATGGCAAAAAGGCCAAGCAGGACGTAATTGAGCACATCGAAAGTCTTGCCCGCCGCCGATTGGTTGCGCGAGGTCATACTGCTCATCAGTATATGCCCTCCTCTCCGATGGCTTTGGCCAGCCTGTTTGTGCCCAAAACCAGAATCAGGCTCACGACGGAACGGAACAGGCCTACGGTGGCGCTGTAGCTGAAGGAGCTGAGGCCGGCAGGCACCTTGCTGCCCAGGATGCCCACTTCATAGATATATGTGTCAAACACCGTGCCTACTTCCCGGTTGAGGCTGTTGATCATCAGGTAGATCTGGTCAAAGCCCGAATCCAGGAAGGAGCCCATGCGCAGTATCAGCAGAATGATGATCGTGGATTTGATGGAAGGCAGCGTGATGTTCCATAATTGGCGGAACCTGCCCGCGCCGTCGATAACAGCGGCTTCGTATAATTGTTCATCCACCCCGGAGAGGGCCGCCAGGTAGATGATGGTGCCCCAGCCGGCTTCCTTCCAGATAAGTTCAATAATATACATGGGGCGGAACCATTCGGGGCCGGAGAGGAAGGGGATCTGCGTAAGACCTTGCTGCTGGAGAAGCGTATTGACAAGCCCCCTTGGCGCGGGGCCAAGCAGCAAAAGCATCAGGCTCGCGATGACCGCCCAGCTTAAGAAGTGGGGAAGATACACCAAGGATTGCAGAGTGCGTTTATAGGTAAACTGGCGGATCTCATTGAGCAGCAGCGCCAGGATCAATGGAATCGGGAAATACAGTACAATGTTCCATACGGCAAGTACCATGGTATTACGCAGAAGCATCCAGAAATCCTTGTGTGCAAAAAGAACGGCAAAGTTCTTGTACCAGGGGTCCATGACAGGGCTCGGCTGACCCAGGTTTTCCAGGGCCGGCAGGTACTTTAAGAATATGATGCGAAGCCCAAGAAGGGGAAGAAATTTGAAGACAACATAGTAAATGATGGTGGGCAGCAGCATGATGTACAGCCATTTATGGCGCATTACCCGCCGTAATAGCCTGGTTCCCGCGCCTATGGCCGGGCCTTGCGTCAGGAGCCTTTTTGGTGCGGTCTGCAACATAGGATACACCCTTTCAAAGCGTTGGGCGCCAACATATGCCGGCAGCCACAAAAAGAAGGGATGGCATGAAGAGTCACCACTCCATGCCATCCGGGCATAGCGGCTTTATTTGGCGTTCACAGCTTCAATCAGATCGTTGCCGCCCTGTTCCATCCATTCGTTCACAGCCTTGTCAAAGCCCGCTTCATCGATCTGGCCCATGATGTATTGCACACGGGCGTCGGAGATGATGGTGGCGATGGAGGCATCCAGGTTCAGTTGGTCGGGCGTCAATAAACCAACGCTAAGATCCGCCACGGAGTAAGGCTCGTTCGCCACGAACTCAGCCGTGATCCTGTCCAGCTCGGTCATGCCCTGGCCGTAATCGTGGTTGACCACGCGGCGCGGAACAATGGAGATGAACACTTCGCTGGAGCCGTCATCCACGCGCAGCTTGCGCTGCTCGTCACTGATGGCAATGGTGCCGTCGGCATTCTCGGTATAGTGCAGGTCCTTGACGCCCACGGTGAGGAGCTTATCGCCATCGCCGATGGTACGCAGCGCGGCCAGGAAATCCAGGATCTTTTTGACGGTGGCTTCATCCTTCACGGCAGCCTTGGGAATCAAAAGGCCGCCCATGCCGCCCATGGACAATGTGGAGTTGATGACCGGCTTGCCGCTGGGATCATTCAGCAGATAGTTGCGGCCAATGACGGCGGTGGGAGTAACATTGTCAAACAGGCTGTCATACTTGCCGCCGGGGTGGCGGGCATTGGTGGCGGTGGTGAACATGGAGCCCGCTTTGCCTTCAGCCAGGGGAAGGTGCTTGTCATTGCCCTTGACCAAGGCAAAGTCGCTGTTCATGTAGCCGTTGTCGTACATATCCTTGAAGAGCTTCAGGGTGTCTTTGTACTCTTTGAAGGTGAAGTAGGGCATGATCTTGCCCTCGGCATTTTTGCCCCAGCGGTTGGGCGCGCCAAGGGCCACGGCCAGGGTGTCAAAACCGGCATAGGTCAATTCCTTGTTGGCATCGTCGATGTAGGCAAAGCCGTAGGTGTCCTTCTGGCCGTTGCCGTCAGGATCCTTCTCAGTAAAAGCCTTGGCCATCTCGTAGAACTCCTGGGCGGTGGCGGGCACCTTCATGCCGAGCTTATCCAGCCAGTCCTGCCTGTACAGCATGGCTACGCGGGCGCTGGATACCAGGAAGGGGAACAGGTAGTTGCGGCCGCCCACGGCGGTGACCGTCAATGCATAGGGGGTCAGAAGGTCGTTTTTGAACACTTCATATTGAGGAAGAAGATCCGTCAGATCCCAGAACACGCCATACTGGCAGTAATCCAGGTATGCGGAGTTGGTGGTCAGGCCGCTGGTGACCGCCATGACCATGGGCTGATCGGTGGAGGCCATTACAGTGTTGAACTTCTGTACAAAGTCGCCCTGGGGCGCGTAGGTAATCTGAAGGTCAACATTATACAGCTTTTCCACAGCTTCCAGGACTGGGTTTCCTTTCTCGTCTACGGTACCGGCCGGGGGTTGGTCCGCATAGAAGGGTACAAGCATGGTGATGACCAGAGGTGCTTCTTCGGCTAAGGCTCCGGTGAAGGTCATCGTTCCCAACAGCATAAGGATCGCCAGGAGCAGGGACAGGGTTTTGCGCATGGTTTTAATCCTCCTCATTATGTGGTTTTGGTGAGAGGGCACGTTCCCTTTTTACAGGGTCATGATAATTCAGTATACGTAGGCCCATGATTGCACACAATCTCAAAACCATAAACGGGATATTCAATTTATGGAAAGTGCGATATTCAAATTCGCAACTCATGCGCAAAATCGCAAATCTGGTGTATTTTGGCTGATTGCAGCCTGTTTGTGATCTTTGCATACCCGTTGCTATATGGTATATTGGATGTGGTGTAATACATGCTGGAGGCGGGACGGATGCAGGAATTTCGCCAACGGATGCGCAAGAAGGTATACAGAACATTTTTGCTGTCCTTCCTTCTTGTGTTTGTATTGCCTGCCGCGGCTCTGGTAGGTTTTATGGCCAATATGCTGGGCACGGTGGAAAAGGAGCTGGAAACTTCCAACCACCTGATGCTGGAGCAGATGAAGAGCGGAGCGGACGGACAGCTGTATGCCGTAACGCGCTTCGGCGATACATTGGTGGCGGACGACAAGGTGCTGTACTTTTCCAGCATAGCAGACCCTTTGCAGTACCTGAACAATATCACCGCATTTCAGACGCTTCGCACCCTGATCCAGGAAATGACCAGCCTGCAAATCGCCAATTCCAGCGTCGGCAGCAGCTACCTGTATTTTATGCGCAGCCAGAAGGTAATCGCCAATACCGTTATGACGGGGCAGGATTATTTCCAGCGCCGGCTCACCAGCGAATTTTCTAAGTATGAGGATTGGCTCACCTATTTGAGCAGAGGTGAAAACGGGTTCGTACGCCGCGAAGAGGGGGCGCTGCGCAACCCGCTTTCGTATGTGCGCACCATTATGAGGGGCGATGTGCCGTCCGTGACCATCGTCATCACATTGGACGAAAGCGTGCTCAGGCAGTTTAATCAGTTGGTGAGGGAAAAGCAGGGCATGGGCTTCACCATTCTGGATTCCGGGGGGCAGGTGCTGTATTCCACGCTGCCGGAAGTTGCCTTTGCCGCCTCTGTGAACGTCCGCGCCATAAACGGCGATGCCCAGGGGGTCCAAAGCCCTCAGGGCAAGCTGCGCTTATCCTATATCCGCAGTGCCGACACGGGCTGCGTATACGTGGTATCTATACCCGAAAGCATCTATTGGACACGGCTTAACACCATCCGCCAGGTGAGCCTGCTGGTAGTGATGGTGATTTTGGCGGTAGGATTTTTCCTGTCTTTTGCGTTTGCCAAGCGGCAGTACCGGCCCATTCATGCGCTGCGCAGCTTTGTGGAGGGCATTTCCTCTTCAGGCCAGCCGGAGAGCGGCGACGATTTTGCCTATCTTCAGGAAATGATGCAGAGCATGAAAAACAGCCGCCTGTCCATTAACCAAAGGCTGAGGTTCTCCAACCAGAACATGGAGCACTTTGTTCTGGAATCGCTTATGTGGGGGACATACGGCTCCATCAAGGAAGTGGAGGAGCAGCTTCTGGCCCTGGACATTGCCTACGACAGCGACAGCTTTGTGGTGGCCGGCTTTTGTGCGGACGGATTTATCGACAGCGCCGTTTTACCCGAGGATGGGGAGGACGACGCGCAGCTTATGCGCTTTGTTATGCGCAATGTGTTTTCTGAACTGCTGGCGGGCTACAACGCAAGGCTGGCCGAGCTTCATGGCTGGACGTACGCGCTTTTGTGCCTTCCCGCCGGATCAGATGCCTGGCAGGAGAAGCTGGAGGATGCGCTGCTTAGCGGCAGGCAGATTCTCAAAGACAATTTCGACCTTGGCCTCACCGTCGCCGTCAGCTTCCGGGTACAGGGCCTGCACAAAATCTCTAAGGCCTATGGCTTTACGCGGGATGCGCTTGCATCCAGGCAGCCGGGTACGGATGAGCTGCTCCTTTATTGGAAGCGGGAGATTGCCCAGCTGCCGGTGGAGCGGTTCA
This sequence comes from Bacillota bacterium, assembly GCA_023415715.1. Taxonomy (GTDB): domain Bacteria; phylum Bacillota; class Clostridia; order Christensenellales; family Aristaeellaceae; genus JAEWAH01. Next base: position 54,210 of record JAEZJP010000288.1, read on the forward strand.
CGGAAGAGATCGAGGCGATTGCAAGACGTCTGGAGCAATTAACTGCCGCCGGGGATTTGGGGGAAGCGAAGCAGCAAATCCATCTCATGAAAAAAGCCGCGGCAGCACTGCCCGGCTGGACGGTAAAAATGCAGTGCGCCGTATTGTTGCAGGGGATTATGCAAAACCTGTCGCTGCGCTTTTCCCGCGAGGAAGTGGAACCTGTCTCCCAACGCGTGCAGCAGTATATGGAATCACCCCCTGCCAAGGATGATTTTCTGGAGCTAAACCGCATTGTGGAGGATGCCTGTGCGCTTGGCGCCGCAGCCAATGAAAACGTGCGGCGCGCCGATATTGCCCGCACGGCGGACGAGTACATCCAGGAGCACTATGCCCAAAGCAGTATGTCTATCAGCCGCGTGGCGGAGCATTTGAACCTTACCGCCAGCTACGCATCCGCATTATACAAGCGGCAGACGGGGCAGGCTATGCTGGATACCATCAACCTGACCCGCATCTATCATGCCAAGCTGCTTTTAACCGGCAGCCACATGAGCCTGGAGCAGGTGGCGGAGAAGGTGGGCTATTACAACAGCTCCTCCTTCATAAGGGCCTTCAAAAAATACGAGAATATCACACCTGGCCAATACAGGGTACTGAAAGGTAAAGCGGCCGGGGAAACTGGATGATCGGGATAGAAGATGTTGTATTGCCGCGGTCACTGCCTTTCAATGCCGGATCATGCCATCATCAAAAATGCGTCGCGTATTCCATCCTTTTGGCTGTAATTCCGGCAGCCTCCGCGCCCAGCAGTTTTTTAACAAGATATAGGCACATATCTATACCTGAGGAGATTCCGGCGGATGTAACGATTTTGCCTTCGTCCACAAACTTCACATCGCGCAGAACATGTATTTTGGGGTATTCCTTTTCCAGTCGTTCTGTATCCATCCAATGCGTGACGGCTGATTTTCCGTCAAGCAGTCCGGCTTGTGCCAGAAGGAAAGCTCCTGTGCAAACGGAGGCGACAAGCGATGCTTGTTCGGCACACTTTATTATCCAGCGGATAAGCACCTCGTTGTGAATCTCTTCTGTTTCTGCGCCGTAACCGCCCGGTATGATCAGGATATCCGGTTTGGGCACGGAGGATATGGAGTAGTGCGGCTGAACAAGAAGCCCGTTTCTGGCATGGATCACACGGTCTTCCTTGGCAATGGTGTAAACGGAAAAAGGCTTGTGTCCAGGCGATTCTTCCGTAATCGAAAATACCTCGAAGGGGCCGGCGAAGTCCAGTACCTCCACCTCATCAAACAACAATATGCCTACCTTCCAACTGCTCATATCCGTCTCCCCCTTCACATTCAAACAGGTATATTATACGCTCAATGCAAAGCGGCCTGCGCATATTTTGCGCAGGCCGCTTTCTCAGTCCTTATGGCTGCTTGCCAATATAGGCCAGTATGCCGCCGTCCACATACAGTATATGCCCGTTCACAAAGTCGGAGGCAGGGGAAGCCAGGAATACCGCCGGGCCGATCAGGTCGTCCGTTTTGCCCCAACGGTTGGCGGGCGTCTTGGAAAGAATGAACTTGTTGAAGGGGTGCTCCGGTGTGCGCAGCGGTGCGGTTTGCGGCGTTTCAATATACCCCGGCCCTATGCCGTTGCACTGGATATTGAATGCGCCGTACTCGCTGGCAATGTTCCTTGTCAGCATTTTCAGGCCGCCCTTGGCCGCCGCGTAGGCCGATACCGTTTCCCGGCCCAGTTCCGACATCATGGAACAGATGTTGATGATCTTTCCGCCGCCCTTTTTGATCATAGCGGGGATTACGGCCTTGGCGCAGATGAAAGGGGCGTTCAGGTCCACGTCGATCACCTGGCGAAAGTCCGCAGCAGACATCTCGATCATGGGGATTCTCTTGATGATCCCGGCGTTGTTCACCAGGATATCGATGACGCCGATTTCCTTTTCGATTTTTGAAACAAGCTCCTGCACTGCGTTTTCGTCGGTCACGTCGCACACGTAGCCG
>JAEZJP010000307.1 GCA_023415715.1 Bacillota bacterium
ATGCACTCGCCGCAGTCGATGCACCTTTCGTCGATGATATGCGCCCGCCCGTCCCGCACGCGAATGGCCTCCGTCGGGCAGCGCTTCAAACAGTTGGTGCAGCCCTTGCAGCGCGTGACATCCAGACGGACGGAATGAAACCGCTTCGTCTCCATGAAAAATCCTCCAATAAACGGGGAAAGGTTGTTTTATAAAGCTTCCCCCAGGTCAAACGCCATGCGGATGCTTGTCCCATCCCCAAGGCGGCTTTCAATATGAAATGTACTGGCGTTCCGTTTCATGTTGGAAAGGCCCATTCCCGCGCCAAAACCCAGGCTTCTGGCCTGTTCGTTGGCAGTGGAAAAGCCTTCCCGCATGGCTTCATCGATATCGGGTATACCGGGGCCAACGTCATTGGATGATAGATATACCATAGGCGGCTCCACCATAAGCATCAGTGTTCCCCCCAGGCTATGGATCACCAGGTTCATCTCAGCCTCATAGGCGGCTACAGCCATGCGGCGAAGCACGGGCCCGCTTACGCCAAGCTGTTTCAACGTGCGTTTGATGGCAGCCGAGGCTTCCCCGGCACGCTGGTAATCGCCGGCTTCTACAAAAAACTCCTCGCGGATCAGCATGTATCTTCTCCCAAACTTATAAGGCGTGCTCCACACCGGGCAGCCCGTTTTCAAACAGTATGCCGCAGGCGGTGTAGGCCGTTTTGGCGGTGGACAAAATGACCAGGTTCAATTTTCGGGCTTCCTCCAGCATTTCCTTGTCGGGCATTTTGCCCCTGGCGAATATGATGCAGTTGATATCCACCATTCCCGCCGTACGAATCACGTGCAGGTTTGTAAGTCCCGTGATCAGCGCCGTATTTTCCTTCACAAAGGCAAGCACGTCGCTCATCAGGTCGGAACCGCAGCCGCTGTATACCTTTCGGATGAGATCATTCTCCCCCAGAATTACCTTGGCGTCAAGCAATGCAATGATTTCCCTGATCGTCATGCAATTTTTCCTTCCGAATTAGTGTGAAAGGCTATTTACCAAAGCTGTACAGATAACTTTCCACTGAGGTGAGCAGCTTCAGCGTTTGATTTTTCATTTGTGCCCCCATGACAACATTCCCTTTGGAGGATGTTTCCGCCACCGCCGACGTTGACTCCCCAATCTCCCCCATCAGGTTGATCAGGTCGCTTACCACCGCATAATTTGCGGTGGAAAACCTTTGCGCAAGCACATTTTTGAGCGTATCCGCCTGGGAAGCGATCTCCGCCAGCCGGCTTACTTCCTGCTCCACGGGAAGTTCCTGCTTATCCATGGAGGTGGAGATTTCGCAGAACTTTTCCAGGGTGGTATTCAAATATTGCATTCCGGCCTCCAGCGCATCCCATTGGCCTGCCATGCCGTTATTCAGCCCCAAAACGATCTCAGGCAGAGCGATCTCATACACGTAGGAATCAATCTCATGCTGGCTTTGAAGCTGCTGGCGCACGGCTTGCGCCTCCTCACGGGTGGGATACAGCGCCGCCAGCACACGGAACCTGCTGTCTTTGCGCACATAGCCCGCCGCGCCACGGGCCACGAAGCTCTCCGCCTGGGAGCGGGCTGATTCTTCGTTGTCATAGGCTCCTAGTTGGATGGCATACCAGTTCCTTGCCGGAATGCTGATTTCCCGGGAGGTGACCGTTTCATCAAAGGTGCTTCCGATAGCCGTGGGCGTAGGCGTGACCTTCAATTCCAAGCTGAGGCCGCCATTCTCGTCTCTGAGCAGCCCCATCATGATCAGGACACAGGATACAAAGAGCAATACGCCCGTCAAAATCCGCTTGCCGCCGCCAGGCGACCTATAGGTTCGTTTCTCAACTTTTGCAGCATGCATGTGCATTCCTCCTTGTCCCATTCGCTACACCCTATGAGAGGCGGGAGGAAAATATGCAAAAACCTTGAAACGGCAGGGCAAGCTGTGCTACGATGGACGAAACTTGCCCTTTATGAAAGGAGCCTGTCCTTGCAATACCATATCGATACCATTCCCGTATGGGATGCGGTGAAGCTCGGCAGCGAATGCCCCTTGTGCGCACTGAAGCGAAGGAATGAGCTGATGGATATCCAACGGTTTTTAGGCGCCTCGGTCATGGAGCCGGATACACGCATCCGCGTAAACATGAAGGGCTTTTGCGGTACTCACCTTCAGCAGCTTTTTGCCCAAAAGAACAGGCTGGGGCTGGCACTGATGCTGCACACCCACATGAAAGAGACGGAAAAGACGGTTGAAAGTATCCTGTCCAAAGCAAAAGAGGCCGGAAAACAAGCAGGGGGAATGGCGTTTAAAAGGATGTTCAAAATGAATGGATCTTCCCCCACTCCCTTGCAGGAAGCAGCCAAGTCGCTTGAAGAAACTGCATCAAATTGTGTTTTGTGCGACAGCGTCAAAGAACATATTAACCGGTACATCTATACAATGCTGTATCTTTGGGAACGGGACAAGGATTTCCGCAAGGCTTTTTCCGAATCCAAAGGCGTATGCATCCCCCACGGCGCGCAGCTTTTATCCATGGCGGAGGAGCACCTGCCAATAAAGGAACTGGACTCCTTTACCGAAACGCTGTCGAACCTGATCACAACAAGCCTTAAGCGAATCGAACAGGAAGTGGAATGGTTCACGCTCAAATTCGATTACCGCAATCAGGACAAGCCCTGGGGTACATCAAGGGATGCGGTGGAACGGGCCATCAATAAGCTGCGCGGTTGGAATACAGGCGAAGAACCATGGCCGGACACGCCTTCAAAAAAATGAAGCCGTCATTATACGAACTCGTAAATGAGCGATCCAGGTTATTGCGATACATACTGTTCCAATAGTACGCCTGCCTCCCCGAATATCTCCAGTGAAAAGGGGTCGGGGTAGCCTTCCTGGTAAATCACCCGCCGGATGCCGGCATTGATGATCATCTTGGCACAGACCGAGCAGGGCTGATGTGTGCAATACAGCGTGGCCCCGTCGATGGAAATGCCAAGTTTTGCTGCCTGAATGATGGCATTTTGCTCGGCATGGATGGCGTAGCATAGTTCCGCCCGGGTGCCGGAAGGAATGTTCAGCTTCCGGCGCATGCATTCGCCGCGTTCCTTGCAGGTTTTAAGGCCCGCGGGAGCGCCGTTATAGCCGGTGGTCATGATCCTCTTGTCCTTGACGATCACGGCCCCAATGCTGCGTCCTTCCACAAAGCAGCTTGTCCACCCTGCGATGACATGGGCCATCTGCATAAACCGGTGATCCCATTTATCCAAAAATCGTACGCCCCCTTGTCTTAACGCCCGCCAGGGCGTTTTTTGTTATTATACGGTGTTTGGATGTGTGTGTCAAACGTGCTTCGCAGCTTTCTTATCACCTCACCTGTGCTTTCCCTTCCATTTGCAGCATATGTTCTCCGGGGAGGGATGGCGATGGCGAAGCAGACCATCCGGGAACAGGCAATACTGCTGACACTGACCAACACGCTGGTCAGAGCCATGGGTTTTTTGATGCGGGTTCTGTTTTCCAGAATGCTAGGCTCCGAGATCATGGGGATCATGGAGTTGGGCGGTTCCGTGCACATGATGGCAATAACTCCCGCCACGGCAGGGCTGCCCCTGGCGGTGAGCCGGCTTACGGCCAAGGCGGCGGAAGGAAAGAAAGAGTATGCCCTTTATGCCGGCAAGCGCCTGATAAGGCTGCTGTCGCTGGTATGGATCCCCCTGTATCTGCTCTTGACACCCTTCCTATCAAGGCTGCTGGGGGATGACCGCACATTCCCCTCCCTGCTGATGTCCGCACCCTGCATCCTGATTTTAGGATATTCCGCGGCATACAATGGATACTGTTATGGGATGAACAACGCCTGGCCCCCTGCCATAAGCGAGCTTACGGAGCAGACGCTTCGCTTTGTGATCGCGTTTTTGATGCTGAAGGCGCTGCCGAATCTGACCGCTGCCTGGACGGCGTCCGTGCCCGGCTTTGCCACTGCAGTATCTGAAGCTGCGGGAGTTGTTCTGGTGATCCTGATGCTGCATTTGCCAAAGCCTAAGGAAAAGCCAGGCATACAAACGCAAAAACAGGTTATGCGCCTGGCGCTCCCTCCCACCGCCACAAGGCTTACAAGCACGGTACTCCGGTCGCTGAATGCCATGATGATCCCCCTTCGTTTAAGGTCTTCCGGGCTTGAGCTTGCGGAGGCCACATCCCGGTTCGGCATGCTGGCGGGCATGGTGATGCCGGTTGTCATGCTGCCTTCGGTGTTCACAGGGTCGCTGGCCATGCTGTCCACACCGGCATTGGCTGCCAGGGAAAGCAATCCCAAGGCGCTCAAAGCCATAAGTGTGCAGTTGCTGCTTGCCGCCTTGCTGGTGGGTGCGGTATGCAGCGTTATATTGTACGCAGCTGCCCCCTGGATTGCAGGCAGCATGTACCGGCTGCCGGAACTTAGCCCACTCATCCGCTACTTGTGTCCATCGGTGCTGCTCATGAGCCTGCAGCAGGTTTTGTCTGGAATGATTGCCGGGTTGGGAAGGCAAAAGCAGGCATTGTACGGAACGCTTGCGGGGGCGGGCGTTACGCTTCTGACCAGTTGGTTCCTGACGGGCATGGTAGAGCTAAGGCTGTATGGTGCCGCCTTTGCCATGATGGCCGGCCAGGCCGTGGGTCTTGTATGGAGCTTTGTTCTTTTGATACGCATTCTGATGAAAAAAGCGCCCCCGAAGGAGCGCGACAGCTTGACATCCATAGAGGACTGATTATACAGGCTGATGGAAAGATGCTTTTATTCATTCCTGTGATATATGCGGTTTAGCTCCGGTGTCGGATTTCCCTGGTCATCATACACGATCAGCGGCGGTAGGCAGTGGAGCATGGGCCGGGCGGCTTTGACGCCCTCCACCAAAACAAGGTGGGGGGCTTTTCCCAATTTGGAGTGCACCATCCGAAGCCGTTTGGGTTCCAGTTTGTGAAGCCGCATCGTATCCATCAGTTCCAACAGCCGGGGGGCCGGAAAGACCACCGCCAGCCGGCCGCCGTTGTTTAAAAGGACTTTTGCAGTGTACGCCACTTCATCCAGCGTGATACCGCCCTCACCCTCGTGCCTGGCCAGACGCAGCTCTTCTTTTGGATTCAAAAGAGCGCCGCCTGCCTTGCCGTAAGGCGGATTGCTCACTACAAGATCCAGCGAGCCGGGCATTACAATATGCGGGGCATTGCGCAAATCTTCCTCATGGATGAATATGCGCTGATCCAGCCCGTTCATCATAATGCTTCTTTGGGCCATTTCCGCCATGTCTTTTTGAATCTCAAAGCCGTGGATTACGGCCCGATCTGCCCGCCCTGCCATCAAAAGTGGCAGTATGCCTGTGCCTGTGCCAAGATCTGCCGCCTTGTCTTTTGATCGTATACTGCAGAAGTCTGCCAGCAGCACGGCATCCATGCCAAAGCAAAACGCTTTGGGATCTTGTATGATGAAATGCCCGGAAAACTGCAAATCGTCCACCCGTTCCCCGGGCTTTACCCATTGTGAATAATCCATCTTATGCCTCTGGCGGGAAGGGGAAGGTCAAATATTTTGTCATGCAGTAGCCCTCCTGATCATTATAGATCACCTTGCACCAGGTATCGCCCTGCATGAGCACCTGTATGATTTCCCCTTCGGGCATTTCAAACAGAATCGTTGCCGTCTCGCTGCATTCCGTGCGCAGGTTCAGCGTGCCGTTCTCCGGGGTGACGGTAGCCGTTGTTTCCACATCTACCGCCTTAAGAGTTGGATCAAGAACGGGTGTGGAAGCTGCCGGCTGATCCTGCTGCGTATTATTTGTATCCTGTGTTTGATCCGTATCCTGCGTTTGGCTGGCATCCAGTGTCGTGCTTGTATCCTGCGTCTGGTTCGATTCACGCACCGCTGCAGAAGCAAGCTCAGCAGGTTTGGTGAATGTCAAATAGGATGTCATCACATATCCGTTAATTCCGTTCCAGGATATCTGCGACCATGTGGATCCTTTTGAATACACCGTCACCTGCGAAAGTCTGGGTGCAGTGCCCACTTTTACGGCTGTGCTTTCAGGTTTGGAGCGTATGCTAAGCGATCCGCTGGCCGTCAGCACCCAGGCAGTTTGGGTTTCACCGCCTGAAGTGGGCGGATTGCCTGTAAACGATAAATATCCCGTCATCACGTACCCTGTCTTGCCTCCATAGCTTACCTTGCACCAGGAGGTCCCCTTTTCCAGCACGTCGATGATGCTGTACTGCGGTATGGTTATTACCACACTGCTTCCCGAGGCAGTGCTTTTGCGCATGTTCAGGGATCCGGTTTGCGTATTCACCCAGGCGGTAGTTGCTGTCGGCGCAGGCGTGGGTGTTGGTGTTGGTGTGGGCGTTGTTTCTCCCGTCCCTGTCGGAGACGGGGATGGTGTGGGCGTAGACGTGTTGAAGCCCAAATAGGACGTCATTACATAACCCGTCTTCCCGCCATAGGATACTTTGCTCCAGGAATCCCCCTTGGAAAGGACCGTCACCTGGGCATATTGCGGGATTTTCAAAAGAACGGTGGCGGATGACTTTGGTTCCTTGCGAAGGTTCAGGGAACCGCTTTGCGTATTCACAAACGCCGTGGAAGGCGCGGGAGTTGGCGTTGCCTGCCCGGGTGAGGCGGAAGGAGCAGACGTTGAATTGCTGAATCCAAGATATGAGGTCATCACATACCCGGTCTTTCCGCCGTAGGAAACCTGGCTCCAGGTGTTCCCCTTGGAAAGGACCGTCACCTGGGCGTATTGGGGAATCCGCGAAATAACGGTGGCGCCTGATTTGGGTTCCTTGCGCAGGTTAAGAGATCCTTGCTCCGTATTTACGAACGCCATATTGGGCGGAAGCGTAGGTGTCGGTGTAGGTGTAGGTGTAGGGGAAGGTGTAGGTGTTGGGGTTGGCGATTCGCTGCTCTCAGGCGGCTCTGTCGATGGCGAGGGGGTAGGCGTCGCCTCAGACAGGAATGTCAGATACTTGGTCATCACATACCCCGTCTTCCCTCCATAGCTCACCTGCGTCCATTCCCTGCCCTTTGTAACTACATTCACCGTAGCGTTTTGGGGGATGGTCGTAATGATGGTTCCGTTGGAAGCGGCAGTCTTGCGCATATTCAGCGAGCCGGATGCGGTGGTCACCTTGGCCAATACTGGGGTGGGTGTAGGAGCAGGCGTAGGTGTGGGCGGCGGCGTTTGCTCGGAGCTTAAGAAGGTCAGGAAGCTGGACATAACAAATCCGTCATAGCCGGCGTACTGCACCCTGGACCAGGTGTCGCCCCGGCTCACAACCACCACATAGGCATTTTGCGGGATGGTGCAAATAATGGTGCTGCCCGTTTTGCCCTGGGTGCGCATGTTCAGGGAGCCTTGCTGGGTTGTGACCTTGGCATAGCTGGCGGTTGGCTGCGGCTCTTCCTGGTTATCGAAAAGAAGATACTGTGTCATCGCAAAACCCGAGACGCCTGCATAGCGTACGGCGCACCAGGTATCGCCCTTTTCGGTGACGATCACGCTCTCACCCTTGGGTATTTCAAGCAGGACAGCCGCATCCTGGCTGGCGGTTTCCCGAAGGTTCAGCATGTTGTTGGTAGGATTGGCAACAGCCTCCACTTCCCCTTCTCCAAGGGGCGGATCCTCCGTAGGCGTCTGACCAGGTTCCCCGGTCATAGTCAGATAGGAGGTAATGATATAGCCTGTGGTGTTCTGGTATTTCACCTTACACCATACACCGTCGTTTCGGAGCACTGTAACATTCGTTCCATGGGTCAGCCTTTGCAAAACTGTACCGTTGGTGGAAGCAGTAGCCCGAAGGTTCACGGTGCCGGTGCCGCCTTCCAGCGTGACAACCGCGCCGTTGCTGCTGGGATCCACCGTCGCCCCTGGATAGGTGGAGGAGAACCTTAAAAAGTCGGTGGAGGCATAGGC
>JAEZJP010000321.1 GCA_023415715.1 Bacillota bacterium
ACGCTCCACAATTCGTCGGGGATGGTTTCCACTACCATCGGCTTCAGGGAGGATACTTTTTCGATTTGACTGATGACGCTATGGTAGCGGAAAGCGTAATTGGCCATGACACCTACGCTGGCGATCAGGGGAATGAGCATCAGACCCATCAAGATAATGTAGGAAAGTTTCAGCCGCTTGCCGATGCTGTTATCCACATGCAGCCGCTTCAAAATTCGTTCGGTCAGGCTGCGCATGATCAATATCCCCTTTCGGGCAAGCTGTCAAGATTGGTATCAAACTCCGTAAACACCGTCTCCTTAGAATAGGTGACACGGTTGATGACCTGTCCTGCAGCCAGCTTTTTCGCAAGCTCCATTACCACATCGCCAAGCATGGGGGTGCATTCCACCACGCAATTTATCTTGCCTTCTTTGAGCAGGTCAATGGCCTTCTGCTCCCCGTCCACAGTGATGATAATGAGGTCCTTGCCAGGTGTAAGGCCTGCCGCCTCAATGGCCTCTATGGCACCCAGCGTCATGGCATCATTATGGGAATAGAGCACGTCGATATCGGGATACTTTTTCAGCAGGTATTCCATGCATTCCCTGCCCTTGGACAGAAGAAAATCGCCTGAAACGCTTTCCAATATCTCATACCTGGGGTCGCTGCCCAGCACATCCCGAAAGCCCAGGCCGCGCTTGCGCATGGGGGAGGAATCCTCCGTGCCGGCAATTTCCACAATGCGCACATGGTCCATGTTTTCCGCCTTTTTTGTAAGGAACAGCCCGGCTGAACGTCCCTCCTCATAAAAGTCGGAACCTACAAAGCCAACGTACAGGCTTTCATCCTCCGTTTTGACAAGCCGGTCCACCAGCAGTACGGGGATGCCGGCCTCCTTGGCTTCCCTGAGAACATTGTCCCAGCCGTCCTCCACGATGGGGGAAAAGGCGATCACATCCACCTGATAGGCTATGAAGGAGCGGATGGCCTTGATTTGCTTTTCCTGACTCTGCTCGGCGTTGTCGAACATGAGCTGTACGCCGGCGCGCTTTGCAGCATCCTTGATGGATTGGCTGTTGCCGATGCGCCAGGCGCTTTCGGACCCCAACTGGGCAAAGCCCAGAAGGACGGAACTTTCGGCAGGAGTCTTAACAGTGGTAACGGGGGAGCAGCTTGTGATAAGAAAGGCAAGCGATAAAAACAAAAGTAAAAAGCGGGTTTTTCGCACAAACGGGCCCCCTTCGAGCGGCATATGAAAATGTATACGAGGAATGATATCTATATTATACAAAAAAAGACAAGGGTTTTCAATCGCTGAAAAGGCGGCCGGCGGATAACCGCCGGCCGCCTCATGCTAAACCTAAGTTTATTTCAGCTTCCACACCACATCGCTAAAAAGCAGTTCCTTGGATAGCTGGGGAATAGTGGTATCCTTGTTGATATGAATGAACTCAATACCCAGCATGTCGCAGAAATCCCGTAAATACTCCGCGTCCAGCTGATAGCTGAGTACCGTGTGATGCGCGCCGCCGGCCAGGATCCAAGCTTCGGCAGAGGTGCTCAAATCGGGCAGTGGCTTCCACATCACCTGGGCCACGGGGAGCTTGGGCATTTTTTGATAGGGACTTCTTGCCTCGATGTCGTTGACGATCATGCGGAAGCGGTCACCCATATCCACCAATGTGGCCACGATGGCGGGGCCGTCGCCTGTTGCAAACGTCAGGCGGGCGGGGGGCTCCCGGTCACCGATGTTCATTACGTGCACCTCAATGCCGGGCCGGTTGGCGGCGATATCCGGGTCCACCTCCAGCATATGGGCGCCAAGTATCCCTTCGTTGCTGGGGTCCATATGGTAGGAGTAATCCTCCATGAAGGCTGTGCCGCCTGGCAGCCCCTGGGCCATAACCTTCATCACCCGTGCAAGCGCGGCGATCTTCCAGTCGCCTTCCGCGCCAAAGCCGAAGCCGTCTTTCATGAGGTTTTGCGTGGCCAGGCCGGGAAGCTGGCGCAGCTGCTGCAGGTCCTGGAACGTGTCGGTATATGCGGCAAAACCGCCCTCGGTAAGGAAAGAACGCAATGCCACTTCCTGTTTGGCCTGGTAGCGCACGGCTTCCATATTGTCGGTCCGCAAGTCGTACTTTTGCCTGTACTCGGCCATCTTTTGATCGACCTCGGCCTCGGTTACCTTTTCCATCCTGGCGATGAGATCGCCGATGCCGTGGGTATTCACCGACCAGCCAAGCTTGATTTCGGCTTCCACCTTGTCACCTTCGGTAACGGCTACATCCCGCATGTTGTCGCCAAATCGGCAAACCTTGAGCTGCCTGGATTCATGTACGCCGATGGCCGAGCGCATCCAGCGGCCGATGCGGACGCGCACCTTTTGATCCTCCCAATGCCCGGCGATGACTTTGCGGGGCAAACGAAGCCGGGCGCCAATGAAGCCGTGCTCCCGGTCGCCGTGGGCTGACTGGTTTGTATTCATGAAATCCATGTCTATTTCGTTCCAGGGGATGTCGCGGTTGAACTGTGTGTTCAGGTGCAGATAGGGCTTTTGCAGCCGCGTGAGCCCTGCGATCCACATCTTGCTGGGGGAAAAGGTGTGCATCCAGGCTATGATGCCCGCACAATCGGGATCATTGTTGGCTTCCTGGATGACAGTCTGGATGGAGGAGGAATCAAGCACTGCGCCCTTGAACACTACCGTGCCCACGATTGCATCATCTTTGTTAAGGCCTTCGGTGATGATCCGGCAATGGTTTTCCACCTGTTTGATGGTTTCCGGCCCGTATAGGGATTGCGTACCGGCAATAAACCAGAATTCGTACTTCTTTAAGCTCATGGGGAACCTCCTGACACATTTTCATGACGTTTGGTTTATTTTTCCCGTTCCAGAATGCTTTTATGATTGTATGTAATCGATTATAGCATGAGCGCATAGGCTCGTCCAGATTTAACCATCCAAACTAAAGGGCTTTTTGTTTACATATGCTTGAATTACAAAAGTCTATGTGTGTATGAATTGCCTACGATTGACACGGAAAAACGCGGGGCGTACAATGAGGGATAGCAGCCACTGCCTTCATGGACGCGTGCGTGGCCGTAGGGTTAGGCGTTTCCATCATACTGATTGATTGTTACTGGAATCAGGAAAAAGCAGAAGACGAAATACCGATCATGAGCACAACAAAAGAAAGGGGAAGTTACCATGCTGTCCCGCGAGGATTACCGCCGTATCCGCATGTTCGTGTACCGCAACGCAAGGCCGCTGGACTTATACCGCTGGCAGTATCATTTCGAAAAGGGATCCTATGAGCAGGTGATATATGCGCTGTCCGCCTATCAAAATGCGGATGGGGGATTCGGGAACGCCTTGGAGGCGGACGCCTGGAATCCTCTTTCCTCGCCGATTCAAACAGGCACGGCGGTCAGTATTCTGATGGAAACAGGGTTTTCTCAAAAGAATCACCCGCTGCCCTGGGGGATATTACAGTATCTGGACAGCGGCGCAGATATGGAAAATGACCGCTGGATGAGTGTAGTGCCTTCCAATGATGATTACCCTCACGCCCCCTGGTGGCAGTCAGGCTCCCAAAGCACCAGCCACAGCGAGTACAATCCCACCGCCATGCTTGCGGGGCTTGCGCTGTATTTTGCGCCCGGGGATTCCCTATTGTTCAAAAAGTGCAAACGTATTGCAATGGAGTTGATAGATTCATTCCTTATGGCGCCGGAGCTTGACATGCATCCCCTTTTGTGCGTGGAGTCGCTGTTAAGCTGGATCAAGCTGGCGAAGCTGCAGGATGCTTTCGCCCTGGAAGCGCTGGCGAAGGAGATCCTCAGCCAGGAAAGCCGCCTCATCCAAAGGGATAAGGAAAATTGGAGCGGGTATGCCTGCAGGCCTTCGGAGTTCATCCATTCGCCGGCGCATCCCCTGTACGGGGAGCATCGGGAACTTGTAGAAAAGGAACTGGATTGGCTAATGGAAACCCGCAACGACCAGGGCGTTTGGAATATAAGCTGGGGCTGGGAAGGCTTCGAAAAGGCGTTTGCTATCAGTGAAAACTGGTGGAAGGCCGATATCATATTGCGAAACATGCGTTTTATGAAAGCTTTTGGCTATCTGGAAAGGGCGGATAACAGCATCTGCCTGTAAGGAGCTTATTTGCATGACATTTGAAACGATCCATGGGTACGGCGATTTTTGCGCAAGCCTTAGGAAGGCCGGCTTTTCCATAGGCGGGGATAACAGCGAGGGGATATTCACCCTCTGCGATTATTTTGGCGGCAATATCCATTGGCATACCGGCGATCCCGATACCGATCCGTGGGCATGGCGCATGCGTGTGCTGGCAGAGGAAAGCGGTATCGGCTACGGCAAGCTGTTTTTTCAAAAGGGCGGCTATATGACAGGTGAATGGGCACCCTTTTTCATCGCAGCGAAAAGGGATCATCAAACATATGAGGATGTATATCAGGATGGCCGCATGAGCCTTAAGGAAAGATCCATCTGCAAATATGTGGAGGAGAAAGGGGAAGCGGCGCTGCATGAAATCAAGGCTGCTGTGGGATCAAAAGGGCTTGAAGCGGCGCTGGCCAAACTGCAGACAGGCATGTTTTTGACCATTTCCGGTGAGATGAAGAGGCTGTCCAAAGAGAATGTGCCTTACGGATGGCCTGCAACCACATTCCGCCTGACGGAGTATTTCTGGGGACAGGATGTAATGGAGAAGGCGAACGCCCTAACTGCCGGCGTGGCCAGGGAACGGATCATACAGCGCGTTCATGAACTGAATCCCAATGTCGAATTAAAAGCGCTGGAACGGTTTTTGCGCTGAAAACAGGTTTGTTTTATGGGGTTTTACGGGCATGGTATGCCTTTAAAAAGGGAAAAAAGATGTTGACAGCGTGGGGCGCATGTGGTAAGATTTTATCCTGTCAGCAAGGGCGGGGAACCTTGCGGCATGGGTCGCCGGACTGCGGTTTGCGCCTGTAGCTCAGTTGGATAGAGCAACGGCCTTCTAAGCCGTGGGTCGGGGGTTCGAATCCCTTCAGGCGCGCCAGTTTCATATGGTGGGTATAGTTCAGCGGTAGA
>JAEZJP010000179.1 GCA_023415715.1 Bacillota bacterium
GCTCCGGAATCGAGCGCCGCCGGTGGCGGATGAAGCGAGATAAAGGAGGCCGGCGAAACAAGCGATGCAAGCGGCAGCGCAGCAGCGCGCCGATTGAGCCGGATGGTAGTGCGAACGGTAGTGAGCAATGCGCCGATTGAGCCAGATGGGCACTTATGAATCGCCCGCCAGCTGCGGATATATAATTGTAGGGGCGATTATCAACCTCTTAACCGTACTCAGTATTCTGGCCGATGCATGCGGGCGATTCATAATCGCCCCTACTTCTTGGTTATTGGTTGTTGCCTCTGACGTGACATGTTCGTACCTAGCGCTGTACTATTCCTTACACTTCCCCGCCCATCTCCATCCCTTCCGGGGGCATTGCTTCATTACCCATTTCCCCTGCTCCACCCTGCATCATCTGTTCTTCCGGCACCTGCATCATCCGCCCCTCCGGTGCCGGCATCTGCTCTCCCTGCGCCGGCTGCATTTGTTCCTCCTGTGCCTGCCCCGACTGCGAGGATCCCCCATTCCGCGCGGCCTTTTCATACTGCTCGTTGACCTTTTGCAGATTTTGAACCATTCCCGTCAACTGCTGGATCTTCTCCTGCTGCTGTTTCAGCATTTCCATCGTCTGATCGTTTTGCTTCAGCACGGGCAGTATCTTTTCCTTGCCGTCCACATTCAGCAGTTCAAACAGTGTGGAAAGCGGAAAGAAGGAGTTCGCCTGCGCCGCCATGGAATATGCCTGCAAAAACAGCTCGTTTTGGGCCTGCACCTGCAAGGGGTTGCGCTTTTGCACCTGAACCTGCACGGTATAGGGCGGCGGCGGCAGCGTGTTTCCCTTTTTGCCTGCGCCAAATAAATGCTCGGGGCTCATTTCCACTTCCCGCTGCTGCCCCAAACTGCCCACAATCAGCGCCTTGCGCTTTTTATCATAAAACTGGGACATCAGCCACAGGATCTGTTTGACCATGTCCTTGAATCCCTGGTTCAGCACGTTGGTCCGCATCCGGCTTTGTTTGTTGCCGGCCTCCTGCAGGCTGTTGATGGCGCTGGCAGCCGTGACTCCGCCGGCGGTTTCGCCCCTTGTAAACTGGTTCTGGCCGCTGTCCATTTTCAAATCGGTCTGCATCTGCATCATCTGCTGCGTGACCATGCCGTTAAAAGGCGCGTGGGTCAGCCATTGCAGGTTCGCCCCGTCTATGTTGTCGCCTTCGATGATGTCCTTGGACCAGTCGGCCAGCGCATCCTTGTCGATACCGGAATTCCGCCGTATCAGCAGGCGGCCCTTGCTGGAAAAGCGCAGATTGACGTCAATGTAGTGGTTCAGGCGGTTGATGGTGCGCATCATGGGCGCCAGCTCCTGTATAAGCCCATCCCCGACCGGGAACCCCTCTATGGGCGTGAACACATCCACCACGAATGGATACATGCCGTGCCTGTAAATATTCTCATGGATGGAAAGCAGCGCGCCGCCGGCGGCATAGGCCACGTTAATGGTGTACTGCTTGGTCTTCGCGTCGTACAGCCTGTACCAGTACTCGATCAGCATGGCCCGGGCTTCTTCCGAAGTATCCGCATCCTCCTGGGCCATCAGCACGCCGACGCCCTCGTGCAGCCCGTCCTCCGGGCGGATGTAGGGCGCCTGCATGGGGTAATGGGCGGCATACCAGCTTACAGGATGCCAGGATACCTTCATCAGCGCCCTGGCGTCCTGGATGTCCTCCGCCAGCGGATCCCACAAAAAGGACTCCACGGGATACCGGATCACGGCGATATTTCCCTTCCCGTAGTCCATGTCCGGATCCCAGGCGATTTGTGTGACTGCAGTGCCCGTGCCGATAAAGTCTTCCACGCGCCGCTTGTAGAAGGTTTCAAACTCATTTGCAGCGAGCACGAACCGCAGCGCGTCGTTCATGTCCTCCGAAACCGCCGTAAGGTCTGGGCGCTCCGGCTTCAGCACGGCTTCCGGCATGTTGTCAATCTGGTCGGCCACGCAGTTGTTGAAGGTGCTCTTCAGCGTCTGAAGCTGCAGCGTAGGT
Source organism: Bacillota bacterium (assembly GCA_023415715.1). Classification (GTDB taxonomy): domain Bacteria; phylum Bacillota; class Clostridia; order Christensenellales; family Aristaeellaceae; genus JAEWAH01. The sequence continues at coordinate 2,028 of JAEZJP010000179.1, forward strand.
TCCATCCTTGTACTCTCCACGCCGTTTGTCTTTTCTTTGACCTCAAAGGCGTCTTGCTTCGGGTCCTGCAGGAGGATGATCTTGCGGGATTCCTTGGCCCGGTCGTGGATCTCCCGGCAGCCCTGTGTGAAGGCTCCCAGCCGGTCGTAGATCTCGTTTAGAAGGTTTTTCTGCGCAGAATTCAGCGGCTGGTCAGATATAGCAATATCAGCCGCCTTTTGTGCTCCTGGTTCCATTATGATCTCTCCCTTCTTGTATAGGGGCTGAACGGTTTGGTCTGATCCTTGTCAAACTGCCTTACTGGCGCCGTTCTGGACAAAAGAAAGTAGCGCGTATCGTCATAGGTGTGGTCCTCGGCATCCGTGTCCACATCCTCCACGCGCCGCTTGTCATAGGGCAAAATCGGTACGGTGCGTATCCAGTCCCGGCAGGTATCAAAAATATAAATTGCGGCTTTACCCGCTGTGTCAAAACGCAGCCGCTCGTGCAGCGCCGCCTTGCCGGCCAGGCGCGTGTTGTCGCCAGGTCTGAAATACACACCCTTCAGCCTTTCTGTGGGCTCCATCTGCTGGGCCACCGAATCGCCCCGGCTGCGGTCGAAGATGGATGGGTCCGCCACCCGGTCGATGGGAATGTTGTCGCTTAGCTCCGCTTCTTCCCGCAAGATGATCCCTTCCGCGATCTGACGCGGCGTAAGCTTCAATCCCGTGTTTGGATGATTTGTATCGCACCCGTACCACTCCCTATACCTGTACGCCGTACCGTCCGGCGAGACCGCCCACCAGCCGCAGCTGAAAGGCTTTGAGTACCCAAAGTCAAAAGAAAACACCCGCGCCCAGTTGGGCGGGATGTTGAAGGGCTCGATGATATGTGTCCTTATCCGTGTTTTGTAACCAACCGGGTCGTTTACGATATCCGGGAAAGCCTGGCCCTCGAACGCGTCCCAGTCGCCGTATAAAAGCGCCCGGCGCAGGTTCGGATCCTTGCGCTCCAGCTCGTAAATGTAATCCTTGGTGATGTGCGGGTTGTCGGTTGGCAATGCCGGTATGTACTGGGTGGTGAACAGCTTGCTTTCATGCAGTGCCTCCGACCTGATCTCATGCATGACCATCTCATAATACGGCCCTGCGTCCACAAAGTAAGCTTTGACCCAGCCGTGGCCTATGTTGCCGGGGTTGGAGGAGGAGCGCACCACCGGCACTAACCCCAGCGCCTTTTTGGCACGCAGCCGTGTTTTAATGAACTCGTATATCTCCCTCTCGAAGCTTGTCAGCTCGTCAAAGTACAGCCAGTGGATTTCCGCGCCGGCGTAGGCGTACATGTCCGCCACGCTGGCACAATGCCGGAAGCATATCTTCGATCCGTTGCATACAGCCATCTCGTGCCGCCCCACATTGTAGGCGGCAACCTCCCGGGGGTAGGATGCCAGCGCCTCCGCAATGATGGTATCCTCCAACTCCCGGTAGGTGCGCCGGAAGATGTACGCCCTCGACTTGGGATACTTCAAGCACCTGGCCAGCGCGTCCATCACGATGGCTTTGGATTTTCCGCCCCCCGCCGCGCCGCCGTACAGCACTTCGTTGGCGGCCGACTCATGAAATAGCCACTGCTTTTGGGTGGGGGCATAATCGATCTCGACGACGTATGACATGTGGAATGGAAAACTCCTTCCAGTCTTTTGATTTTCAACAAGCATTTGACAACGAATAATGGCAGAACAAATATGTTATCCTGACTCGGATGCGCGGCAAGCCCAAAAGGCTTCCCCTTCGAGGGGAAGCTGGCGACGAAGTCGACTGATGAGGTGTTTACGCTTTACTCATTCCCCATCCTCATCCTTTTCCTCGTCCGGCACCGTTTTTTTCGGCATCCCCGGTTCCGGCATGCCCCCCGTGAAATTCACCACGATTTGGGCCGCCCCCGTAGATTCCTGCTGGGCCGCATAGCGCAGAAGTGTCGTGGCTGCGTTGGCGCCAAGCCTTTTGTCGTCGGCCTCCAGAAGTGTTTTTAAAAACAACAGCGCCTGCGGCCGGAGTTCCGACAGCCATTTGTTGCATTCCTCCGCGCACACGGCCTGGAACGCCGGCTTCCGCTTCCAGTTCAGAACCGTATCTTCCGGCTTGCCCACCATTTCGGCCGTTTCCTTAACCGAGTACCCCTGCCCCAGCAGCATGGCGGCCTGCCGCATTTTGGAATTCAACGCGGTTTTCTTCGCAGGCAACCTACCACCCCTATCTTTCTCCCATAACTGCGCCCCGGCCCCGCCGCACCATACATGGAGCGCTCCCGCTGCCTGGATATACATGCTCCCGGCAGCCCCCGCAAAATTGTGAGTAAAAAAAAAGACTACCGTCCATCTGGCTCAATAGTCGCGGAGCTGCGCTCCGTTTACAACCCCGACGGCTCAATCGTCGCATCGCTTCGCTGCCGCTCGCGCTGCTCGTTTCGCTCGTTTCCTCCGCTTCGCTTCATCCGCCACAGGCGGCGCTCAGCTTCGGAACCCGTTTCGCCAGCCTCCTCCACACCGCCCTTATCTGCCACAGGCAGGGGCGGTGTTGCGTTGCCTTGTACGCTATTATCCTACCATATGCAAAACCGGAAATACAAGGAAACCAGCAACAACCTTTTAACTTTTTCTCCATAACTGCAACAAGCATTCGTACTTATGCGATTGACGATTTTACTTCCTTCATAGATTCAACAATCATCAAACGCAGTCCGGTACCTGCCATGATGATCAGCGAAAGCGCCATGGCCGCGTAGCTTGCGGCGGCCGGTATATCGGTTTTATCCAGCACAAATTCCACACCTATGCAGATGCCCGTGCAAATCACGTAAATTCCAATGGACGCAAGGGTATAAACAAGGCTCATATCACCCTTGTGACGCCGGAATATACTTTCGATCAGGATTGAAAAGGCGATCAGCACGGCAAAAAGCTGTTGTACACGCACAAATCCCCATCGAATGGATTCGGCGCGGAGGCTTTCCAAAATTACCTGAGACAGGCAGATCAGCAGCAATGCCACCCGCACCCTGTCGCCTGATTTCGGAAACCTGCGAACCAGGGTATACAGGCAAATGAACAATGCAAAAAAGGCTTCCAGAACGAAAACGGCAAGATACCACTCACCGTATTCATTTTTTACAGCAAGCGGGAAAAAGTGCAATGCTTCATTTTCGATATAGGGGCCGTCTCCAAAATGCATAAAGTATTCCCCCAAGCGGGCCACGGCAATCATGAGCAAGCCGGCAGGTGTCACCGCATCCAAAACAGATGCTGCACACTGCTTTGTCAGCCTGGCGCACAATAAACCTGATAGCCATCCTCCCAGCAGCGCGCCTGTGAATGCATAGCCTTTCAAAAGCGGACTCCATAAGAAACTCAATCCATGCGTGGAATACAGGTATGAAATTTGAACAAGAAAATAAAATACCCTTGCGCCAAAAACCGCCAGCGGGAGAGCAAAGGCCATATAGATAGGTATGGTTTTCTGCTTTAGGTTAAGGTGCCGGGCAGAAGCAAATCCAGTAATCGTGCTTATAAACAGTCCGGCTGCCAGGCAGGCAAGGTACGGGAGAAGCCCATCGTTCAACATCTTTGCAAGAGAAGTCATTTTTTGTTTTCCTCCGGCGGTATGTATGCGCTGGCAAAATAGATGATGTCATTGATGTCACGGTGATTTGAGTTGCCGGGGGCATTGATTTTTTTATCGCGGAAGATCAAGGCTGATGAGTACCCGCCGTCCAGGTTATAGGCATTTTTAACGTTGAAGCTTGCGGCCAGCTGCGCAAACTCCGGCAGTGTCAACCCCTTTGAATTCCGTTCCAGCGGGCCTTCCGTAACAATGCACAAATATTCCAGGGGTCCCAATTGAGCTATCAATACCCGCTGGCGAGCTTCAAATGCCGCGTCGTTTCTGTCTGCAAACTTCTGGGCGGCCATGCCATCTACCACAAGGGCAGGCCCGAAATTGAAGCTGTTGATAATGCGCATATCTTTATAAGCTGCCAGTTTTTCAGCGGTAGCTGAAACAACAATATGGAAGTCACCATTTTCATCAATCAAAAGCGTGTCCCTCGGTGCGGGGGGGAGGTTTCGGTACATTTCCCCCTGCCTGATCAGATATCCGTCAGAAATGTAGCTGAAGTAGTCGCCATTGATGGCAAGAATCGCATTGACGCGCTTTGCCAATGCTGTGCTGGGCATGCACCTGCCGGATTGAAAGCTGCCCGCCGCTGCGGTCCGGAGCTGGGACGCGTTTGACAAAGTCACATGCGCAGCCCAATACGGCGTACCAAAGGCATATCCATTTTCCAGCTTTACGCGGATGGATTCATCCTTGTATTCCGTATCGCTCCTATATCCATCCGCCTGGGCGGGCATACCACCGGTCAAATCTATGGGAAGTGATACGATATCGGCATATCCAATGGGAATGGCTGTCAGGCAGCATAGGATGGCAGCGAGAATGAAGATCATAAAAACCCGACGTTTGATTCGCATAAAAACCCCTCCGGATAAAAAGGATATGCGCAAAACAGCTTATAATAATCCTGGTAATGATAATTCCTATTTTCTTCCTGCCGCGCCACATTTTTATCATTCATTGTACATATGATGAAAACAAATATATGTTGGCTCAAATTGAAAATGAAACGATGCGGAGGGAATCATAAGTGCCGGTAACATTCAGTATCCGTCATACAGCCAGGTATTGTCTTTTTCTATTCATGTTCGTCATGATGATGCTTTTTTGTTTTTCCTGTTTGGCAGAGCCGGCTGCTATTCCCGAATCAGGAGCAACCGTAAATTTATACGAAAGCAGCGTAAGCATTTCCGATGGTGTATTGGATGCAAGCGGAATAGCCATCAGCGATACTGCGAAGCTGAAGGATATGCTGAAGCTTAATCCGGATATCAAAAAAGTGAAGCTTACTGGCTGCGGCCTAACCCTCGCGCAGATGAAAGACCTGCGTTTGGGCTTTCCGGAAATTAATTTTAGCTGGAGCCTTACCATATATAATCTGAGCGTGAACAGCGGCGACACCTTTATCGACCTGGGCAGGAAGCGCATCTCGAATGTGGAGGAGTTCAAGGATTTCCTTGATTGCTTCCCAAGCCTCACGAAAGTCGATATGTACAACAGCTGGCTCAAACGCGCCCAGCTGGATGAACTGTACAACCGTTATCCGAACATTCGCTTTGGCTGGACGCTTCACATTTTTGAGCATACCGTCCGCACGGATGTCACCGCCTTTTCCACGCTGCACAACAACAGGTGCCCAACCCATTCCAGCGAGGCGTTTGAGCAGCTCAAGTACTGCCGCGATTTGGCGGCGCTGGATCTTGGGCATAACTGTATTCAGGATATTTCCTTTCTCAGGAATTTTCCCAAGCTCAAAGTGCTGATCCTTGCCTGCAATTATGTTACCGATGTTTCTGTTTTGGCGGAATTAAAGGATCTGGAGTATGTGGAACTGTTTAAAAACAGGATCACGGATATTTCGCCCATGGCGAACCATGAAAAGCTGCTGGATCTGAATATCTGCTTCAACAAGATCACAGATGTCTCCATGCTTTCCTCCAATACAAACCTTCAAAGGCTCTGGATGTATCACAACAAGCTGACGGATGAACAAAACCTGGCCATGCGCAAAGCACTGCCAAACTGCAAGGTGGATTTTACATCGTATTCCACATTGGGCGGCTGGCGCGAGCACCCCAGGTTTTTTGCCCTCCACGAATTTTTCAGGTCCAGGGTTTTTAAGCCATTTGATAAAGCAGAATAGCTAGTCAAAGGGGCTGTCTTAAAGCGAGTGATTCGTAGCGAGACAGCCCCCTTATAAAATTCATAACATTTGCTAATGGCCCTTGACGGTAACGGTTTTGAAATCCTTGGCATTTACGAAAATGCTTGACGGTACAAGGTATATCTACCACCTGATTTCTTCCGCCGTCAATGATAGAAACAATTTCCCCTGCAGGTTACGCACTAAAACATTACTCGTACTGTACGCTTTCTTTTTCAATAATGCTCCAAACTAATTCTTTATACGAAACAAGCACCTTTAAACCATAGAGAAAGACACAATGAAAAGTAAAGAGCTTCCCTTGTTTTAAAAATGCACACATCTCCAACTCATCCATATGACCAACATATCCATTGGAAAAATCCCCATCGATATGTAGAGCGGTGACACCTTCAAAACGTAGCGATACCAATGCGTCATCTTTAGACAATTTGATATCCAGTAGAGGCTTAGTGGTATCGTGATTGCAATTATGAATTGCGATATCATTCAACAGCCAATCATGATAATGTTTATTTTTATCGAAGTGCTCTGCAAACCCCCTTGGAAGACAACGCTCTATCTCTTTCTCATAATATATGTAGTATTCTTTAAGAATCCGCTCCCAGTTTGTTGAGTACTCATACGCATCAATTACTTCTTTCAAACTCTCAATATCCATACATACCTCCAAATGACTTTGTTTTAATAAGGAAATATACGTGTGTCACAGGGACGGTTCTATCGTCACGCCCTGAATACAATCCCACGGTTCATTCCGGTCAACCGTTCAATTTGCTGGATGGATAGCCCGGCGGCTTTCAGCTCTTTTATCACCCAGTTCCGCTCTTTTTGTTTCTATGTTTTGCATCTCTTGACCTTGTTTCATTTTTGCTATACGGCAGATCATTTCAGCCGCTCTCTCGTCCGTCATTCTGCTTACTTCCTCGTATACCATACACCTTTCGTCTGTCTCTTCCTTCAGAAAGTTTAACAGTTCTTCCACAGATTTTAAATAGCGACAATGCAAAGTCTGTGTCGGTTATTCCTCTCCGCTGCGAGTAATCCTGATAACTTGTCCAATTAAATGATGTAAGTCCGGCTTTTCCCGGATTTAGATGTATATACCTATTCATTTCCGTTAGCAGGATCAAAGGGATTCACCCCGTACTTGAAATTTCGTCTCCATGGGCAGAAACTCCTGTGAGGTTACTTCCACGGAAACAAATACTCCGTCACCAGTCCGAAGCATGCGCTGGGTCAAATATCCCAGCAGCGCCACCCGTTGGCCCTGCTTCAAATTTTGAAGCACCCACTGGGCGGCCGCGTTCCAGCTGTTGATGGTGTACAGTTCTCTGCGCCACTCCCCCTTGCTGGTTTTGTGGCTGACGCACAACTGAAATACGGCATGGGCTATTCCATCCTCCGCATTCCCTACACGGATGGGGGGATCGGCAACGATGCCGGACAGATAGACCTGGTTCATTTGTTCTCCTCCTTTAAAACATAGTCGCCGTTAAAAAAGGTACAAAAAAACGCGCGCTTTTTCGAGCACGCGATTCTTTGCATAGGGATTCTCAAGTTCCGGCCGGCCAAAACATGTTCATAATTAGCAGTCCACTATATCCCGGCTCCGCCACACCATATTAAAACTTGTTTCTTTTGCCTGGATGTATAAGTGCAGTATCCGAGAAACGGGAAATAAATAATAAATAAAAAGGCTCCCCATCTGGCTTAACGCCGCATCGCTTCGCTGCCGCTTGCAACCCCGGCGGTCTCAATTGTCGCGCTGCTGCGCATTCCGCAAGCTCAATGGTCGTTCCGGTTCGCTGCAGCTTCCGGCCCTCCCTTTCGCTTGATTCATCCGCCCAGCTTATTGCCGCCACTGGCAGCGGCCGGGCTCCTTCACCGCTTGCATCGCTCTGTTTCGACCGCTTCCTCCGCCCGGCTTATTGACCCCACTGGGGGCATCCGGGCTTCGGAACCCGTTTCGCCATCCGCGTCCGCCTTCGCTTCACTCTTCTATCTTGCTCAATCGCCGCATTGCTCACAACCGTTCGCAACCCCGGCGGTCTCAATTGTCGCTTCGCTCCCACCGCCTTCGCTTCATCCGACACAGGCGGCACTCGGTTCTCAAGTCTTTTACGCTATGATGCTATCACATGCAAAACCGGAAATGCAAGGAAATCAGTAACATCCACCCAATTTTTTATAAATCGCTTCCTGTTCCGCGCCAGTCCCGCGGGCTGTCTTAACGCGCCATCCCTCTTTTGATCTCGCCGTCGTCGTAATACAGGGCTGTGAAGGGCATATCTTCCTTCACGTTAAACATTGCGCCGCCAATCACCACCACAGTGCCCGAATGGATCATATCGGTGCAGATAACACGGCCAAAGCCCCTTATTTTGACCGTCTCCAATATCTCCTCCAGCTCCATTTTGCTGTCTTCCAGCAGACTCGTATTGGTATCGAAGCTGTAGCCGACATTGTCGAGGATCTCCCGTTTGTCCTTTGACAGGCGGCCCGCCTCCTCCAATTGGCGCAGCATGGTGATCAGCGGCTTAAGGCTCTTGATGGACTTTTCCAGTTCGGCGATACGGCCCGTAAGTTCCTGCTGCCTTTTGATGACATTAGGGTCGGTGCCGATTTCCACCCTTGTGGGGATGCCTACAGGGGAACCGATGACGCGCGCCTCGATGTTCTGGCCTGCCATCAGGCTTCCGCCGATGATCTTTGCCTTGCTGCCCATCGTTCTTATGTTTTTGCCGCACTTGACGGTTGAGCCTACGATATATTCCGCGGTAATATCGCCCTTTACAAACAAGTTGCAGTTTTCAATGAACCGGCCTTTTACGTCGCCATCGCATGTAATCTCGCTGCCTATGATACCGCTTTGCAGCTTGATGTTCCCGCCGGCCTTGATGGTGGAGGATTCCACGATGCCTCTTACTTCGATTTCGCCGCCGGCTTCAATCTTAAACCCCGGCATGACCATGCCTGAGACGACCAGGTTGCCTACAACCTTGATGTTGCCGGTGGAATTGTCGATGTTCCCCCTGACAACGAACGTTTCGTTCACCTGGATCCTGTAAGCAGCAAAGGAAACCTGGCCGTTTATTTTTGATACGATGGCAGTGCCGTCTTCCGTCAATTCCGTATTGCTGCCGGTGTATGAGGGTACCGGGCGGCCTTTTGTCTGCTTAAGTTCCCGTCCTTTCACCGACATGCCCGGCGCGCCATCCGTCGGATGGGTGATCAGGCATAGTACCTGCCCTTTTGCCACATTTTCAACGATATCAAGGTCAAAAAAGTCCACTGAACCATCTGCCCTGATCTTGGGCGCCGCGGCACTCTTTTCGGTCCTGAACTTGAAGTCTGCTGTTCCGTTCACGCCATCCACGGGCGCAATGCCGGATGCAACTGATATGTAGCGGCCATAGACCGGCGCGGTTTCCAGCTCCTTCAGTTTTTCTGTATCGATATTGTAGGTGATGCCTGATTTGTCAAGCGCATCCTGCATCATGGCAAGGTTCGGCGCGGCGCCGCCATTTTGGGGTGCTTCGATATACAGGTATGCCGTCAGTTCCTTGGCATCAGTCGAGGCGCGGACGGACGCATCCACCGGCGGCGGAGCAGGCGGTGGCGGAGGCGCCGGAGCAGGTACCGGAGGCGCTGTTGTATCCGGTATGCCTGTCTTTGCCCCGGTTTGACCGGGCAAAACCGCGTAAGCTATGTTGTTTGAAACCCCGGGAACGTGATTTTGCTTGTCCATATTAACATTCTCCTTACTAACCTATAACTTATATCGGCGAATATTTGCATAAATGAAGCGGTATGTGTAAAATGAGTATAGAAAGCGCAAGCAACTACACTTTTTTATGCATACCAAGTTGCATATTGTAAAATGTTTACATCACAGGACAGAGCCATACAGTAAAGGAGAAAGCATATGCTGGAGCTGTTTACAAAACAAACTGCTGTTGAAAAGGCAAACAATATCGAACCTTTGGAAAACATGAAGCGCAGGCTCATGGTGCTTTCACAGAAAATACGCGAACAGAAAATCCCGGTTTGTGTTGTGCTGGAGGGCTGGGGCGCGGCAGGCAAAGGAACGCTGCTTGCCAATCTTATTTCAGAGCTGGATCCCAGGGGATACAAGGTATACAGCATGGCTTCCGCAACAGCTGATGAATTGCGCTATGCCTGGATGCGCAGGTTTTGGCTGAAGGTGCCGCAATACGGGCAGATGGCCTTTTTTGACAGCAGCTGGTACCAGGAGATCATAAAAAGCCGCATGGAAGACGAGATATCTGAAAAAGAGTTTGATACGCGCACCGGGGAAATCCTGGACTTTGAACGCCAGCTTTGCGATGACGGCTATGTGCTCGTGAAATTGTTTTTGCATATCAGCCGGAAGGAGCAGCGCAGGCGTTTTGAACACTTGGAGGAAAAGAAGGCCACCAGCTGGCGGGTGACGAAGTCGGACCTTAACCAAAACGATGATTATGAGGGCTATTTTCAGGCATATGACGGGCTGCTGATGAAGACGGATCAGCCTCATGCACCGTGGACGGTATTGGAAGCCTGGGATGAGGAGTATGTGACGCACCGGGCTTATGAAACGCTCATTGATGCGCTTGAGGAGGCCCTGAAACGCAAGGATGATTCCGGACCGCATCTTCCCGCGGAAAACGGCGTCCAAGTACGCAAAGCCTATGCAGCCATGCCTATCCAGCGGCTGAGCCAGGTGGACCTTAGCCCGGCAATGGATGAGCAGGAATACCAAAAAGCCCTCAAGGAATGCCATGAAAAGCTATCCATGCTTCACAATAAGCTTTACCTGAAAAAAATCCCGGTGGTCCTGGCCTATGAAGGCTGGGATGCGGCTGGGAAAGGCGGAAATATTCACCGTCTGGCATCGGGGCTTGACCCCAGGGGCTATGAAGTGATCCCCATTGCGGCACCTTCCCAGGTGGAAAAGGAACACCCTTTCCTGTGGCGCTTCTTTATTAACCTGCCCAAGGACGGCCACATCGCCGTTTTCGATCGCAGCTGGTACGGGCGTGTGCTGGTGGAGCGCATCGAGGGCTTTTGCAGCGAAGTTGAGTGGCGCAGGGCCTATGACGAGATCAACAGCTTTGAACGCCATCTGGCAAACTTTGGCGCCATCGTTTTGAAATTCTGGCTTCACATTGATAAAGAGGAACAGCTGAAGCGCTTTCATGAGCGTGAAAGCACCCCAGAAAAGCAATACAAAATCACGGAAGAGGATTGGCGGAACCGGGAGAAGTGGGATGATTATGAAGCAGCGATCGATGAGATGCTGCAAAGGACCAATACGGCCTGGGCGCCCTGGACGGTCGTGGCATCCAACAACAAGTATTTTTCCAGGATCAAGGTTCTGAAAACTGTTATCCAGGCCATAGAGGAAAGGCTGTAACCTCCACTATATAGAAAAATCCGGCCGTCAAGATCGTTTCTGTCTTGACGGCCGGAATCATGACGCAATTGGGAGGGCGCGCCTACTAGCGGATGTCAGGGCTAGCGGACTTTCAAACAGAAGTAGCGATTTTGTAGACTGTTTGGTTTCGGTCGGCAGTGTAGGGCGGGGCCGCCCTACGGCGTTTTCTCCGATTATTCATAATTATCCTATTCGGCAACTTCTGTAGTTAACAAACCGCCAACATCATGCGAATAAGCTAAAACGGTATTTCCCTCACTCCATGCCGTACGCTTTTTCCCATGTGCCGATCATGGCGTGCAGCTTGTCGTGAACGCCATGGCCAATGACCGTTTCCTCATGCTGCTCGAATTTGCCGAATAAAAGGTCTTGTTCCCGTTCATCCATCACTCTGTCCGCCATCTGGAAAAGAACATTGTTCTCCTTCTCTATGTGGCTGCGCAAAAGATCGCAATATTGCGCGGCAGCATCACGGAAGCCCTGTATATCCTTGTTTTCAAGGCTGCGGCTCATTTGCGCTATGAAACCGCGGCCCTGTTCGTGTTCCTTCAGCATGACGCCGACGGGTCCGCCCTCGTTGGGTATCCCTTTCCTTACAAGCGCCTGGAACAGGTAATTTTCTTCTTTTCCGTGATGGCACTTGTCGGCAAATGTTTTCAGGAAGTAAACCACTTCCCCGTAATCATGAAAAAGAGTGTCCTCTTCATTTTGTGAAAGCATCATTTGGTTCAGTATAGAAAGTACATGCAAAATCGCCTCATGCTCTTTACGCAAATCCTGTGTGGCCTTTCCCATGCAAATTCCCCTTTCTTCATACCGGTTTTTTAGCTTTCGGTGTGATTGTACCATGGGACGCAGAGCCAGTATGTTGCAATTCCAACAAACAGTGGCAGAATATAGAGAAGCTTCCCTTTGTTCCGGCGGAGCCGTTCATCACGCTGCACCCGGCTTGGGAATCCCGATGGAATAAGGAAAAGGCTTGCTAAATGGCCGGTTCAGGCTTATGATATTGTTCGAATGCAAGCCACAGCCTGGCCCGGATTCACCAAAACACAATATCTTCATCAGATGGGGCGGCAATATGGAAAAAAACCAACCTATCACAGAAAACCCGCTTGGCACGAAGCCTGTTGGCAGCCTGCTTCGGAAGTTCGCGATACCGAGCATCGTTTCCATGCTGGTTGGCGCACTGTATAACATCGTCGACCAGTTTTTTATCGGTCAAAAAATAGGCGAGCTTGGAAACGCCGCGACGAACGTTGCTTACCCGCTCAGCACGTCCTGCATGGCCATCGCGCTGCTGCTGGGCATCGGCGGCGCTTCCGCCTTCAACCTGGCCATGGGCGAAGGGGATAGCAAAAGAGCGGTGTATTATGTGGGCAACGCCACCGTCCTATTGTTTGCCCTTGGGGCGGTGCTCACTGTTATCACGCAGATTTTTTTAACGCCGCTGCTCAAATTCTTTGGTTCACCCGCCAACGTGCTGGATTACGCCGGCACCTATACCCGTATCACATCGATCGGGTTTCCGTTCCTGATACTTTCCATTGGCGGCGGCCATCTCATCCGCGCGGACGGAAGCCCAAGGTATACCATGATCTGCAACCTTTCCGGCGCAATTCTCAATACGATCCTCGACCCCATTTTTATTTTCGGCCTGAACATGGACATGGCCGGTGCCGCCCTCGCCACAGTGATCAGCCAGGTATTCTCGTTTCTGCTGGCTGTGCGCTATTTCAGCCGGTTTAAAACCGTGCGTTTAAAAGCGCACCACCTGATACCGAAATGGCGGTACACGGGCCGTGTTATCACCCTGGGAGCGGCGCCCGCCTTCAACCAGGTCTCCATGATAGCAGTCCACATTGCCATGAACAAGTCGCTTACCCATTATGGCGCGCTGTCCGTTTACGGCGAGTCGATCCCCCTGGCCAGCGCCGGCATCATCAACAAGGTCGCCATGGTCTTTTTCTCCGTTGTCATCGGCATTTCCCAAGGAATGCAGCCTATCGCCAGCTTCAATTATGGGGCAAAGCGGCTGGACAGGGTAAAGCGTGTTTTTATACTTGCCATACGCTCGGGTTTTATTGTCTCAACCGCCGCTTTCCTGATGTTCCAGCTTATGCCCAGGCAAATCATCTCACTCTTCGGGTCGGGTTCGGAGAAATACTTTGACTTTGCCGTATCGTATTTTCGAATCTATATGTTCTTTACTTTTGTAAACTGCGTGCAGCCGGTATCCTCCAACTTTTTTACAGCCATCGGCAATCCTAAGAAGGGCATTTTCCTGTCCTTGACCAGGCAGATCATATTCCTTTTGCCCTTCATACTCATCCTCCCGCTGTTTATGGGCATCAGCGGGATCATGTACGCGGGCCCGGTCGCCGATTTTGTGGCAGCCGCCGTTTCCGGGGCTATGATCATCGCGGAGTTTCGAAGCATGGGCAATGCTGAGCTGCCAAAAGAGCCGGTTTAGGCGGGCGGCCTTTAAAAGTGTATCCCTGATTTTACCATATCCGTCCATCTCGTGACCTGTACTGTCCTTGCCTTTTCCATAAGGTAATCCCAAAGCGCGGCAGCACGGCTTGCCGTGCCGCTTTTATTTCTATTTGTTATATATCAGAAATAAAAAATACCACATAATATGGTATGAAAAAGAATATATTCATGATAATATTAAATCACCGATGAAGAAAGGAGTTAAGAGGAGTTGATTCAGTTGATACAGGCGGTGACATAATATATTGGAACACGGTTGGTTTAATAATTAATGAAGGGACGGCATACCAATGAAGAACATGACGGTCAGCAACAAACTTTTTATGGGATTTGGAATTGTGCTTCTGTTTATGCTGGTTATGGCCGCGGTATCTTTTATGAGCATTGGCACAATGACAAACAGTATTGAAGCGTATGGAACGTACACAGTGCCAAACAATGACTATACCTGGCATATGCGAAATGATATGACGACCGTCCAGAAATACCTGCTTCGTTTGCTTGTTGATACAGACCCCGCAGCGCTGAGAGCCGACCTGCAGAATGCCACCGACGCAGCGGCGCGTGTTCATGAAGTACTTGAAGTATATGCCGCCAATCAAAGAAATACCAGCCGTGATGAATTGATAAACACCGTAAGGACGCAATTGAACAGTGCCGCTTCCGTCAGAGGCCAGTTTACATCCCTTTTATCCGAGTCGACGGCAGAAAGCACTCTTGTGGCACGGGATTTGTTCCTTACCCAATATGCGCCAATCCTTGATGAAGTTGAAAAAACCTTGACTCAACTGAGTGATGCCGAAGTAAGCCTGTCAGATGTACAGAAATCCGAAGGCATATCCGCCGCCAATCTGGCGTGGTGGCTGATCGGCACCGTCACCATCGTGTCCTTCCTGCTGGCCGGCGTCATGCTGGTTATCCTCCGCAAATCGATCCTGAACCCGGTGAAGGAAATTGAAAGGGTATATGCCGAAATGGCCAAGGGGAACATGCAGGTCCAGGTTTCATATGAAGGCCGGGATGAGCTTGGCAGCATGGCATCAAATATCCGCAAAACAAACGGCCTGCTGGCCTCCTATATCCGCGATATTTCCCAGAAGCTGAACCAAATGTCCAGGGGTGATATGCGGGTCAATGTGGATATGGACTATATCGGCGACTTTGCCGCCATCAAGCAGGCGATTTGTGATACCGCTTCCGCATTGAACGATACGCTTGCGATCATCAATACCGCTGCCGAACAGGTAAGCACCGGTTCCTCCCAGGTGGCCAGCGGCGCCCAGGCTTTGGCCTCCGGCTCCACGGAGCAGGCCTCCGCCGTTGAACAATTGAGCGCGTCCGCGGTAAGGATCGCCCAGCAGGCCGCCGAAAATTCCAACAACGTCAGGGTCGCCACGCAGTATGTGGAGCAGGCCGGCGCAGGCGTCAAAGAAGGCAACGAGCATATGCGGCAGCTGAATGAGGCGATGGCGAATATCGGTTCCGCATCCAGCCAGATCACCGTTATTACAAAGGTCATTGAGGATATCGCATTCCAAACCAATATTCTGGCTTTGAACGCCGCCATAGAGGCGGCCCGGGCCGGCAGCGCAGGGAAAGGCTTTGCTGTGGTGGCCGACGAAGTGCGTAACCTGGCGGCCAAATCGGCGGAGGCCGCAAAGCAGACGGCGGAACTGATCCGGCAATCTGTAAATACCGTCTTGGAAGGCACGCAGATCGCTGAGAAAACAGCCCAGCTTCTGTTCGATGTCGAAGAAAAGGCCAAAAAGGCCAGTGAAAGCATTATCAGGATCGATCGGTCGTCCGGCGATCAGGCTGCTGCCATTGAACAGATCAAGCAGGGATTAAGCCAGGTCTCCAGCGTAGTGCAGACAAACGCGGCGACCGCGGAAGAAAACTCCGCCACCAGTGAAGAGATGTCCGCGCAGGCCGCCACCTTGCGGGAGGAAGTTGGCAAGTTCAAGCTGAATGCTTCCTATGAAAAGGAGCCGGGAATGTCCATATCCTTGAATGACGGCTTCTTTTCAAAAAAGCCGGCGGCAAAAGGCAGCTACGGCAAGTACTGAAACGGGAGACTAATTACGAAAGGGCGTCATTCATTGCATGATGCCACAAAGCATCAAAAACCCACGCTTGAAAAACGTGGGTTTCTTGATGTTCTTATATCATTTCAAACCATCCCGGATTTTACATGCCCTTCAGGAAATCAGCTGCCACTTGATCCCATATTTGTCCTCTACCGAACCGTACATAGGGCTAAAAAACTGAGGGCCCAGCTCCACTGCCACCTTTCCGCCTTCCTTCAGCTTTTCATAAGCATGGCATACGTGATCAGCATCATCAAAAAACACATTCAGGCAAATCATGTTGCCGGCGAACAAGGGATCCTTGGAGTCGCTGAAATTGACAATCGTACCGCATATGGTCACGCTTGCATGCATTACCATATCCAACATATCCTTTGTAATCGTCATACCCGAATCGGCGGGGGCGTCGCGGTAATAGTCTATATGTATGTCCGTAGCGCGAAAAGCTTCTTCATAAAAGCGGATCGCCTCACCGCAGGTACCCGGCAAATGGATGGCTGGCGAAATCATGGCGGATATCTCCTTCCAGTTTTTTCATTTTACTATATCAAAAATCGCGCTGCCTGTCCAGACAGGAAGAATTCTCTTCCATACTGGATTTTTATACGGCACAGGGTTATAGCGGAAAATTAAAAACAGCTGTCAGCACTGGTCCTACAGGGGTCATTACACTTATGCGGCTGCCGATCAATAGAATAAACTTGCGTAATCGGGGGGATATGCTATAATCGAAATCTAAATAAAAAAAGATTGGGGTCCATTTATGGATACTGTTAATAAAATTGCGATTATTACCGATTCATCCTGCGACCTGACCCAGGAGCAGCTTTCCGCGCACAACATCCACCTTCTGCCCCTTAGGGTGATCACTTCCAAGGGTGAATTCAGGGACCGTTTGGAGATTACGGAAGAAGCGCTGTACACCCTGATGGAAACAGAATTGCCCAAAACCAGCCTGCCGCTGCCGGAAGATGTAACCGCCTTGTATACGCGTCTCCTGAATGAAGGCACAACCCATTTGATTCACATTTGCATCTCCTCCGGATTAAGCGGCACCTACAACATGGTTCAGCTGATTACGAAGGAATTTGAGCAAAAAATGCAAATCTCTTTAATCGACAGCCAAACCCTGTCTACAGGCCTGGGAATGATGGTACTGGAGGCTGCCGAATCCTTGGAGGCCGGCTTCTCCATTGAGGAATCGGTCGAAAGAGCAATGGCCGTACGCAAAAGTCAATTGGCCATGTTCATTATCAAAACCCTGGAATTTCTTCGAAAAGGCGGCCGGATTGGCCTGGTGGAAGGGGCGGTTGGCACCATTCTTCACATAAAGCCCATTATATATGTCAATTCAAAGGGCGTTTACCAGACGCTGGCCAAGGCACGCGGTTATGCCAACGCGCTGGATACCATGGTTAGGGAAGCTGTTGCCCGCTTTGGAAAGCGCAGCATCCACCTTTCTGTCGTCCACGGAGCATCCGCTTTGGAAGCACAGAAATTGCTTGACCGGCTAAAGGGCGTTTTGAATATTGCCGACAGCTTCATCAGCCCCGTAAGCCCCGCGCTGGCCGTACATACAGGGCCGGGATTGCTGGGCATCGTGGCCCATGAGGCATGATTTGAATGCCGGCATTTAACCCTTCCAGTCACAGGGGACGCAGATACGGCAAAAACTTAACCAAAAATTTTAGTGAAGGGGCGTCGCGCAATGCGTGACGCCCCTTTAACTCGGTACAAAACTCCTGTTATAGCAATTATGGTTGTAAAGCGGTAAGTGTGATGGTATAGTGAGAGGCATGGCATATAGGCAGGATGATCGCCGCCGGTGTGTGCGGACAAGCCTTCACCCGAAACAGCCGTCCGCACGGCGCTGCAAAGGAAACAGGAAGAGGAGGCCAATATGATATTACCCCAAATCCGTGACAAAAGATTCATCACAGTTCGCCGTGGCGGCACACTGCTAGATGAAGACCATCATCTGCTGGCGGTTTGGGCTGCACAATGTGCCCGGCACGTACTGCACTATTATGAAGAAGTGTGTCCAAATGACGACCGGCCGCGCCGTGCGATTGAATCGACCTATGCCTGGGTGAATGGAGAAATTACCATGAAACAGGCACGCATGGCTGCCGGCGCATCACAAGATGCGGCAAGAGAAGTAGCAGAAGTATCAAACGCAGCGAAACTGGCAGCCCTGTCAGCCGGCCAGGCCGCAGTAGTGGCTCATGTTGCCGCGCATGAATTGGGTGCAGCTGCCTACGCAATCCGGGCTGTTATGGCGGCCTCGCCTGAAGACAAAAAGGAATTGGTCAGGCTTATGGAGCTTACGTGGCAGCGGGAAAGGCTTCCTGACAGAATTCGTGATCTCGTATTGGATGATCAGCGTCTGCGAAATGATATTTGCTGGTTTGTGTTTAACTAATCAATCCGGATAGCCAAATTTATGGACGAAAGACGTGAACGAAAGATGATGTTTGATTTTACCCTGGCGCAGTGGATATGGGTAGCCGTGGCATCGCTCGGCGTAGGTTTGTCCAAAATGGGATTAAGCGGCGTAATGACCGTTATCATACCGGTCATGGCCTCCATATTCGGCGGAAAGGAATCCACGGGAATCCTGCTGCCCATCCTGCTCGTCGGGGATGTCTTTGCTGTGGCCTATTACAGGCAGCACGCCAAGTGGCACGCAATAAGACGGCTGATCCTGTGGGCGGGGATCGGGCTTATCATCGGCGCCGTTGTGGGCAATTTCGTCAGTGACAGGCAGTTCAAGACCATCATAGCCATATCGGTGATGGCCTGCGTGGGCTTAATGATTTGGATCGAAACAAAGGGCAGCGGCTTTGCCGTTCCCGAAAAGACCTGGTTCTACGCCCTGGCAGGGATCTTAAGCGGCTTCACCACCATGATCGGGAATGCGGCCGGGCCTATTATGAGCCTCTATCTGGTGGCGATGGGCTACCGTAAAAACAACTTTCTGGGCACATACGCCTGGTTCTTTTTAATCATCAACGCCATAAAGGTACCGCTTCAGGTGATCCTATGGCACAATATCACACTAAGCAACGCAACCCTGGCCGCCATCATGATCCCTGCCGTGGCGCTGGGGGCGTTGTTCGGCGCCTTGATCGTAAAGAAAATCAACGAAAAGCTGTTTAGGTACCTTGTGATAGGCATGACCGTCCTTGCGGCGGTGCGGCTGCTTTTTTGAGCGTGTCATGGGGACGGTTCTCTCGTCACAACCTCATGTGTCTTATGTTAGTCAAAAGATCCGTTCCCTTGTTAAGTTTTGTACTTGATAAAATGCCTGCTGGGGTGTTTATGATATGGCAGCCCGAAAACCGTGTAAAACGAACGGAATGATTACATTGTGCATCCGTGTACGACACGCATATTATGGTTTATTTTTACATTAATTTCATTGATTTGCAATACGTTCACGCTATAATGACAATAAAGGAATCTTGTATACGACAATTTCATGCAAAAACAACCAAGGAGGAGAATTCGATGAATCTCAGAAAGACCCTGGCCCTGGTTCTGGCAGCTTGTCTTGTTCTGTCCTTGAGCACTGCGTTTGCGGGAAGCAAATGGATCAATGTGAACGGAAACAACATGAAAGCTCACCAATACAAGGGATGGGCTGCGAAGTGGAACGCCCCGGAAGCATGGCTGCTGATGAAGTGGTCAAAGGATTGGACCCCTCAAGCGGATGAACCTGTGGGCGCATGGGTTACCAATCACTTTACATGGTACGCTGACGAATATACTGCGGACACCTGGTATGGCTGGGACGTCATGACTGATTTTGAAGAAGGCGCATATCGGATTGAGGATTTCCTCAAAATTATGAGTGTCGGCGATGACTCCGCGGCTTGGGCAAAGTACCAGGCAGCCGGCGCATATGACGCAGGTTGGGGGCGCTATGCTGATGGCGTGCCGCGGTACATTGTGCTTGCTGAAGAGATTACTGTGTATGACAGCGCAACGGGCGATGTGCTTGAGGTTCACCAGTTTGTGAAGGGCATACGTCAGGGATTGGGACAGCCGTGTTTCTAAATTGAATGTGGAGTGAGGGAGCTGCTTACAAAGGGCAGCTCCCTTTCTATATCATTCGCATAAGCAAAACGGATGCCCCTGCGGGTCAAGCAATGTGACCCACTTTTCGCCGCCAAATTGCTGAGCCGGTTTTTTTGCGCCCAATTTAACAGCTTCCTCAACCGCCGATTGCAAATCATCCACTTGAAAATTAAAATGCATCTGCTTTTGCTGCTTTCCGGGTTCTTCTGGCCACACGGGTGGAATATAGTCAAAGTCGCATCCCATGAAATGAACGACCATTCCATGTTCGGTAACCAACGCCGTCCAATGAAAATCCTGATCCCAACCTGTTAATTTGGCGTAGAACCCGCGAAGTGCTGCCACATCCGTACAGTCGATATTGACGGAGGGGTTCGGAATCATGTCAAATCCCTTCTTCTTAAAATACAACTCAAACTCGGATTTACCTTGCCGCCTACACAGGCAAAACGGATGCCCATCCGGGTCCAGCATCGTGACATACCAATCGCCATATTGGACGGCGGCTTTAACCGCGCCAAAATGGATGGCCTCATCCACGGCGGACGGTAAATCGTCCACCGTAAAGTCCAAGTGCATCTGCTTCTGCTGCTTAACCGGTTCCTCAGGCCAAACAGGCGGCACATACGAAATATCGGTTTGGGCAAACAGAATCGTCAGGCCGTTGTCTGTTTTGAGTGCAGGGCAATCATACGCGACAGTCTTCTCCCAACCCGTAAGGTTGGCATAGAAATCGCGAGTGCGCTCATTGTTCACAAAGTCAATCATGAGATCGCCAATGGTTAAATTTGATATCATTCAAGTCCCTTGCTTTCCATAATCCGCAGTTCATACTGCCAGTGTCAATAGAAGTTCGCAATATGGAGAGAACCAACAGATTCGTCCCCTTGTCACAATAAAAGCTTATACATTGGAATTTGCCGGCTTCCTGTTATGCCTATTTTACGGGGTTGAACACATATCTCAATTCAACTAACGGCTTACCATATTTCACTTCCCTTTTTGTCCCGTCAAAACTGAAACTATGTTTTTCATAAAATCGCCTTGCTCTGTTGTTTTCTTCAAACACCCACAGAAATATTTCTTTTTGTTCCGCACGCTTTAATTCGTTAATTGCAAAGTTTAACATTTCCTCGCCATAACCTTTACCCCGGAATTCCTCAATTAAATAAACCGCCCATATCCCGCCTATGCCAGACTTATCTTTGTTGAAGCTTTTATTTATAATGAGAAATCCTATCATTCTTTCCGAATACATTACACAATAATATTCGCATTCACCGGGGTCAGTTAAATTTTTTCTGTACCTTTCAACTCGTTGCTCTTTTTCTTTCAGCATGTTTTCTAAAAATTCATCAGGAACGATTCCTTTATATGCTGATTGCCAGCAAGAAATAAGGCAAACAGTATAATCATAAGCGTCTTCTGGTAAGGCTTTGCGAATAGTAATTCCCATTTTACTCTCCTTCATAAAATCTGAATAAACCGTAGTTCAAACTGCCCGGCGAATTGGAATTCAGCTGCTTCGCGTTATGCTTATAATGAACGGTTACTTGGACCAAAAAGTAAATGAAGAACTTTTAGCAAACCCAATTTGACGATAAAATTCTTGATTGGAAATAACTAGAGCGTACTTTGCTCCCATGGCATAGCATCGGTTTACTGCCTCGTAAACGACTGCCTTTCCTAAGCCTTGCTTTCGATACTCTGGAATTGTAACAACTGGCTCAACATAAGCAATTTCGGTATCAGGAAAAAACCATATTCCACAATGAGCAGCATACTCACCACCCGGCGCAATAATAAAAACTGCATGACTTGGATTGAAATGAGGGCGTGTCTCCTCATCTGTGTTCTCAATCAGCGGAGGTAATCCCTCGTGATTGAAGCCCTTCCATAGGACTATATTATACTTGTCAGGGTCTTTATTTTCCGCATAGGATGATATACTGAATCCTTGGGGTAAAGAATAAGGATATTGTTTGCACCCGATGGATAAAACAGTTTCCTTGCTCTCACTTGCGTGATAGTCCATTGTGCTTAAATAAGATGAAAAATCATTGTCCATATCATGAACTGCTATTTGAAGTTTCCCATTAGCTGCAAGACTTTTTTCCGCATACAAGAGCATATCTTTCTTTAAAAAATCAAAGTTTATATTACAGATAAAATATGCTTGACCTAACCGCATATCATGAGTTGCAATTCCTATGACCTTATTGTCACATTCCCAAACTCCAATAATAGGAACCATTTCCTTTTTCAGGTTCGGATGCCCCATTAACCATTCCCATCTTGCCCAATGCCAATTTTCATTAAAACCAACGGCTCCATTGGAATTTAAGAAATCAAATATTTTGTAGAAATCCTCGCTATTGCATCCTTGTTCACCTGTATAGTTTCGCATATTGATGTTCATACGTTACGCCGCCCAATATAAATAATCCGCAGATCAAAACTGCCTTGCCATATCATGTTGGTGAAACGAGCAATGCCGGGGCACGAAAAGGCCCGCCTAAAAGAAGGGCCTGGCGGTGCTTGCTGGACCTTAACCAGCGGCCCCTTCCATATGAACGGGTTGCTCTGCCATACTAATACGCGTCATACAATATACTTATCGTACCCCAGCTTCACGAGCGCCTCATAGGAAGCCATAATCTTAGGTGGAATCTGCTGGGGAATTTGATAGCCCAGCCTTGCAAACACGTCCATCCGCTGAAAATCTCCCACCAGGCTGTTGATGATCTCGCTTTCCTCCACGCCGTCTTTAAGCATGCCGGCCACATAGTCCTCCAATGCCGGGTTGCCCGGAGCTATGACAACCTCCACCTCCGGCCACTGCTTTTGAAGCGCTGCCCATACCCGGCGGGTCATGTAGGGCTTGTGGACGGCAATGATTTTCTTTGGAGTCATTCCCCTGTTCTCAAACATACTTTTGGCAAAATGAATATTCTCGCCCGTATTTGTGGCTTTGTTTTCAATCAAAACAGCTTCAGGCGGAACGCCTTCTTTCACAGCGATTTCGGCAAAAAGTTCTGCCTCCGGCTTAGGATATATCCCCATGGTACCCTTGCCAAGATACCCCGTGAACAGGATCACAGGCGCCCAACCAGCCTTAAACAGCTTGGCGGCGCGGCTGGCAATGGTTTGATCGTGGCTGCCAAAGCCAATGATGGCATCCGCAGGCGCAAGGGGATGCTCCATGTACAGATAGTCCCACAAATCTTTCAGGTAAGCATATTTGTCCATCAAACGCATCCCTTCGCTATATCAAAAACACTAATCCAATGTATAGTAACAGTAATCCCATTGAGGTTCGGGAATCGTTACCGTATTTCCATCTGTGGTATGAAACTTTGCAACTGCAACATATACGTATTTGGCGTTTTGATATCCTTCCAACCATACATATCCGGCCATAATGCTCTTGCCGGGCTTTATGGTTTTTGTATACGTATAGGCGCTATATATATCGCCAGTACCATTATTTTTAATTTTCTCCTCATACACATCTTCACAATAGAAGATAATTGTAAATCCATCAATGGTCTTCTTTCCACTTACGTTTTTTATCCCCAAATTTATGTTTGGATCGCCCTTGTAACGCTCAACATAACTGCTCAAAAAATCGATGGGGTTCGCCGGCTCTCTATACGGCGTAGCCGTCGGCTTGGGTGTTTTTGTCGGCTTAGGCGTTGGCGTTGGCTTGGGCATTGATGCGCGGATAGGTTCCGAAGTTTCAGATACATTGGCCCCGTCCATGCTTCGGATCTTGTAATAATACGTGTAGCCTCTCTTTACATCCTTATCAGTATATTTTGAACCAGTTATGGTAGCTAACGCCGTATAGGGGCCGGTGGATACTCTTGAACGGTAAATCGCATATTCTTTTGCGTTCTTGACCTTTGACCACGTAAGCGTTACTGCAGTCCCGCCGGCTTTGGCTTTGAAATTACCGGGTATTGACAAGGCATCTGAATATGTATAGTAGGACGAAACCACAAGGATTTCTGCTGGGTCAGAAGATACAGCGGTACCGTCAGCACTTATTATTTTATAGCTATATATGCCTGGTTCAATGGCTCCTTTGTCCAAATACCGGGTAGATGAGGTTTGTTCTACCAAGGCAAATTCACCAGAATTATAAGACCGGTAAACTTGATACATTTTAGCATTTGGAACCGCATCCCAAGTAATTGAAATTCCTTCAGTTCCCGCAGATCCCTTGACGGCAGCAGGCGGAGTAAGCGAAGGCCTTGGTGTTGCGATAGGTACTTCAGCTTTAACGGCATCTGACGTATGCGATGCAACTGTGCCGTTTGTACAGACAATCTTGTAGTAATATGTTTCTCCGGATTTAATTTCCATATCTTGAAATGTGCTAATGGCAACCGTACCAACAAGGCTGTAGCTGTCGTTGTCATATGACCGATAAATTTTATACTGTCTGGCACCCTGAACCGCATCCCATGTAAGCTCAACGCCGCCTTGGCTGGTAGATACGCGAATATCATTAACAGGTGCAAGTACCAGTGTCGGCTTTGGCGTAGGCTTTGGCGTAAGCGTCGCCGTCGGCCTAGGTGTTGCCGCGGATATATAACCCGACAAATCCATCCATGGGAACCGGATGATGTCAGCTCCTTCCCTTGTCTTATATAATTGTATGACTTCGCTGATGTCAATTGCCTGGTTCGTATTCTGGTTGTCGGTAATGGTGGAGCGGGTGATGCCGATGACCTCACCCCGGTCATTGAACAGGGGACCGCCGCTGGATCCATGGGAAACAGGCGCCGTGAATTGTATGATGGGGACGCCGTCATCGTCATACAGCGCACTGATATCCCCCTTGGTTACCTCGTTGGTGATGAACTGCGGGCTGCCGATAACCACCACCGGCTCCCCCCTGCGCAATTTGCCGCCAGGAAAGAGCTTGAGCGGTTCAAGGACAGGCGCATCATCATATGTATAGAACTCAAGGATTGCAATATCCTTCTTTTCATTCGCGGCGAGCACCCTTGTAATGGGATAATAGTCCTTGCCATTGTCGCTGACAGCCCAAATTTCGGCCGCTTTATCGATCACGTGATAATTTGTCACCAGTGTATTGCTGTCAAAGGCAACAAACCCACTGCCGTTTCCGAAGAATTCTTCGTTTTCATCAAGTAGGCCCAGCATAAGCACCGATTGTACCGTCTGCTCTATCGCATCATAATCGTTTTGAAAATAGGAAGCGCTGGCGGATGATGCAAACAAGGCCAAAACAGCCATTAGCAAAGCGCATACATTTTTCAGAAGCTTCTCCATGGGCCTTCCTCCTGAGTAAAGCTCAAAATCATATGTATTTCTATATATATTGTAACCAACAAATATAGAACGCAAGGGATTATATACCAATCATATAGTAGAAACTGATAAAACACAACACGCAAAGCCCTCCATCCGGCTCAATCGGCGCGCTGCTGCGCTGCCGCTTGCATCGCTTGTTTCGCCGGCCCCCTCCACCCCCGCCCAAATCCGACACAATCGGGGGTGGGGTTACGGAGCCTCAAGGGGGAGTCAACTGCAAAAAAAGGCCGTCAATCGACAGCCCTTTATACCATGAAACCATCATAAAGAAAACCGGAAATACAAGGAAATGAGCACCTTGCTTTTCACTTTTTTACGGTACCATTGATCCGCTTCATAAACAGGCTGAAAGACAGGCCACAGGCGAAAATCAAAAGCCGAAGCCATGGGTTTTTCACAAGGAAAAAAGCAATGATCACAGACAGCCACAAAAAGATCAGGGCGCTTTTCACTACCCTTTTCCATACAGCCCTGCGCCCGATGAATTCACGAATGAACCCGCCGATGAGCTTGTTGTTTTTTAGTTTTTCGTACATCCTGTCAGAACTGCGCGCAAAGCACCAGGCGGCGAGCAGCAGAAAAGGCGTGGCCGGTACGACAGGCAATAGAAAACCGGTTACCCCAAGGGCCAAGCTCGCCAGGCCGGAGACAATCAGCACCGCTTTTTTTACCGTACCGGCCATAGCCTCACCCCGGTCCAAAATTTAAGCGTCCGGGATATTGTTTGCGCTTTCCGCCGGTCTTACGCTAAGTTATGGCCGCGGGAGCATTGCGCGTCCCGCGGCCTCCTGTTTTTAATTTTTTACAATTACTTTAACTGTGACAATGCTTCGTTTACAGCATCAACCACCGCTTGGGAGGATGCTGTTGCGCCCGAAACCGCATCTATATCCTGCCCCAATTCAACGGTTCCTGATTTGCCTATGAATTGGCTGATAAAATCAGCCTCCCTCACTTTATCCCCCACACCGTATGTTTCGGTGAAACCATATCCATCAACAGCCATGGCCTGGATGGCGCCGTTTGCATCCAATATAACGGTCACTTCAATAGGGCCGATATACCCTTGCTTGCTGACAGTGATCACCCTGTATCCGCCCTTCACTATGAAATCAAGGGCTTCCGGCGCCGTGACCGGTTCACCTGCTGATACTTGGGCATCCGCCAGCGCTTGTTCGGCTGTTTCCTTATCAGCAAGCGCTTGGGTCTTTGCCTCCTCGGCGGCTTTCACAGCCTCCTGCGCGGCTGAAAGATCATCCTTTGCTATCTGAGCATCGTCCTGCGCGGCCTTCAGATCCTTCTCTGCCTTTGCCTTGCCATGAAGTGCGGACTGCAGATCATCACCGAGCATTCTGGCGGTTGCCTCGGCAGCTGCCTGCATATCCTGCGCCGTTTTCGCAGCGGCCTCGGCGGCTGCCTTTTCATCTTGCGCCGTCTTCATAGCGGCCTCGGCGGCTGCCTTTTCATCCTGCGCCGTCATCATAGCGGCCTCAGCAGCTGCCTTTTCTTCCTGCGCCGTCATCATAGCGGCCTCGGCGGCAGCCTTCTCTTCCTGTGCCGTCTTCAAAGCGGCCTCGGCAGCTGCCTTTTCACTATTGACGGTTTCTGTTTCCTTCCTGGCGGCGCCCAATTCATCCAAAGCAGCCTGTGTGGCATCATTCGCGGCTGTCAGCTGGCTTTTCAGCCTTCCTAATTCAGCCTGGGTTGCATTCAGTTCCGCTTGGATCCCATTAAGCTTCGCGTTCAGTTCATCAGCTTCTGCCTGGGCTGCAGCTTTTGCGCTTTCTTGGGCTTCCTCGGCTGCCAGCTTATCCGCAAGCGCAGCCTGCGCTTTTTCTTCGGCGGTTTTTAAAGCATCCTCCGCCGCAAGTTTTTCAGCCAGTGCAGTCTTTTCAGCCTCCCCGGCTGCTTTGGCTTCCTCTTCTGCTTTAGCCTTGTCCTTTAGAGCTGCCTGCATGGCATCTTCCGCAGTCATTGCGGCTTTTTCAGCCGACGCCTTCTCATTGAGTGCTGCCTGCATGGCTTCCTCAGCAACCTTGGCAGCCTTCTGCGAATCAGCCTTGTCCTTAAATGCTGCCTGCGCTTCATTCCCGGCTGTGGTTGCGGCCTCCTCCGCCGCCTGCATCCTTGTCAAAGCTGCCTGCTCCGCCTCTTTGGCGGCCTTTGCTGATGCCTCTGCTTCCGCCTTACCGTTCAGAGCCGCCTGCGTGGCTTCTTCAGCAGCTTTTAAAGCATCTTCCGCCGCAGCCTTTTCATGCAATGCTGTCTGCACGGCTTCATCGGCAGATTTGGCGGCCTCCTCTGCTGCCGCTTTTTCCCCTAACGCAGCCTGCAGCTTTTCATCGGCAGTTTTAGCAGCTTCCTGCGCCGCGTTAAGAACCTTCTCGTTTTCCGCTTTGGCATCTTCCAGGGCTTGGTTGGCTGCCGTCAAGCCACGGTCAAGTTCATCAGTCTTTTTTTGAAGCTCATTATACTTAGCAATGAGATTGTCGTTTTGATTCACCTTTTTGTTTCGGTCATCAATCATTACGCCAAGAACAATGGCCAGGATCAGAACAACAGCCACTAATGCCACGCAGGTCTTCTTCATAGATGTCACTCCTTATTCAATTTTGTGAAGGCTTGCGAACCACCGTCAACCTTGATGTGCTAATGTATGTTACTGTTTATGTAAATATCCAATATATATTTCATTATAAGAAACAGAAAGCTGTTCTGTGTTCCGTTCAGCTTTTTTGATGATCCTGATCACTTTCTTAGGTCAATCCGTACCGCGGGAGGGCTTTTCAGAAGCCTGACTCCTAAAACCCGCCGGCCTCCGGATAGACGAAATCCTGGCTGCCTGGTCTAAAAGGCAAAACCTGCCGTATCGTATAACGAAACAGATGACAGATCTGCCCATTTTTGGTAGAATTCAAGAAAACCGGCAGGAAGGGAAATATCATATGAGAAAAGTCGGCTCTCCAGCGCAGGTCAGGGGCCTGTTCCATATGCTCCTCATTTGATAACTCATAAGAAATTGCTCGAATATTGGTAGAATGCCGTTGAAATTGTATAATGGCGATGATACAATGATGCAAAACATGACGTTTAATTTTTCCGTTTTTTTGGCGATATTTTTTAATAGAATCTATTATCTACAAATGAAGGAGCATTTTTCGTGAGAAACATCAATCTTCGTACTAAAATGCTTATTTTTTCAGTGATGGCAGCTGCGTTGATCCTGTTGGTATGGGCGCTTTCCTTATCCCTTTTTGAAAACACGAAGATAGGCAGCAAATTATACGATGAAATCATGCTTTCCAACGAATTGACCACGGATATCAAACCTCCTGTGGAATATGTGATCGAAGCCTATGCAACTGCACAGGAATATATCGGAACAGACGGTTCCGACCAGAGGGACGAATTGTACACATCGTTCCAGGCCCTGAAACAAGCCTTTCTGGAGCGCTATACGTATTGGGACGCGCACATTACGGATAACGAAATGCGGCAGGTATTTTTAAAAGACGCGCATGATTCCGCTGTCAAATTTTTCGACGTATTTGAAAACGAGGTCGTAACTGCAGGAAAGAATTATAATGCCGTTCTGATGAAGTCGGCACAGCGAAACCTGAAAGCTGCCTATTTGGAACATCGCGCCGCCATAGACAAGACCTTGACGCTGTCCGACAAGTGGCGGGCCGATTTGTTGAATACAGTGGCGGAATCAACCCAAAGGGATAATATCCTGCTGATCGTGATCGTTATTGGCGGCCTGCTGGCTTTAATCGTGGTAAGCCTGGCGATCACCCTTCCTCTGGCGAAGACTTCCAGATACGTAACCGGTGTAATGGAACGCATTGCCGATGGGGATCTTAATGCCGCCATCGATGATAAATTCATTTCCCGCGATGAAATGGGACGGTTGTGCCTGTCCACAAAGCGGACGGCGGAACGGCTGAACGGTTATCTTTCATATATCAAGGAGATCACGGCAGTACTTAACTCCATGGCTGCGGGGGATATGCGCATCCGCCTGGCGAACGATTACAGCGGCGAATTCGCGGCCATCAAGCAGGCGCTTCTGGAAATATCGTCTTCTTTGAACCATACGCTCACTGCCATTGCGGTTGCGTCCAGCCAGGTCAACGCAGGCGCGAAGCGGATCTCCGAAGAAGCGCAGACGCTCTCCCATGGCGTGCAAACACAGGCTACTTCCATTGAGCAATTGTCCTCG
Organism: Bacillota bacterium; assembly: GCA_023415715.1. Lineage (GTDB taxonomy): Bacteria > Bacillota > Clostridia > Christensenellales > Aristaeellaceae > JAEWAH01. The sequence goes on from JAEZJP010000179.1 coordinate 31,513, forward strand.
TCCATTGAAAGCGTATCCGGACAGGCAAAAGATAACGCGAACAATGTGAAAAACGCTACGGATTATGTGAGCAGGGCTGTCGTTGGAATCGGTCAAAGCAATCAAACCATGCATAAGATGCTTGATTCCATGGACAAGATCAGCAAAACCTCCGGCGAGATTGGCCAGATCATCAAAGTGATCGACGATATCGCATTCCAAACGAACATCCTGGCCCTCAATGCCGCGGTGGAAGCAGCCAGGGCGGGTTCCGCCGGCAGCGGGTTTGCCGTTGTGGCGGATGAAGTGCGCAATCTGGCGGGCAAATCATCTGAAGCGGCCAAGCAGACGACACAGTTGATCGAGGCGTCCTTAAAAGCCATATCCGGCGGCGCAAAATACTCGGAAGATACGGCCAAAGAGCTTGAAGAAGTTGCCCGGGAAGCGGAACAGATCAAGGCAGCCATTCAGGGCATTGAAACCGCCTCGGCAGCGCAGGCCGCCGCCATTGAACAGATCAAGCAGGGCCTGAAGCAGATATCCGATGTGGTGCAGAGCAACGCCACCGCGTCCGAGGAAAGCGCCTCTGCCTCCGAGGAAATGTTCAGCCAGTCTACGCTGCTCAAGGAAGAAGTGGACAAGTTCACGCTGGACGGGACGATGTAGGAATCAAACGGAATAAAAGGCAAAGCATTGAACAAAGAATATCCAGTAAGGAAGAGGCTGTCTCAAAGCGGGTGAATCGCAGCGGGACAGCCTCTTTTCGTCTGATCAATCTATCCGGCTCCCAATGCAAGAAGCCGGTTTGGGCCACAACAAATCCGGAAAATGTTAAAATGTAGTTGACAAATATTTGTATGGCTGATATCATGTCATCAGATGACTGAAGTGTACTATGCAATATGAGGTGAATGTTAGGTGAATGAAGAGGCAATTTTGAGCAAAGTTATTAAAAAGCCATCAGTGGCCTATACTGTTATGCAACGAATTACGCAAGCAATCATAAATCACGAAATCAACCCTGGTGATGAATTGCCATCAGAAACTGAACTGTCCATAAGCATGGGCGTTGGCAAGTCCAGCGTACGTGAAGCCATAAAAATGCTTAGTGTAATGGGTGTAGTCGAATCTGTTCAGGGAGATGGTACATTTATCCGCCATAGCGTGGATGAACAGGGAATTAACCCATTGGTTTATCAAATGATACTTATGCAGTCCGGCGATGAGTATATCTTTGAGTTGCGCAAAATGTTCGAACCGGCTTATACCCTCTTGGCAATGGAGCACGCAACCCCTGAAGATATCAAAAAAATTGCCAAGGCTGTAGAGAACCTTGAGTTAAATGTTCAAGCGAATAAGCAAACAGCAAATGATGACTTGTCATTTCATGAAGCGATTTTGCAGGCGACACATAATCCTTATGTGATCAAAATCGGTCAGACTGTTCTGCAGCTTTTTGTGGCTTCAATCCGCAATTCCATGTCCAACATTCCTGGGCAGGCGGTAGCCGACCACAAAATGATTCTGCAGGCGTTTATTGACCGCGATAAAGCCAAACTCACGGAAGCAGTCTATCAAAGCTTTGAAGGCTGGAGCAAAATGCTGCATACGGCCGGGAAGTGAACGAAACAGGATATACTGTGATGCTACTCATAATTGTTTCTTATCCCAAGTCATCTGATATCATATATATGAAGATATATGGTGAAATTTGATTAAAAATAGGGGGGACTAATATGCGCTATGAACGGATTGGTACTCACTGGACGCTGCAAATTATGGACAATGGTTCAGTATCGCTTATTGACACTGTACACCAG